>DASXTG010000028.1:0-26710 GCA_036505515.1 Candidatus Dormiibacterota bacterium | reverse complement strand
GCGCTGCTCGCCGCTGTGGGCGCGCAGGCGCTTCGCCGCCGCTAGCCTCCCCACCAGCCCAGCTCAACTGATCGAAAATCGCATTTCCTTGGATCGGTCACTCCTGCTCGCGACTCGTGGCCTGCGCGCCTTTGGCTTCGGCTTCTCAGCCGTCCTGATCGGCGTCCTTCTCGAGAGTCGCGGCCTTTCGCCGGGGCTGATCGGCCTCACGCTGGGCATCGGCCTGGCCGCAGCCTCGCTGTCCGGACTGGCCAGCGCCGCTCTGGCGGCGCGTTGGGGCCGCCGTCGGGTGCTTGCGCTCGCCGGCGTGCTCATGGCGCTCACGGGCCTCGACCTTGCATTGTCCGGCCAGCCCGTCCTCCTCGTCCTCGCAGGAGTGACCGGCATGCTCGGAGCGGCAAGCGTCGATCTCGGCCCCTTCGCAGCGGTCGAGCAAGCCGTGCTCGCCGAGGCGGTCCCGCAATCGGGTCGCAACGTCGCCTTCGGGCGTTACTCGCTCACCGGCGGCCTTTTCAACGCCGCGGGTGGGCTTGCCGCGGCGCTCGCTCATGGAGTGGACGGAGGCCGGGCCTTCTTCCTTCTCTATGCAGCGATCGGTCTCATCACCGCCGCCCTACCTCTATTCATGAGCAAGCGCGTCGAGGTCGCCGCCGCGCCCGTGGCCTTTGGGAGCTTGCGGCCGCTGGCCGGCCTGGCGGCACTCTTCGCTCTCGATTCGCTGGGAGGCGGCTTTGTCGCCAACGCCGTCATCGCCTACTGGCTTCACGCTCGATTCGGCGCAGACGTCCAACTTCTCGGGCCGGTGTTCGCAGCGATCGCGATCCTCCAGTCGGTGTCGTACGAGGCCTCGGGCAGGCTGGCCGATCGTTTCGGCCTGGTCAACACAATGGTCTTCACCCACCTCCCCAGCAACATCTTGCTATTGCTGGTTCCGCTGAGCCCGACCCTCCCGTGGGCGATCGCGTTGCTGTTGTGTCGCTTTGCGCTGTCTCAGATGGACGTGCCTGCGCGCCAGGCCTACATCGTTTCGATCGTGCCTCCCGCCGAGCGAGCTGGCGCTGTGGCCATGACCGGGGCTGTGCGCGGCGTCGCCCAATCCTTCGGACCGGCCCTCGCCGGCATAGCCATCGGCTTCGCTGCGTTCGGAATCCCATTCTTCGCGGCTGGTGGATTGAAGATCGTGTACGACCTCGCGCTCTTCGCCGGCTTTCGCAACCGCCGGGCGGAGCACGAGCAGTAATGTCGAAACGTGTCTGACGACCTGACGGCGCTCGACGACTCAGAGCTCGAGAAACGAGTGGCGGGCGTGCGGGAGCGGATGCGGCCTATGGAGCAGGAGCTGGCCGTGCTGCGTGGAGAGCGTGACCAGCTCCTGACCGAGAAGCGCCGGCGCGAGCGAAACCTGCGCCGTACTGAGCGCGCCGACGTCAAAGCGGCGATGAAGGAGGGCAAGTTCCCCACCCTCGCCGAGCTCGTCGCCGCCAGCCAGGGCGGGTCACTCGACGAGTACGCCTATCACCTCAAGACGGGCGGCGAGGTCCTCCTCGGATTTCCTGGAGCTCGCGGGCAGAGCCTCGGCTTCACCGACGGCGTCCAGGTCACCCAGGCCGGCGACTTCGCGGCCGCGGCACGCCTCTATGCAGCCGGTTGGGAGCTGGGCAGCCCGGGACGTCCAGGCGTCCGGATTCACTTCCCCGGCACCCGCCAGGAACGCCTGGTCGCAGCCGACGACCTCTTTGCCAGACCACGTTCGGACTAGGTCCGCCGGAATCTTTCCAGCAAGACCGGCAAAACAGGCGCGGTTAAGGGGTTGTGAGCGACGGGAGAGCGGAGCAACATCCACGACCATGAGCAGCCCGGCGGGTCAGCTCGAGGCCGTCTACCCTGGCGTAGATGGCCCCGCCGTGCCACGACGGGTGCGCCAGGCCCTTCTCCGTCAGAGCATCCGAGGCCGTGCCGTCGCCACCCTGATGGCGGCAGCGATCGTGAGCACGCTTGGGGGCAGCGGAGTCCCGCCGGCATCGGCCAACGCCCAACACCTTCAAACGAGAGCCGCCGACCTTCACGCGCGCTGGAAACAGATGGTCGCGCACGGCGTCCCGAGCTCGGATCTCGCCGCCATGCAAGCCGAGTGGAAGGCCGCCACAGCGATCAAGGTCTTTGGCGCCGGCAGCCAGTTCTGGCTGCCGGAGGGCAAGTCGACCGTCGATCGTTGGGAGGCGCAGAGCGATGACATCTGGGCGAGCAATCTGCGGCTTGCTCGCGCCGGAGCGATGGGCGCTGAGCAGCGCCTGACCACGGCGCTCGGAGCCGACTCCGAGGTCGAGCGAAAGGCGCGCCACGAGGCCCTCGAGGCCGCCTCAAATCCGGCCGACTTCATCGCACTGCGCTCGGACTGGGATCTGCAAACCCGGCTCATCCCGATCGACCAGCGCATCGCCTCTGAGTACAGCAGGGTGATTGGTCTGACGGCGCGAGCTGCGATCCTCGGCATCGTCAGCGACCCGGCGGACGCGGTCCTGGTCGACTCGAGGAACTACGCCTTGCAGGATCAGCTTGGTCGGCTCGCGCACGCCGAGCGCCTCATTCGCTCGATGACCGCGGTCCAGGTCGACCTCGGCGCACGCCTCGACGCGGCGACGATCACCAAGAAGGCGTTCACCCGAGCCAACTATCAGATTTCGCTGGCGACGATGTACGGCCTGGGCGTATCGGCCTACGGGGCTCGGGTCGACGCCGATCGCAAGGCATATGCAGCCGCGACAAGCGCCGGCCAGTTCGGCTCCATCACCAATGACCTCAACCAGACAGCGGCCGCAATCCAGCAGGCGCTCAATGTTCTCCGCAGCAAGACTCACATCGTGTCGGGAGTCAGCTTTTACTACCAGCACCGCGCTTTGAGCTGCGAGGAGACCGCGACTTCCATGGCCCTCACGCACCAGGGCATCTATCTGAGCCAGGACCAGATCCTGGCCGAGATGGGCGCGGACCTACGGCCTCAGTACCGCGACGCCCGAGGCATCCTGCGCTGGGGCAATCCCTACCTCACATTCGTGGGCTCGGTCGATGGCATTGAGAACGTAACCGGCCTCCAGGCAAACTACCCGCCGCTGGTGCGCGTCGCTCGCGCCCACGGAGCGAAGGTCATCGCGTATGGCTGGATGCCGGCCGAAAGCATCTATGCGCGGCTCACCGCGGGACACCCCGTGGTCGTCTACGCCACCTACGACTGGGCCTGGCATCCGCGTCATGACTACCTGAGCTATGACGGCAGGTGGATCCCGTACATCGGACCTGCGCAGTCCCACGTGTACACGGCGGTCGGGGTCAAGCCGGATGCGGTGCTGGTCAACGATCCGATCCGCGGCCAGTACTGGGTCGGCAAACGCTCTTTCGAGGCGGCCTACTCAGACTTCCAGGAAGCGATCGTCTTCGCCTAGGCGGGCTCTACGACGTAGCGGCGGGCGGCGCCAGGACCAGGAAGACCAGCCCCGCGTTCAGCTCCGGATAGGCGCGGTCGAGGTCGTTGATGGCGTAGATCAGCTGGTCGTACTTGATCAGGACGCCGTGCCCGCGGGTAAGCCCGGGATCGTTGAGGATCAGCATGTCCGAATTCTGGTAGCCGACCACCGTCACGTAATGGGCGACCGAGTATCCCGGTTGCTCGTAATGCGTCCTGTAGCCGGGGTAATTCGGGTTGCCCAGCCCGTGGGTGCGCACGCCGACGATCACCGGCCGCCCCAGCGCCAGCTGGGTCTTGATGTTGACTCGGTCCGCGGGCAGGACCTGGTAGGCCCAGCCCATGTACTGCTTGGCCAGCTTGCCCACCATGTCGGGCGTCAGGTCGAGAGTCGGCTTCCACTTCGTGATCTGGTTGATCGCTGCGTCGGCGGTCCGCGGGTCGATTAGAGCCCCGGAGTGGTCGCCGCGCAGGTAGCGGTCAACCTGGACCAGGTTGGCCTCCTCGCACGTGTGCTGCTTGGCCGCCCAGTCGTTGAGCGGCGCCTGCGGGGTGAACGGCACCGGCAGCTTCACCGCTGCGGGCAGGGTGATTGGAGTGGGCAGCTGCGCCCCCGGGCTCACCTGGGCCGCATTGGCGGACAGCGGAACGATGTCCGGGACCGTGTAGGTCACGCCCTGCGAGGTGCCCCAGACGGCGAAACCGAGACCCACCCCGACGCCCAGCACGGCGAGCAGGCCGAGCCCGAACATCCACTTGAGGAGGCCCATCATCGGTATGTACAACCGATTGCGACCCGGAAAGGTTGCGCGCTCACCGGCGGTCCTTTGTATCCATCACTGGCGCGCTCTGATCTCGCTGAGCCGAGCGGATTATAGGTTAAGGCCCCCCGAACTCCCCCCAAGCGGCAGGGCGATGGGCTAGATTGCGACCGGCAGACCCATTAGTGCGCCTTAGCCATTGCCTTCCCCGCCCAGCGCGGTGCCGGCGAACTGCACCGTGCGCTTCCTGAGCACGTCGGGCGCCGCCGCCGCGCCCGCTGCAAGTAGCGGCCAGGCCGCGAACGTTGTCATTGCAAGCCCGCGATCAGATCGGCGGACCCACCGACGCCCGCAACGCGCGCCGTCGATGCCATCCATGGGGGGGAGACACAGATCATCCAGACATGCCTGCGCTGCGTCGGTTCCGCAGCTTTTGGTCGTGGTGGGAGCTCCGCGCGTGGGCGTTGACGTCGTCCGGCGGGTGGCCCGCCGCAGGCGCCGCCGCGTTCACTGGGGCCGCATCGCGACGGCCCTGGTCATGGCCATGGTTTCGGGCAGCGTCGTCGCCGTGGCCGCGAAGCATTACCTCGCTGCGAGCGAAGCCGCGCCTTTGCCAGGCATCACCCCAGTCCAGGCGGTGCCGTTCATGCCGAATACAGCGCCGTCGGACCTCCCCTCACCGGCGCCTCCTCCCGACCGCGTCCTTCTCCAGGTTCCCTACACGACTCAGGCGCCCCTCAACAACTGGGCGCTGCACCAGGAAAGCTGCGAGGAGGCGACCATGCTGATGCTCGCCGCCTACTGGCACCACGACACCTCGGTGGTGATCAGCCCGCGCAGCGCCGATGCGCAGATCGCGGCCCTCGTGCAGTGGCAGCAACAAAACTGGGGTTCAGAGGACGACCTCACCGACAATCGCATGGGCGAGCTGGCCAAGCAGTACTACGGCTACGCCTACGAGATCGTCCCCAGCACTCCGCAGGTGATACGCGAGCAGCTGGCCGCCGGCCGGCCGCTGATCGCCGAGGTGCGCACTCACGGGCTCGGCAACCCCAACTACCCTGGCTACCGCAGCCATTACGAGCAGCAGGGTTGGTCCGTGCCCCACTTCGTGCTCATCATCGGATACGACGAAACGGGCGTCTGGCTCAACGACCCCGGCATCTCGAAAGGGCGCGGCTACCACGTCAGCTATGCGCAGCTGTCGCATGCGATCGACGACCTGAACCAGCATTCGCCCGCACTCAACAACGGCCCGGTGCTGCTTCTGGCCGCCCCGGAGCTCGCCCCGCCAGAGCCGCCGCCCACCAGCGCAACCTGAGTGACCTCCCCCTTAAGGGGAGGGCCAGCGTGGGGGCGCGATCGGCGGTGGACCACCGCTTAGGATTGGCGTGATGACCGAGCTCGGCGCTTCGGTCCCCTCCGGGCTCGGCGCGCGAGCGGTCAGCAACAGCCTTTTCATCCTCGGCGCACGCGTCGTTTCGCGCCTGGTTTCACTCGTCGTCGTGCTTGTCATGGCGAACTCACTCGGCGACGTCGCGTATGGCCGGTATACGACCTTGCTCGCTTTCTCGGCACTCGTGTCGGTGGTCGCCGACCTGGGCTTCAATCCCCTCTATACCCGCGAGGCGGCACGCACCCCCCAGGAGCTCGGCCACTACCTGGGCACCCTCATGGTGGTGAAGATATTTTTGGCAGCGGCCGCACTCGGCATTCTCGCGGTGGCTCTGTACTTCGAAGCCGGGCTCGGCTCGCTGCTCGTGCCGGGGGCGGCGCTGCTGGTGGCGACCGTATACGCCAACCTCCTCCGCAACACCTTCTATGCGGTCGGCCGGGCCGAGTTCGACGCCATCGCGATCATCGGCGAAATCGCCATCCAGGCCGGGCTCATTCTGTTCGGCGCGCGGACCCACGCGCCGGTGGCGTTTTTCATCTGGGCCTACGCCGCATCCTTCCTGTTCACCTCCGTCTACTCGCTTGTCGTCATCCACGTATTCCGATTGGGCCGCGTCCGCCTTGGGCTGGACGTCGGCCTCGTCAAGCGCTGGCTGCCGCTCGCGCTGCCCTTCGCGCTCACCTTCTTTCTCACGAACCTCTACTTCCGCGCCGATGTCCCGATCCTTCAGCACTACAGGTCGTTCGCTGAAGTCGGCTGGTACCAGCTCGCGTACAAACCGTTTGAGTCGCTGCAGTTCGTCCCGCTCGCCATCCAGGCGGTCGTGTACCCGATCCTTGGTGTGTATTTCGTCAGCGACCCGTCGCGGCTGAGGACCGCCTATCAGCGGTTCTTCAAGGTTCTGGTCTTGCTGGGCTGGCCGCTCACCGTGGGGACGTTCGTGCTCGTCCACCCCATCGGCAGGCTTTTCCATCTGTTCTCGCAGTCCGAGGCGTCGCTTCGCATCCTTGCGTTCGGGATCGTCTTTCTCTTTGCCAACTCGGCCTTCTACGCGATGCTCAACGCGACCAACCGCCAGGGCTTCAACGCCTGGGCCACCGGGCTGGCGGCGGCCCTCAACATCGTGCTGAACCTCGTTCTGATCCCCTTCTACGGCTACCTCGCCGCGAGTGCGACCACCGTGGTCACGGAGGCTGCGCTCTGCTCGATCGGGTGGTGGTTCGTGCAGCGCCGCAGGCCGGACTTGCGGCTGCCCTGGCTGAACCTCAGCTGGAGGGTGCTGCTGGCAGGCGCGTTGATGGGCGCGGTGCTGTTTCTCCTGGCCCGATTCCCGATCTACCTCACCGCCCCGGTCGGCGGCCTCGTGTACGTGGTCGCGATCTACCTCCTGAAGGCCGTGGAGGCGGAAGAATGGCAGCTGGCGCGCCGGGGTCTGGTGAGCCGCTTCCGGCCGGGCCGGCCGTAACCGCCTGCGCCCGGCTGGCGTTGTCTGGTACTGGAGGCCCTAGAATCAACGGGCTCCTCACTCATGTCTCGAAACGTTCCTGAGCGCATTAAGACCAAGGAGGGCCATCGCCCTCGAGCCCGGGTGCACGCGACCTGGTCGCCGATCGGCCAGCGCCAGCGGCGGGTGGCCACGGTCCGGGGTCTCGGCGTGGTGCTGGCGGTCGTGTTCGTGATCGGATTCGCGGTTGACGCCGCGGCCCAGTCGTTCTTCGACAGCCTCCCCTCGATCCAGGGCCTGGACAGCTCCGCGTTCGCGGGCGACACGGCGATCACCGACCGCAACGGCAAGCTCCTCGGGAATGTTGGCAACCACGGCGACCACCGGCTGGCGGTCAGGCTCAAGGACGTCAACCCCGTGATGGTCAACGCCACCATCGCCATCGAGGACAAGGGGTTCTGGACCAACCCCGGATTCGACATTCAAGGTGTGATCCGGGCCGTCCTCGACAACCTTCGCTACGGTCACATCGTCGGCGGTGGTTCCACGATCACGCAGCAGCTCGCCAAGCAGCAGTTCCTGACCCCGGATCAGACCGTCAGCCGCAAGATCAGGGAGCTGGCGCTCGCGTATGAGCTCACCCAGGCGTACTCCAAAGAGCAGATCCTGGAGCTGTACCTGAACAAGAGCTTCTACGGCTCGCAGTCGTACGGCGTCGAGGCCGCCGCGCAGAGCTACTTCCACATCCACGCATCGCAGCTCGACCTCGCCCAGGCTGCGACTCTGGCCGGTCTCCCCCAGGCTCCCACGGAGTGGAACCCGGTCCTTCACCCCGAGGCGTCGAAGCGTCGCCAGACCGAGGTGCTGCAGGCGATGGTGCGCGCGAACTTCATCACGCCGGCGGACATGGAAAAGGCGCTCGCCGAGCCGCTCACGTTCCAGGCGCCAATCAACAGCTTCCTCGCGCCCCACTTCGTCGACTTCGTCCTCGAAGAGCTGCGACAGCTCGGCTTCAAGCCGGGCGTTCAGCAGCTGAACGTGAAGACCACGCTAGACCTCCGCCTGCAGCAGATCGGCGAGGCCGTCGTCCGGACCAACCTGGCTCACTGTCTGGCGCCGCCATCATGCGATCCCAAGGGCCGGCTTTCGTCCGCGCTCATCGCTGAGGACCCAAAAACCGGCCAGATCGTGGTCATGGTCGGCTCGCCGAACTACAACGCGCCCGGCGGTCAGTACAACTGGACCACCACGCCTCGCAACGTCGGCTCGTCGGTGAAGCCGTACACGTACGCTGCGGTCATCAACGCGAGGGCGGCCACCGTGGACACGCCCGTCTACGACGGCCCGAGTCCCCTCATCTACAAGGACGCCTACAGCACGACCAAGTTCTACAACTACGACAGCAGGTCACATGGCGTGCTGCCCTTGAAGCAGGCGTTGGGCAACTCGCTCAACATCTGCGCCGTCAAGGTCGAGCTGTCGATCGGCGTGCCGGCGGTCCTTTCCTTCTATCGCACCCTGGGCATCTTCCCCCGCTACATCAATGCCAACGGCAGCTACAACCCGCAGGCGCCGGCCGACACCTACGGTCCGAGCGTGACCCTCGGCGGCTACCCGATCACGCTGCTCGAGCACGTTGGCGGCATGGCGACGCTCGCCAACATGGGTGTGTATCACACCCCTGAAGCCATCATCTCGGTGACGGACTCGCACGGCCGCGTCCTGTATCAAACACATCCCGACCAGCGCGCGCGGCAGGCCGTAGACCCCGGGGTTGCCTTCATCATCGCGCAGGTCATGGCGGACGACAACAACCGTGCGAAGATCTTCGGTTACAACAGCCCGCTGCATTTCAAGGACCGCATCGTGGCGGCCAAGACCGGTACTTCGGACGACTTCAAGGACGCGGCAACGGTCGGCTTCACTCCAGACCTCGCGGCTGTGTTGTGGATCGGGGACATCCTCGACTACCACCACACCATGGTCCGCGGCTCCGACGGTGTGTTCGTCGCGACCCCAGGCTGGCACAGCTTCATGGCCAGCGCGCTGAGCGGCAAGCCCGGGAACACGTGGTACATCCCGCCGCCCAACGTGGTCAAGGGCGCGAACAACAGCTGGTTCCTCGCTGACACCACGAGCGTCGCCAGGCTCCCCGGCGACAACCCGCCGAGCCCGACGCCAAAGCCGGTCAACTACGACCTCCCGCCGGACCCTGGCACGGGTCCAGTTTTGGCGAGCCCGACCCCAAGCCCGGTCCCGATACCGTCCCCGTAGGCCGCCGCTCGATCGGGGGTCGCCCCTACGTAGAATCGGCCGCATGGCTCCATCCCCGCCCCTGACCGTGGTCATGGAGCCATTGCCGAAGAGCCAGGTGGGGATGACGATCGAGGTGCCGGCGGAGGTCGTGGACGCGACTTTCGATCGCGTGCTCAACCGCCTGGTCTCTCGGGCCAAGGTCGAGGGCTTCCGGCCGGGTCGCGCCCCGCGCGGCCTGGTCGAAGCTCGCTTGGGCCCCGCCGCCATCCGCGAGGAGGTCGTCGAGACGATGGTCCCGGAGGTCCTCAGGCAGGCACTCGACGAGAAATCGATCAATCCCATCGGCAACCCTGACGTCGAGGTCATCGAGCTGGAGCGCGGCCGGCCGGCGCGCCTCAAGGCCACCATCAGCGTGATGCCTGAGGTGAAGCTTGGCGACGCTGCGGCCCTCGACGTGTCCACGCCGTCCCTCGAGGTCACCGACGAGATGGTCGACCGGAGGCTGGAGGACGTCCGCCAGCCGATGGCTGAGATCACCCCTGTGGAGCGTGAGGCCCGCCCGGGAGATGTCGCTGTCATCGACGTCGAGATCGAGGCCGGCGGGGAGGTCGTGGCCTCTGAGTCGCGGCAGGCTATGGAGGCGGAGCTCAAGGAGGGCGTACTGCTGCCCGAGCTGCTGGAGGCGATCCCGGGAGCGAAGGTGGGCGAGACGCGGCCCGTGACGGTGACGTTCCCAGACGACTACAGCGAGCCAAGGCTCGCTGGTAAGGATGGAACTATCAAGGTGACCCTGCGCGGCGTGAAGGAGAAGGTGCTGCCCCCGCTCGATGACGCGCTGGCGAGCCAGCTGAGCGATGGCAAGCAGCAGGACGTCGAGGCCTACAGAACCGCCACGCGGGAACAGCTCGAAGAATCGGCCAAAGCAGTGGCGCTGATGGCTCGCGAGCAAGCACTCGTAAAGGCGCTCGTCGACGCCTCCACGGTCGAGGTTCCGGACGCCCTCATCGAACGCGAGCTGGCAAGCCACCTCGACTCCCTGAACCGGAGCTTGCACAGGCAGGGCCTGCGCCTCGACCGCTACCTCGAGTACCTGGGCAAAACACCGCAGCAGTGGGTCGACGACGAGAAGCCAGAGGCCGAAGCCCGCCTGAAGGTCGACCTCGTCCTGGACGAATTTGCCAGGCGTCAGAACATCGAACCTTCTGAGGATGAGGTGACGAAATACATCGAAGACGAGGGTGCCAAGGATGACGAGCTCAAAGGCCAGATCGAGGATTTGAAGAAGGGAGTGAATACACGCCGCTACTTCGCATCAAGGCTGCGCCGGCTTCGCGTCCTCGAGCGCCTGGTCGAGGTCGCGGGCGGAGGGAACCAGAATTGACGGAATCTGTGGGGTCCGTGTCTAGAATGGTCCTGTGCCTGACATGAGACGAACAGAGCGTCCGGCTGGATATCTCGTACCGATGGTCGTCGAGAACACCGGGCGCGGCGAGCGCGCCTTCGACATCTACTCCCGCCTGCTCAAGGATCGAATCGTGTTCATCGGGACGCCGATCGACGACCAGGTGGCGAATCTCGTGGTGGCGCAGCTGTTGTTCCTACAGTCAGAAGACCCCGAGAAAGAGATCGCCCTCTACATCAACAGCCCTGGTGGCCAGGTCACGGCTGGGCTGGCCATCTACGACACGATGCAGTACATCCGTCCGCCCGTTTCCACGATCTGCATCGGGATGGCTTACTCGATGGCTGCCGTTCTCCTCGCCGGCGGCGCCCACGGCCAGCGCTATGCCCTTCCTCACGCCAACATCCTCATCCACCAGCCCTGGGGAGGCATGCAAGGGCAGGCCAGCGACATCCAGATCCACGCCAAGGAGATCCTGCGCACGCGCGAGCAGCTGAACCAGATCCTGGCCCGGCACACCGGTCAGAAGATCGAAAAGGTGACGCAGGACACGGAGCGCGACTACTTCCTCACTTCGGAAGCGGCCAAAGAGTACGGGCTGATCGACGACATAATCCTCACGCCGACCAAGCCGGTAGACAAGGAAAAGGAAAAAGAAAAAGAGAAAGAAAAGGAAAAGGAGAAAGTCGCAACAGGTTGATCTTCCGACGCAAGGCAAAGGGCGGCGAGGTCAAAAGGCATCGGGCCCGATGCTCCTTCTGCGGCAAGGGTCAGGGTGAGCGAGGCGTGCGGCTGGTAGCCGGTTCGGGTGTGTACATCTGCAGTGAGTGCATCAGCGTTGCCAACGAGATGCTGTGGGGCCATAATCCCCCGGCACCGGCGTCGTCCTGATGGACACGAGCCGGCGACCGCGATGAGGGAACGATGAACGAACGAGAAGACCGCCGGCGATACACCCGATGCTCGTTCTGCGGCAAGGGCCAGGACCAGGTGCGCAAGCTGGTCGCCGGCCCAGGTGTATTCATCTGCGACCAGTGCATCGACCTGTGCCAGGAGGTTCTCGAGGACGACAACCGTTCAGCCGGGACCAAGAAGCAGAAGACGGGGTTCATTCCAAACCCAAAGACGATCTGCGCGGCACTCGATCAATACGTGATCGGCCAGGACCGCGCCAAGAAGGTGCTTTCGGTCCAGGTCTACAACCACTACAAGCGCATCTCCGCCTCCAAGTCGGTAGGCGACGTGGAGCTGACGAAGTCCAACGTCCTGCTGGTCGGTCCCACCGGGTGTGGCAAGACCTACCTCGCGCAGACGCTGGCAAAGATCCTTGACGTCCCGTTCGCCATCGCCGACGCCACCAGCCTGACCGAGGCGGGCTATGTCGGCGAGGACGTGGAGAACATCCTCCTGCGCCTGATCCAGGCCGCTGATTTCGACATTAGCCGCGCGGAGCGCGGGATCATCTACATCGACGAGATCGACAAGATTGCGCGCAAGTCGGACAACCCTTCTATCACCCGTGATGTCAGCGGTGAGGGGGTGCAGCAGGCCCTCCTCAAGATCCTGGAGGGCACCGTCGCCAACGTGCCGCCGCAGGGCGGGCGCAAACACCCGCACCAGGACTTCATCCAGATCAACACCACCAACATCCTTTTCATCTGCGGTGGAGCGTTCGACGGTCTGGAGAAGGTCGTCGAGCAGCGCATCGGCCGCCGCGCCATCGGTTTCGGCGCCCCGCACACGAAGATCGAGCGCAAGGCGATCTCCGAGACCCTCAAGCACATGCAGCCGCAGGACCTGCTGAAGTACGGCTTCATTCCCGAGTTCATCGGGCGCCTGCCGATCATTGTCACCCTCCACCATCTCGACCAGCAGGACATCGTGCGGATCCTCACCGAGCCCAAGAACGCGCTTGTGAAGCAGTACCAGAAGTTCTTCTCGCTGGACAACGTTGAGCTGGTCTTCCAGAAGGGGAGCCTGGACGCAATCGCGGAGCTGGCACTCCTTCGAGGCACCGGCGCGCGCGCGCTGAAGTCGATCATCGAGGAGGCGCTGCTCAACTCGATGTTTGAAATCCCGTCCCGTCCAGAGATCAAGCGCTGCCTGATCTCCGAGCGTTCGATTCGCGAAGCGCTCGAGCCGGAATTCGAGTTCGGTGAGGAGGGCGAAGGCCCGGCGCGACTGGTCGGAGAGTCGGCCTAGCCTCCGGGAATTCCCCGCGAGTGCATGCACACGCGGTTCTGACGCGCCCCTGAATCCCGCAAGTGCATGCACTGACGGTTATCAGTACCCTTCCGACGTGATGGACCTCCGCGGCAAGACCGTCCTTCTCACCGGCGCTTCGACCGGACTGGGTCCGCACATAGCACGCCGTCTGCATCGCGAAGGAGCGCGCTTTGTTCTTTCAGCGCGAAATGAGGAGGCACTCGAAAAGCTGGCCCGTGAGTTGGGCGACTCGCACGTGATCCCGGCTGATCTCTCGAAAACCGGAGAGCCGGAAAGGCTGGCTCGGGAAGCCGGCGCGGTCGACGTGCTGGTGTCGAACGCCGGCATCCCCGCCAGCGGCCGCCTCGTCACGTTCACGGTCGACGAGCTCGACAGGGCCATCGCTGTTAACCTGCGCGCGGGAATCGTGCTGGCGCGGCTCCTGACGCCTGGGATGCTCGAGCGGAGGTCGGGCCATTTGGTGTTTCTCTCCTCGATCGCAGGAAAGATTGCCGGACCGGGCTTTGGCGTTTACAGCGCGACGAAGTTCGGCGTGCGGGGCTTTGCCCTGGCCCTGCGCGCGGAGCTTTGGGGAACAGGGGTCGGTGTGTCCGTCGTCTACCCGACCTTCGTCAAGGAGTCAGGCATGTGGGCCGAAACGGGACTCAAGGCAAACCCGATCGCAGGCGAAGTCTCACCCGCGCAGGTGGCCAACGCCGTGGTCACAGCGATCACTCGAAATCGCGC
Organism: Candidatus Dormiibacterota bacterium; assembly: GCA_036505515.1. Lineage (GTDB taxonomy): Bacteria > Chloroflexota > Dormibacteria > Dormibacterales > Dormibacteraceae > DASXTG01. The sequence continues at coordinate 13,039 of DASXTG010000028.1, read as the reverse complement.
TGAGGTTGACGTCATGCCGCTGCAGCTGCGGGCCACGGTCAAGTTCCAGGATCTCGCGCCACGCCTGTTCGCGACCATCGCCCGCGCGACCGGCGCCGGCACCGCAGAAGATATTGTGGGCGAGCGCCAGCGCAACAAACGGTAAGATCCATCTCACCATGCGCCGGGCCGAGACCGTATCTGTACCCTCGCCGGCGAACTCGCGCTAAGCGAAACTCGCCGGCGCATCGCGATTCCCAAGCTCTGACCCGAACACGCGCCCATGAGTAAAACCACCTCCGACATGAAGACCGCGTACGACCCACAGGCCATCGAGGCCGGCTGGTACGCGCGCTGGGAACGGGAAGGCCTCTTCACCGCGGATGCGAAGAGCACCAAGCCGAAATACACGATCTGTCTGCCCCCGCCGAACATCACCGGCGAGCTGCACATGGGCCATGCGCTCAACCACACGCTCCAGGACATCTGCGCCCGCTACCGGCGCATGGCGGGCTACGAGGTTCTGTTCCTGCCGGGCACCGACCATGCTGCAATCGCCACCCAGAACGTCATCGAAAAACAGCTCGCCGCGGAAGGAATGACCAAGGAGCAGCTTGGCCGCGAGGCGTTCGAATCGCGTGTTGCGGAGTGGTATAGCGACGTCGGCGAGACCATCGTCAGCCAGGACCGGATCCTGGGCGCATCACTCGACTGGACCCGCCTGCGCTTCACGATGGACGAGCGCTACGTGCGCTCAGTGCTGACTGCGTTCGTCGAGTTCTATGAGCGGGGCTGGATATATCGGGCGCCCCGAATCGTCAACTGGTGCCCGCACGACCGATCGGCGATCTCCGACCTCGAGGTGAAGTGGCAGGAGCACCACGACACCCTGTACTTCATCCGCTATCCCGTTGAGGGGGGCGGCGATGTCGTGATCGCGACCGTGCGCCCAGAGACGATGCTCGGCGACACTGGGGTCGCGGTCAATCCCAATGACGAGCGCTACCAGAAGCTGGTCGGCAAGACCGCCATCCTTCCTCTGGTTGGCCGCCGCCTGCCGATCGTGGCCGACGAAGCGGTGGAGATGGACTTCGGCACCGGCGCGCTTAAGGTCACGCCGGGGCACGACCCGATGGACTACGACATCGGGCAGCGCCACTCGCTCGACATCGTCAACGCGATGAATCCCGACGGCAGCATGAACGTGCCGGGCCTTCCCTACGACGGCCTTCCCGGCGTTGAGGCCCGCAAGCTTGTGGTCGCCGATCTAAAGGCGCAAGGCCTCTTGGTCGAGGAGGAGCCGTACACGCACGACGTGGGTCACTGCGACCGGTGCGACGCGATCATCGAGCCGCTCGTCAGCGAGCAGTGGTGGCTGCGGATGGACAAGATGCGCGACAAGGCGCTCGCGGCGAGTGAGGCGGGCAAGGTGCGGTGGCACCCCGAGCGGTACGAGCGCACCTATATCGACTGGCTGCGCGGCCTGCGGGACTGGAACATCGGACGGCAGCTCTGGCTGGGCCACCGCGTGCCCGTCTACCACTGCCCGAACGGGCATAAGACGGTGTCGGTGGAACGTCCTCGGAACTGTGGCGAGTGCGACAGCTCGGAGCTGACCCAGGATCCCGATGTGCTGGACACCTGGTTTTCGTCGGCACTCTGGCCTTTCGCCACCCTTGGCTGGCCCGACGAAACCGAAGACCTGCGGGTGTTCTATCCCAACGACATGAACAGCACAGCGAGGGAGATCATCAATCTGTGGGTGAGCAGGATGATCATGACCGGCCTCGAGTTCATGGGCGAGGTGCCTTTTGTCGATGTGGCCATTCACTGCCAGGTCCAGGCGGCCGACGGGCGGCGCATGTCGAAATCTCTGGGCACGGGCGTCGACCCAAGACAGCTGATCCAGCGCTACGGCGCGGATGCCGTGCGGGCGTGGGCTGCATCCGTCGCGATGTCGAGCCAGGACGTCCGCTATGACGAGTCGCGCATCGAGGGCTACCGCCGCTTCTGCAACAAGCTCTGGAACGCAACTCGTCTCGTGCTTGCGAGCGGCCTCGACGGTTCGCGGGCGGAGGCCCCCGAGCCGTACTCACTCGAGCTGATCGAGGACAGGTGGATCCTGTCTCGACTTGCTGCGGCTCGGACCGCGGTTACCGAAGGCATCGAAGGATTCACCTTCCAGGACTCGATGTGGGCCGCATACGCCTTTGCGTGGAACGAGTTCTGCGACTGGTGGCTGGAAGCAGCGAAGGACCGACTGCGGGCGCACGACGCGACCGCCCTGGGTGTTGCAGCTTTTTGCCTCGAGAACCTTTTCCGCCTGCTCCACCCGTTCATGCCCTTCGTCACGGAAGAGCTGTGGAGCCGGATGCCAGGCGGCCGCGATTACCTGATGCGCTCTTGGTGGCCCCCGGATCTCTCGCTGTACGCCGATGGGCAGGCGGAGCTCGAGTTCAGCGCCTTGATGGACACCGTCGAAGAGATCCGCTCGTATCGCAAGAGCATCACCGGCGCGCCGCCGAAGGGAGGTGCGGTGAAGCTCGAGCTCGACCGCGGCCCCGATTGGGAGCGGGCATTGTCGCTGCTCGCAGGCGTCGCGGTGGTTCACGCCCTACCACCCGGCAAGCCCCTGGGCCTCGCCGACGGCAGCATCGTCTTTCCGGCCGTGGCCGCTGCTGATCCTGCGGTGATCGCCAAGAAAGTGGCCGAGCTCGAGAAGGAGCTCGAGCGGGTCGAGACCAAGCTCGCGAATCAGGAGTTCATTGCCAAGGCGCCGCCGGACGTGATCGAAAAGCTGAGGGAGCGCGCCGCGGACCTGAGGGCCGCCATCGATCGCCTGAAGTAGAGGCACCCCCTACATTTAGCGGCGCATGTCCTCCGTGGCTCTCTTCGCGCCGATCGTGCTGCCGACCGTGGCCGCCGCATTCACCGCGACGTGCGGGCTTGCAGGGTTGGACGTCGGACGGGTGCCGCTTGCGGTCGGCATGTGGGGAGCGGTCGCAGCCCTCGTCGTTCTCTGGGCACCGCTGCGTTCCAGCCAGGACATCAGCCTCGGCCCCCTTGGTTTCGGCGCGGAGCTCGACCTGCGGCTGGATGCCGTCGGCTTCGCCTTTGGTCTTCTGGTCCTTGTCCCAGCAGCCATCCTGATGACCCTGCAACCGCGCACCTGGCAGGAGGGTGCGGTCGCCGCGCTGGGCGTTGCCGCCGCGATGCTGGCCGTCGAGGCAGGCGGAGTGCTGCTCACGGCTCTCGCCGGAGGCACCGCGGCGACGCTCGCGGTGATCCAGCTCGACATCGAGGACGTGCGCGCGCCGCGTCCCAGCTGGGGAATGATGCTTGCGGCCTGGCTTGCCCTGAGCTGGGCGGGCGCTGTCCTTCAGGTTCGCGGGGGAACTGCCGTGTATGCAGCAATCCCGGTGGCAGCGCTGACTGTACCCGTCTTCATGCTGCTCGTATTCGCCGCACTACTGGCCTCGGGCCTGTTCCCGTGGCGGGGCTGGGCGTCACCGCTCTGGTCCCGACCATCGTTGCGGGCGGCGGGGATGGCCGTGGCGACGCTGTACCCGCTGGGTTTCTACCTGCTGGTTCGCGCTTACGAGCAGGGTGATGGCAGATACCCGAGCGCCATCTTCAACGTCGCAATCTCCGCTTTGGGAGTGCTCGTGGCGTTCGGGGCCGCCGCTCGCGCGCAGTCGGCCGAGACACGTCGTGAGTACCTCGCTGAGGTGATACCTGGCCTCGGCGGGTTCGCGCTTCTGGGCATCGGTCTGGGCACCCCGCTCGGCCTGGTCGCAGGCATGGCGACGCTGGTGATGGCGGGCCTGATGACTGCCTGCCTGCCACTGCTTCCGGACCGAGCGGGCCCCGCGTCGCTGGTGGCGATTGCGGCGGCTGCCGGATTGCCGCCAGGCCTCGCATTTGGCGCGCGAGTTCTTGGCCTGGAGGCCACCTTTGAGGCGGGCGAGCTGCTCGGTCTCATCGGTATTGCCGGCGCGGCAACGTGGGTGGTTTCGATGATGGCCGCGGCGCGAGCAATCGGCCTCCCCGCCGGGCGTGGTCATGCTGCGAGCGAAACGTCTCCCGGGACCGCGATGGGTGTGGCGGCGCTGACTGTAGTGATGGGACCGGCCCTGGCGCTGCTGCTGGCGGCAATCGCGTTCCCGGCCCAGGCCGAGGTGATGGCGACACCGCCGGGCTCGCTCACCAGCGGCCCGATCTCCGTGGTGACGGTCTCGACGGTGCTGCCGGCGCTGACACTTTTCGCGCCGCTCCTCGTCGTAGGCGTGCTCGCCTACCTGGCGGCGGGCGGAGTTCCGGTTCGCGGTCAGCAGATGCCGCCCCTGTTCGCGCTACCCGGCTCGACGACCATCGACAGGTGGCGAGATCGGTTCCGGTCCCCCGCGTTGCCTGAGCAGTACCGGTCGCTTCTGAATCCCCGCGCGCTGGAAGCTGCGGCGAACGCTGGTGGCCCGATCCTGTGGCTGGCGGCGCTGGTCGCCCTCGCGTTCGCGGTCACGCGCTGAGGGTGGCGGTTCCAGCGCCGTGATCGAGGCCGCCGCTTTCGTCGCTTGGCTGGGAGCTGCGGTGATCGTCCTGTCGGATGGCCGTCGGGGCATGGCCCTCGGCCTCGCGCTTGTCGCCGCCGGCCTCACCGGGGTGGCATTGGGGAGCGTCGGGTGGCCCGCTCTGCTGCTGCTCGCGGGAGGCTGGGCGGCCGCCGCGCTGCGGTTGCGGTCGGGCGCGACGCAGTGGGGCCTGATGCCGCCCGGATCCACGCCTCGATTGCTGCTCGCCGTGGTCGCCGGCTTTCTTTCTCTCTGGCTGGCCGTCTCAGTGTCGATCGGGCCGGGTGGCCCGCTTCGGTTCGCTTCGCTTGCGGTCCTCGTGCTCATGGGGGCGACAGCAGTGCAGGCGGAGGAGCCGGCTGTGGCCGCGACGGCGACGGCCGCATTGGCCCTCGCTCTGGGCGCAGCCGCCGCCCTGGCGCCCGCCGGGAATTTCGCGCCTTATCTGGTCGCCGGCGCGATCGCCGGCGGAATTTCATTGCTTCCGGCTGCCAAGCAGCGTGCAGCCTGAGTCGGTCGCCGTGCCTGCGCTGCCTGACGAATGGTCGCAGGGTGAAGGTCTGCATTGAGCACGGTGCTGCTTCTCGCCACTGCTGGAGCGGTGGGCTTGACGGTCGGTTTCGCGCCGCCTAAGACCGACCGGTCGACGCTCCTCGCGCAAGGTATCGCCGCTTTGGTGGCGCTGGCCGCGGTCGCCATCGCTCCAAGCCTGGACCTGGTGATCCTGATCGTGCTCGCCCTGGCCGGGCTCCAGGCTGTGATCGCCGGCCGCCGTTCAATAGTTGCCCGCCTGCGAGCCCCGACTGTGGCCTGCGTCTTGCTCGGGGCCGGCCTCGCGTTCACGCGCTTCGAGGGTTCCAGCCGTTTGCCGGAGCTGGCGGCAGTCCTCATCGCAACTGGCGTGGCGGCCGCAACCGGTGTCCTGCCCTACATCCACGAGTTCGACCAGGAAGAGGCCGCAGCCCCGTCGACCATCGCCTGGATCGGCTTCCTGAGCCCGGTCCTTGTGGTCGCTGTCCTCTCCCGCGTGTACACCCTCATCCCTACTGCAGGTGCGCCGTTGGGCGCCATCCTCATCGGCCTGGGCCTGGTCAACGTCATATGGGGCAGCATTGCGGCCTGGCGCACGGAGGAGGGGGCGAGGGCCTGGCACTACTCCTTCATGGCCGACTGGGGTCTCGCACTGTGTGGGTTTGGCATGCAGGTAGCCGACGGCAGGTCGGCGGCGCTGCTGATCCTGTGTGGAATTCTTTTGGGCCGCCTTCCGCTCTACACATGGTCGCGTCCGGCGCTTGCTGAGCGCACCCAGAACGTGCGCCCGGTCAATCTCCTGGCGGCGGCAATGCTCGCGGGTGCCGCGCCTTTTGCAGGGTTCGCGGCCAGGGTGATCCTGCTGCGCGGCGCAACAGTCGTCTACTGGCCGTTGGCCCTGGTTCTTGCGGTGGGGCTGCTCCTGTGGCTGCCGTCATCCCTGCGACTGGGAAAAAGCCTCGGCTTGCCGCGAGGACGGCAGGCAATCGGAATCGCGGTCGCCCTCATCATCAATGCGGCCGTCGGTTTTTACCCCCAACCCGTGCTTTCTCTGGCCGGACTTTGATCCAGGTCCTGTCGCAGGTAGCCACGCACAGCGCCGCCTTGGTCCTCTACCCAGGACTGCTGACCATCGCGATCTTTGGTGGCGCCGCCGAGTTCGCATGGGTGCGGCTTTCACAAGGAGTGTGGTCGCGCCCTGACTCCGGATGGCGGCGGCCCTCCGCGCTCCTCATCACGGTGGCGCTGGCCTCGATGCTCGCAGCCGTGCAGATGGCGGTGCCGTTCAATCCGATGCCATCTGAAGAGAGGAGCGTGGTGGTGGCCGCAATCGCCCTGGGCTGGACCGTGTGGGCGGAGCTGGCGCTGGGAGTCGAGCTCTTCGGTGAGCCTGGTCTGTTGCTGCTCGTGCAGTGCTGCTGGCTCGTCGCCGTCCTCGGGCCCGCGGTGGAGCTGCAGAGCCTTCGGCCGCAGGTCCTGGGCGCGGTGCTCGTGCCGGCACTCTTGCCTTTGAAGGTGGCCAGTGCCCTCCTCTATCTGCTTTGCTTGCCGGCCATGCTCAAGCTCTGGCCGCTGTCCCTACCCGGCGAGAGGCGCGCCCGCCGCAGGTTCGACGTGATGCGCGGTCTGTGCTGGTGGCCATACTGCGGCCTCTTCGCGACGCTCTTCTTCCCGCCACCTGGCGAGGACCTGGTTGGCGTGATGCGGTTTGCAGGCGTTGCGGTCGGCGTTGCCGCCCTGTGCCTACTCGCGGGGTGGGTCATCGGCCGGATGGGAGCGGAACCCGCTCGCCGGCTCTACCGGCGGGCGGTCGCACCCTACGCCGGGCTGGTGGTGGTGGTGGTGGTGGTCACGTCTTTGCTGGTTCGGTAGAATCCTCCTTCGTGCCCAAGCCTGATGCATCGCTGTCGGCCGTCGTCGTCAGCGGTGGAAAGCAGTACCGCGTTGCACCTGGAGACAGGATCCTGGTTGACCGCCTGACCGCCGAGCCCGGCTCGTCTGTCAAGCTCGGCCGCGTTCTCCTGCTGCAGGATGGCGGCGACATCAAGGTCGGCGCGCCGGCCGTCGATGGGCTGGACGTCGAAGCAAAGGTCGTGGGCCACACGCGCGGCCCACGCATCGAGACCCTCCGTTACAAGTCGAAAAAGCGCGTGCGCGTGCATCGCGGCGGGCGCGCGGACTACACGGCCCTCGAGATCCTCGCCGTCGGCGGATTGAAGGTGGCGACCGGTTCGGAGACCGAGGAAGAGGAAGAGGTCGAGACCAAATCGAAGTCCAGGGCAAAAGGCGCTCCGAAGCGGCGGGCAAAGCCGGCGCCGGCCGCCGCCGAGCTCGCGGTGGAGGAAGAGCCGGTTGTGAAGCCGGCCGCAAAGTCGGCGTCCAAGACTGAAGCCAAAGCCGAGACGAAGCGCGCTACGCGCGCGTCAAAAAAGAAGGATTAATAGATGGCGCATAAAAAAGGCGGGGGCTCGTCTCGCAACGGACGCGACTCCAACCCGCAAATGCTCGGGGTGAAGATCTTCGCCGGCCAGACCGTCAACGCCGGCACGATCCTGGTGCGTCAGCGTGGGAGCAGGATCGCCCCGGGTACCGGTGTCGGGCTTGGCCGCGACCACACGCTCTTCGCGCTCGTTCCCGGCGAAGTCCGCTACGAGCGAGTAGGCAAGGACGGCCGGCGCGTCAGCATCGTCGCGCAATAGGGCGTTTGTAGATTCGGCGCGCGTCGTGCTGCGCGCCGGTCGCGGGGGGCGCGGATCCGCCTCATTCCGGCACGAGCCATTCGTTCCGCGTGGCGGTCCTGACGGAGGTGATGGGGGGCGCGGAGGCTCTGTCGCCTTGAGGGCGACGACCGAGATCTCCGACCTATCCCTCTACAAGCGGCGCTCTCGATGGAAAGCCGACGACGGCACCGACGGCGCCGGGGGCCGTAAGACCGGACGCAACGCGCAAGACCTGGTGCTCGACGTTCCAGTGGGCACGCTCGTCCTGGATCAGGAGGGCGCGCTGATCGCCGACCTCGATCAGCCCGGTGCGGCATCGGTGATCGTTCGCGGTGGCAGCGGCGGTCGGGGCAACGTGCATTTCAAGAGCTCCTCGCGCCAGGCACCCGACTATGCCGAGCCTGGACTGAAAGGCGAAGAGGCGAGCGTGACCCTCGACCTGAAGCTCATCGCCGACGTCGGCCTGGTGGGGCCGCCCAATGCCGGCAAGTCATCCCTGCTCGGTGCCCTTACCGCAGCGCGCCCAAAGGTCGCCGCCTATCCGTTCACGACGCTCGACCCTGCGCTGGGCGTCGCGGAGTCAGATGGCCGTCGCATCGTGATCGCGGAGATTCCCGGCCTTGTGGAGGGCGCATCGCAAGGCGTGGGGTTGGGCTTGCGCTTCCTCCGCCACGTGGAGCGGACGCGAGTCCTCGTCTATCTGGTCGACGGCGCGGCGCCTGACCCCTGGGCCGACCTTGCGGCGGTGAGGGCGGAGCTGGAGCACTTCTCGGCCGAGCTTGCCCGCCGCCCACATCTGGTCGCCGTCAACAAGGTCGACCTGCCGGCCGCACGAAGGCTGCGGTCGCGGACCCGGCGCAGAGGCGTGCATTTCGTTTCGGCGGTGACAGGGGAGGGCCTGCATGAGCTCATGGCAGCGATGACCGCGGCCCTTGAAGCCGCTCCTTTGCGCCAGGCGCCGCTGCGCCGCGCTGTGGTCGCACTCCCCGCCATCGGCGCCGCCGAGCTGAAGGTCGAGCGAACGCCATGGGGCTTCGTGGTCAGCGGCGTTCGTGTCGAGCGGCTGGTCGAGCGCACCGACCTCGACTCAGAGGGATCGCTCGCTCGCTTTCAGGTCGATCTCGACCGCCAGGGCGTGAACGCCGCCCTGGAGGCGGCGGGCGTGAGCCCTGGCGACACGGTGCGCATCGCGGGAGTCGATTTCGAGTACCAGCCATGAAGGTCGGCGTGCTCGGCGGAACATTCGACCCCATTCACACCGGCCACCTGGGCGCCGCCGAAGCCGCAATGAAGTGCGCGCGCCTCGACCAGGTGCTGTTCGTCCCCGCCTCGCGGCCGCCCCACCGGCCGGCGGCGATCGCGCCACCCGAGCATCGCCTGGCCATGTGCAAGCTTGCGATTGACGGCGATCCGCGCTTTGCGGTTTCCGACTCCGAGCTCCGCCGCCCCGGACCGTCATACACAGTCGACACGCTGATCGAGCTGCACCAGCTGCAGCCGCAGCATGAGCTGTTTCTCATCCTCGGCTGGGATGCCGCCGCCCTGTTCCGATCCTGGCGCCGGCCGGAGCACGTGCGCGAGCTCGCATCGATCGTGATCGTGGCTCGTCCGGGCACATCATCGCCCGCCCCGGACGACCTGGCATTGGCCGGCCTGGGCGGCCCGGGCGTGGTGCTGTGTCTCGAGCACACCCCGGCGGTCTCGGGCAGCGAGATCAGGCGCGACATCGCGGTGGGCCGGTCGATCGCAGGCAGGGTGCCGCCCGCCGTCGAGCGGTACATCGCCGCCAATCATCTGTACGCTAGATCGAGCCCTTGAAGCGCGCACCTACCCCGCGGCAGCTCGCCCAGCTGCTGCGCGCTGCGGCGGTCGAGAAGAAGGCGTGGGACACAGTCGTCATCGACGTCCGCGACAAGACTTCAATCGCAGATTATTTCGTGGTTTGCGAAGGCGAGACCGACCGCCAGGTCCGTGCAATCGCCGACGCCATGGTGGACGTGGCGAAAGAGCGCCAGCTGCGCCCGCTGGCGGTGGACGGCTACGACGACGCAGGCTGGATACTGATCGATTTCGACTCAGTCCTGGCCCACGTTTTCCTGCCGGGAGAGCGGTCGTTCTACGACCTCGAGAGCCTGTGGGGGAGGGCCGCCAAGCGTCGAAAAGCGGCCGGCATGAGCGGGTCTTCACCCGCGCTTTGACGGTCTTTTAGGGATGGTGGAGCTCTGGGCCGGATTCACCACCAGACTTGCTTCTTCGCGCTCGATGGCGGAGCGTCCGCTGGGGTCCCCGCGGCTTGCCGCGGGAGTGAGGCCTGCGTCCTCACCCGCGCTCGCCCGGTCTAGGATGTTGGGCCATGGCCCACCCCGCGAGCAGCAGAAGCGGCTCGCGCGGCCTACAGCCTTCCTTCGGCGACCTCGACAAGCCGCTCTACACAATCAGCGTCGCCGCGGAGATCCTTGAGACCCATCCCCGGACCCTGATGCTCTACGAGGATGCCGGGCTGATCGAGCCGCACCGCACGAGCACGAACCGGCGGCGCTACTCCCAGCGCGACATCAGCAAGGTCCAGGTCATCCAACACCTGACGCGTGAGAAGGGCGTCACGCTCGCAGGCGTGCGCCACATCCTCAGCCTTTTCGAAACCATGAAGCGACATCGGGTCGAACCGCCTGGAGAGCTGAGAGAGGTCTTCGATCGCTACTCGCAAATCATCTAGTCAGAGATTCGCAGCGATTACTCGCTCGCTCGCCGCGCCGCAGAATGGCGAAGCGTTCTCTGGGTCCCCGCGACGCAGTCGCGGGAGGGCCTCCTCACCCGCGGTTTCATCGACCGCTACTCGCAAATCATCTAGGAGAGCTGAGTGGAGCTTTAGGCCGGATTCACTCCGGCCGTCGCCCAGGCGTGCCCATTCCAGGCGCCTCAGACACGCTATGAAACGGAGGGGGTACCGCGGGGGAGGCCTGCCTCACCCGCGCTTTCATCTGATCGAGGCGAGGATCTGGATGATCGCCGGGCCGAGCAGGACGATCCATAGGACCGGGAAGATGCAGCCGACCATCGGGAACACCATCCTCGACGACGCCTGAGCGGCGCGCTCCTGTGCGGTCTGGCGCTGCCGGCGGCGCATCTCTGTGGCCTGAACCCTGAGGAGCCGGGCGATCGGCACGCCCATCTGGTCCGATTGGACGATGGACTCAACCAGATGGTGGAGGTCGGCCACCCCGCACGTCTGGGCCATGTTCTCGAGGGCGTTCATCCGAGGCCGGCCGAGCCGAATCTCTCGCAGGACCTTGCCGATCTCGTCGCCGAGGGCGTTGTGAAACCTCTCGGTGATGCTGAGCAGGCCCTCATCGAGGCTCATGCCTGACTCCACAACCAGGGTCAGAAGGTCGGTGGCCTCTGCCAGCGACCGCTCGATCTGGTGGCGCCGCTGGGCGATCCGCTGCTCCAGCCACAGCCATGGGGTGATGTAGCCGACAACTGCGGCGAGCGCGCCGGCGGCCGGAGCGACGATGAGCGGCGACATGGGAACCGGCAAGAGCAGGCCGATGGAAAGACCGGCGATGGCGAACAGCGCGCCGAAGCCGTAGCGCACAGCCTGGAATCCGGCCGGGGTCAGATTTCCCGGATCGCCGGCCTGGCTCAACTTCTGGCGCAGGGGTCCGGTCGCGTAGGCGGGCAGTCGCGAGGCGATCGGCTTGGCGAATGCCTCGAACTGTTTGAGAAATGGGGTCGGCGCCACCGGCGGCTTCCAGGCGCCATTGGTGGTGTGTGCGGTCGCCCTGTTCCGATCGATGACGATGAAGTACGCGGCCACGATCGTTCCGCATAGGACGCCGGCCGTGATCGCGAGCAAGAGGTTGCTGGACATCCTAGCCTTGGAGCGCGGTCATCCGCCTGATGAGGATGTTGCCGATCAGGATCAGAAACGCGGCAACGCCAAGCAGGCCGTACCCGATCCAGGTGCTCGTCATCGGGGCGAAGTAGCCTGGGACGAAGACGTACAGGCCGAGTGCGAGCAGGATCGGCAGGCCGGTGATGATGGTCGCGGAAGCCCGAGACTGCGCCGTCAGCACGCTCATGTCGCGTTTGGTCTGCAAGCGATCGCGCAGGGTGTCTGAGATGTTGTCGAGAACTTCGGCCAGGTTGCCACCGACTCGGATGTGGAGAAGGATTGCGGTGACGATGAACTCGAGGTCAGGGCTGTTGATCCGGAGAAGGAGCGCGCTCAACGCGTCTTCGACGGACGTGCCGAGGGTGATCTCGGTGGTCACACGCTCAAACTCCGTGGACACGGGCGGCTGAGATTTCGCGGCCACGGTCTCGAGGGCACGGTCGATCGCGTACCCGGTCTTGAGCGAGTTGGACAGTAGCTGCAGCATGCTGCCCAGCTGCTGGTTGAACAGGTTCTGCCTGCGGCGCTGCAAGTAGTTGACGACCAGCGGCGGGATCAAGAAGCCCACGACGCCGAGGATGATCGGCCCGATCGAGATGCCGAATCGGAGCAGGCCGACCAAGGCGCCAAGGGCCACCGATCCGATGCGAATCAACAAGTACTCAGCCGGGGTGAGGTTCAGGCCGGCACGAGCAAGGTCCTCGGCCAGCGTCGGCCTGCCGCGCACGCTGCGTCGCTGGCTCAGGTTCTCGGCGGCGGGGCGGAGCAGACGCTCGACCAGCTCACGGGGCGTGGCCCTCGGCGGGGCGGGAGTCGACGGCGCTGCTGCGCGTTCCTTCCGGACTCGATCGAAGCTCCAGAAGAAGACCGCGATCGCGCCGGCCATGGGCAACGCGATGATCAGTGATACGAGGCGAGAATCCACTTGCTCGTCCTTAGAAGAGGGACGGGTACGCCGCCTGCACGTCTTTCAGGGTCACGCCTTTGGCCGCGCCCACGCCCGGGCAGGTGGGGTCCTTGGTCTGGGATCCCGGCTGCAGGTAATCCTGGTACGACTCAAGCGAGTACTTGAGGGATGCATAGGTCAGGAACCAGGTGATGAACTCGGCCTGGCATTCCGTGACGACCACAGTGAGGCTGCTCGCGGTCGTAGGGCCTCCAGTTGCCGTCGACTCCATACCCACCCTGATCACGTGGACGTTGGTGAAGACGGTCTTCGTGGCGACCTTGCCACTGAGCGATACGGTGGCGATGACCGAGATGTAGTCGTCAGGCTGGATGTAGTCGGCCACGCCCTGCTGCTCGCTGGTCGGGATGGTGAGGGCGACGTAGCCGGACGGGATGGG
>DASXTG010000027.1:0-24836 GCA_036505515.1 Candidatus Dormiibacterota bacterium | reverse complement strand
AACCCAATCCAACTCCATAGACGTGACTGATTTTCCAAGTGGAACCTGCCCCGATGGGACTCGCGATCATACCGTAAGCCGCTTGCCGGCCGCCCCGGCTCTAAACTCGATCCGCGATGTACTTCACAGACGCCCACGAGGAGCTTCGCCTGCACATCCGCAAGTTCCTTGACAAAGAGGTGCGGCCCAATCTCGAGGAGTGGGAAGAGAAGACATTCCCGGACTCGATCTTCAAGCGCTTCGGCGAGCTCGGCTTCCTCGGGCTGCGCTATCCGCCGGAGTATGGCGGCCAGGGTGGCGACTACTTCTCGGCAGTCGTCCTGTCCGAGGAGATGGCCAGGGCCGGTTGCGGCGGCCTGGGCATGGCGGTCGCGGTCCAGGCCGAGATGGCGACGCCCCCGGTGTTCAAGTTCGGCACTGAAGAGCAAAAGCGCAAGTGGGTAGTGCCGGCCATCCGCGGCGAGCAAATCGCGGCACTGGCCATCAGCGAGCCCGACGCCGGATCGGACGTGGCCGGGATCACCACCGTGGCGCGGCGCGATGGCGACCATTTCGTAGTCAACGGACGCAAGATCTTCATCACCAACGGCGCCCGATGTCACTGGGCTTTGGTGGTGACCAAGACCGATCGCGAGCGCGGCCACAAGGGCTACAACCTCCTCGTCATCGAGAAGGGAACCCCAGGCTTTGAGGTCACCCGCACTCTCCAGAAGCTGGGCATGCACTCCTCCGACACCGCAGAGCTCCTCTTCGAAGACTGCAAGGTGCCAGTCGCAAACCTGATCGGGGACGAGGGCGAAGGTTTCAAGAACCTGATGTGGGAGCTGCAGGGCGAGCGGATGATCGCTGCCGCGGGCGCCATCGCCGGTGCGGCGCGCGTCTTCGACTACACAATGGAGTACGCGCGCAACCGCAAGGCCTTCGGGCAGCCGATCTCGCAGTTCCAGGTCATCAAGCACAAGCTCGTCGACATGGGCACCAAGATCGCCGCCGTCCAGTCATTCGTCTATCAGACGGCCAGCCAATGGGATCAGGGCGAGTACCCGGTGCGGGAGATCTCGCAGGCCAAGCTGCTCGCCACCCAGGTCGCCTGCGAGGTCGCGGACGAGGCGATCCAGATCCTCGGCGGCCATGGCTACATGCGCGAGTTTCCGGTCGAGCGAGCATGGCGCGACGCCCGGCTGGCGCGGATCGGCGCCGGCACGGACGAGATCATGAAGGAGATCATCGCCAAGACTTACGGCCTGTGACGGTACGGGCCACCCTGTTCGCGGGGTGCGTGCCCGAGGTCGCCGCGGGACCTGACGGCCGGATCATCGCCGTGGGCGCCAGGGCTCGCGCGGCGGCGGGACGCGACGCCGAGGTCTTTCGCCTGCGCGGCCGAACATGGCCCGGCCTGATCGACGCCCACATCCATCTGGAGGGCCTCGCCGGCCGACAGCTGACGCTCGACTTGACCGCCGCCCGCTCCCGAAAGGAGGCGGTTGAGGGCATCAAGCGCTGGTCGTCGCGCCTGCCCAAAGACGCATGGGTGCTCGGGTCGGGTTGGTACAACGACGGCTGGGCGGACTCGGCTTTTCCCTCGCGGCAGGAGTTGGACCGCGCTGTTGCGGGTCGCCCCGCGTTCATGCGGCGCAAAGACGGCCATTCGGCGTGGGTGTCGAGCGCAGCGCTGCAGGTCGCGGGCATCGACCGGAGCACCGCCGAACCGGAGGGTGGGGTCATCGACCGCGACGAGCTCGGCGAGCCGACCGGGATCCTGCGCGAAACAGCGATCAATGCAGTCTCCGCCTATCTTCCGGCTCCATCCGAGGCCGAGCTCGACGGCGCGATGGTCCGCGCGCTGAATCTCCTCGCACGGATGGGACTCACGTCGGTCCACTCGATGGACACGTCTCTCGGCTTCGGCTCGCTGCAGAGGCTGCGCTCGCGAGGGCAGCTGCCGCTGCGCGTCACCTACAACCTTCCGGTGGCCGACCTGCCGCACGCGGAGCGCATGGGCGTGCGTTCGGGATGGGGAGACGACTGGCTGCGAATCTGGGGTGTCAAAGCGTTCCTCGACGGCTCGCTTGGCAGCCGGACCGCAGAGATGCTCGACGGCACCGGCACGGCGCGCCTCTCCCAGCAGGATCTGGTCGAGATCATCGAGCGCTGTGCGCTCGCGCAGCTCAACATCTGCCTGCACGCCATCGGCGATCGAGCCGTGCGCAGGGCGCTCGACGCTTTGGCGCCGCACCGGAGGGCCTGGCGGCGCTGGCGGCCTCGTATCGAGCACGCTCAGTGCGTTGATCCGGCTGACATGAGGCGATTCGCGCGAATCGGCGTCATCGCCTCGATGCAGCCCACCCATGCTGTCGCCGACCGAGAGGTCGCGGACCAGTACTGGCCGAACGTGACCGCTCACGCCTATGCGTGGGGAGCCCTGACGCGAGCCGGGGCTCGGCTTGCGTTCGGATCCGACGCGCCGGTTGAGACCGCCGATCCGCTGCTCGGCATCGACGCCGCTGCCGCGTGGCGTCGGCGCGCCGGATGGCATCCGGACCTGGCGGTGTCGCGCGCGACCGCGCTGCGCGCGTACACGGCTGACGCTGCATATGCGGTGGGAATGGAGGACGACCTGGGAGCGTTGCGACCAGGGATGCAGTGCGACCTGACCGTCGTCGATGAAGACCGGGTGACGGCCACCGTCATCGGCGGCAGACTCAGCTTTTCGAAAAAGCCTCTCGCAGCTTCGCGGCGGTCTGCAGCAGGTGCTCGTTGACGACCTTGACCTCCGCCAGCACGGGCATGAAGTTGGTGTCACCGTTCCAGCGCGGCACCACGTGAAGGTGGACGTGGTCAGGGATGCCTGCGCCGGCCGCGCGGCCGGTGTTGGCGCCGACGTTGAAACCTTCGGGCTTGAGAGAAGCGCGAAGCACGGTTATCGCTCGCTTCAGGGCGCGCATGAGGTCTGCTGTCTGCGCATCGTCGAGGTCCTCGAGCTCGGCAACGTGGGCGGCCGGCGCGACCATGACGTGCCCGGGGTTGTATGGGAACCGATTGAGCATCACGAGCCCACCGGGCGGCCGCCAGACGACCAGCTCGGCGTCCTCGTCGTCGGGGTTCTCGAGGACGCGGCAGAACAGGCAGCCGGGCCGCTGCTCCCCGGTGATGTACTCCATGCGCCACGGCGCCCACAGCCGCTCCATTGATCTACGTCCTGGTGCTGGTCGGGGTGACCGCCGTGTGGGGCTGGACCTTCGTGCTGGTCAAGGATGCGATCACACAGTACCCGACGCTGCCCTTTCTCCAGATCCGCTTCATCCTCGCCGCGGTCGTCATGGCCGTGATCGTGCACCGGCTGCCGACCCGACGCGAGCTCTGGGTGGGTGGTGTCATCGGCGCCGTGCTCGCCGCGGGATATCTGCTGCAGACCGTGGGCATGGAGACGACCAGCCCTGGGAATGCCGGTCTCATCACCGGACTTTTCGTGGTGTTCACGCCGGTGATCGATCGGTTCTTTGGCGTCGCGCTGCACCGGCGGACGGTGATCGCCGTCATAGGCGCTCTGATCGGCACGGTCCTGCTGACCGGCGGCGTGGGCGGGATGGGGATCGGCGATCTGCTGGTCGTCGGCTGCGCATTGATGTTCGCGCTGCACATCGTCCTGCTGAGCCGATGGTCGCCTGGCTTGGGAGCGGCGCCGCTGGCGATGGTTCAGATGTTCACCGCCGCGCTGCTTTTCAGCGCCGGAGGCTCTTCGCAGCTGCGAATGCCGACGCCTGACGTTTGGTTCGCCATCGTCATCACGGGCGTGTTCGCATCGGCGCTGGCGTACTACATCCAGACCTGGGCGCAGGCACATCTCGCCGCCAGCCGAACGGCATTGATCCTGACCATGGAGCCGGCGTGGGCGTTGGCAGCGGCGGTGGTGCTGGCGGGTCAACGGCTTGGCATCGTGCAGGCTGTTGGCGCGGCGATCGTGCTGGCCGCGATCGTAGGCCACGAACTGGCGCCACTAAAATTCAGGTCTCAAAGTGAACCAGCGAAGACGTAGCGCGTACGTGCCCCAGGAGATCGAGCCCAAATGGCAAAAGATCTGGGCCGATCGAGGGGTGATGAAAGCCGCGGACACGTCCACCAAGCCCAAGTACTACGACCTGGTCATGTACCCGTACCCGTCAGGCGACCTCACGGTGGGTCACGCGCGCAACTACGTCATGGGCGACATCCTGGCCCGCCTCAAGCGCATGCAGGGCTATGAGGTGCTGCATCCCTTTGGTTGGGACGCGTTCGGCCTCCCCGCGGAGAACGCCGCCATGAAGCGGGGCGGGATACACCCTCAGACCTGGACCATCGAGAACATCGCCAAGGGCAAGCGCGAGCTGAAGATGATGGGCATCCTCTACGACTGGGACCGCGAGGTCTCCAGCTGCGTGCCCGACTTCTACCACTGGACCGAGTGGCTCTTCCTCCTCTTCTACAAGCGCGGGCTGGCGTATCGGGCGATGTCGCCGGTCAACTGGTGCCCGGTCGACAAGACCGTGTTGGCCAACGAGCAGGTCGTCAACGGCCGGTGCTGGAGGCATCCCGACGTCGAGGTGGAGAAGCGCGACCTGGAGCAGTGGTTCTTCAAGATCACCGATTACGCCGACCGGCTGCTCGACGACCTGGCGCTGCTCGAAAAGTGGCCGACAAAAGTGCGCGTCATGCAGACGAACTGGATCGGTCGCAGCGAGGGGGCGGAGGTCGACTTTCCGATTGTCGGCCACGAGGGCGAGTCGATCCGCATCTACACCACGCGGCCCGACACGCTGTTCGGCGCCACCTTCATGGTCCTCGCGCCCGAGCACCCGCTGGTGGAGAAGATCACGATCGACAAGCAGCGCGCTGACGTGCGCGAGTACGTCGAGAAGGCGCGCAAGGCGTCTGAGATCGACCGCTTGTCGACCGAGCGCGCGAAGACAGGCATCAACACCGGCGCCTTTGCCGTCAACCCGGTCAATGGCGAAAAGATCCCGATCTGGATCGCGGATTACGTGCTGATGACGTACGGCACGGGCGCAATCATGGCCGTGCCTGCGCACGACGAGCGTGACTTCGAGTTCGCAAGGAGGTTCAACCTGCCCATCCGAGAGGTGATCGCACCACCAGGCGGTCCCCAGAGAGACCTCAGCGAGGCCTTTGTCGGGCCCGGCGTGATGGTCAACAGTGGGGAGTTCGATGGGCTGGAGAGCAAGGTGGGTTTCGATCGCGTCATCGCATGGCTCGAAAACAAGGGCGAGGGCAAACGCGCGATCAAGTACAGGCTGCGCGACTGGCTGATCTCGCGGCAGCGTTACTGGGGTTGTCCAATCCCGATCATCTACTGCGAGGTCGACGGCATCGTGCCGGTTCCGGCCAAGGACCTACCCGTGCTGCTGCCCGAGGAGTACAAGCCGCTTTCGGAAAACCCCGACTTCTTCAAAACCACCTGTCCGATATGCGGGCGTGACGCGCGCCGCGAGACGGACACGATGGACACGTTCGTGGATTCGTCCTGGTACTTCCTGCGCTATCTGAGCCCTACGGACACCACCGAGCCCTTCGATCCTGAGCTCGCCAACTACTGGATGCCTGTCGATCAATACACGGGCGGCGTCGAGCACGCCATCCTGCACCTGCTCTACTCGCGTTTCTTCATCAAGGTGCTCCACGACGCGGGCATGCTCGAGGCTTCCGAGCCGTTCATGCGCCTGTTCAACCAGGGCATGGTCAAGCGTTTCGGGCAGGTGATGTCGAAGTCGGCGGGCAATGGTGTGTCGCCTGACGAGCTGGTGGCCAAGCAGGGCGCGGATGCCGGCCGGATCTACGAGATGTTCATCGGTCCACCGGAAGAAGACGTCGAGTGGAACGACGCCGGGCTCAACGGCGTCGTGCGCTTCCTGCAGCGCGTGTGGCGGCTCGTCATCGAGCCGGATTCGATCGTGGTCGGCGGCTCTGGCGCGGATCCCGTGCTGCTGCGGCGCAAGGTCGCGCAGACCGTGAAGAACGTCACCGACGACTACGAGGAGCTGCGCTTCAACACGGCAGTGGCCTACCTGATGGAGCTTGCCAACGCGATGCAGGATTACCTGCAGCAGGGTGGCGCTCGCGACGAGTCTTGGGACCATGCTGTGCGGACGCTCGTCAAGCTGCTCAACCCGATCGGACCTCACATCGCCGAGGAGATGTGGGAGCGGCTCGGCGAGCGCTCGATGCTGGCCGACGCGCAGTGGCCCGAGTTCGACGCCGCCGCCGCTGCCGAACCCGAGGTGACGCTCGTGGTTCAGGTCGCGGGCAAAGTACGTGACCGGCTGAGCGTGCCCGCCGGGCTCTCCCAGGACCAGGCGCTCGAAAAGGCTCTAGGCAGCGATCGCGTCAAGGCGGCGCTTGACGGCGGCGGGCCGTCGAAGGTCATTTACGTCCAGGACCGGCTGATCAACCTCGTACCGTAGCTGCCCTTACTGCAGCGTACGGATGCCGGAATCGACGACGTAGTCGGCCACGATCGACTCGCCCGCCCTCACGGTCAACGGATTCGGCCCGCTGATGATGCGCATGTAGCCCTTCACGCTCACCTTGTAGGTGCCGGCTTCCAGCTCGATCGAGTAGTGGCCCGTCGAGTCGGTGCGCGCGGTCTCCGTCCTGCCGTCGCCGGTGAAGCCGATCTCCAGGCCCTGGGCCGGCTTGCTCTTGCACGGCAGGATGTTGTCCCGGCCGGCGGCGGGCTCGACCGGCCCAACCGGCCCGCACGGCACAACCTGTACCTGCCCGGTCACGACACCCGACCCAGCGGCCGGCCCGCCGGGAAACCGATAGGCGCCGCACGCGGCCCCGACCAGCACGAGGAGCACAATGACCAGTCCGCGCTTCATGCTTGAGTGAACGCCGCTGCGCGGTCTGAGGTCACGGCGGTATGCGGTATCCAGGCGATCCGGAGTAGCCAAGCGGTAAGGCAGGGGACTTTGGATCCTCGACCGAAGGTTCGAATCCTTCCTCCGGAACCAGGTCTCGCAGCCCGCAACTCGGGCAGGGTACAGCGGCTCGCTATGCGGAGAGCGTGACTTCGACGGGGCTGCCGATCACATGCACGACCGGCCGTCCGGGTCCAAACCTCCGCTTGACTCTGCTGACGACGTCGAGCTTGATCCAGCGTGACAGACCCGCGGGAAGCGTTGAGATGACTACCCCCGCGTAGCGCCTGCGGCGCAGCTCATCCTCGACAGCGAGCACCGGATCTTCATCGCCCACCAGCCCATCAACGACTCTGCACCCCTCTGCGCGGAGGTGCCGCATGCCTGCTTCCAGCCGTGATCGCGCAACCTCCTTGGTTTCGACTTCGTCCCAAACGAGTCCGTGCACAACTCGTGTCGCCGGTACGACCACCACAAGCTCGGCAGCTTCATCGTCGGCCTGCAGCTGGAGTGCCGCATCACGCAGCTCAGGGCTTTGCAGGGTCTGGTTTGCGACCAACATGTACCTGGCCATTTTTCGCCTCCACTTACCAGTACACCGCCGAGCTACTCGTCGTTCCTTAACGGGCAGGGTTCCGATCGCCGGCTTTGATCCCTAGCCTCGGCGCCATGCGCCATCACGTTCGGCTGGTTCCTGGCTGGAAGCCGGTGCTGGTTGTAGCGCTGCCGGTCGTGCTGGGAGCCGGGGCTGTGACCGGAACCTACCTCTATAGGAATGCCGCTCCGCCCGTGGTCGCGGCCAGCGGGGCGGCTAGCGCCGCCAACCTCGATCTGCCTTCGCCGCCTGGCCTTCTGGTCGACGTCGCGGGTGCCGTTGCGCACCCGGGTCTGTACCGGCTGCAGCGCGGAGATCGCGTCTATGACGCCGTCGCCGCCGCAGGCGGCCTCACTGGCGAGGCGGACCCAACTCGCCTGCCCAACCTGGCGGGCCGCCTGAGGGACGGCGAACAGGTCAAGGTCCCCTTCGCCAAGGGTGTGGCGGGCAGCACTGCGATTCCGCGGGTCAACCTCAACTCCGCAACGCTGGCGGAGCTGGAGCTGGTGCCCGGCTTCACCGTCGCGCTGGCCGTAGCAGCCGTTGACTACCGGACAAACTTCGGCGGATTCGAGAACACCCGAGAGCTTGTCGAGATCCTGGGCATGAGCGAAGCCGACTTCTTGATCGCACGCCGCTACCTCGCGCTGTGATCTCGCGCTTTCCGGCGCTGGTGGTTGGGCTCGCGTGGTCGGCCGCGATCATCGGCGCCGTTGTGCTGGCGCCGTCGCAGGCGTGGATCGGGGCGGCCTCGGTTGCGCTCGCCGTTCCTTGCCTTGCGCTGGCTTTGGTGCTGCGCCCGGCGGTGATCGCCCTCGCGGTCGCGGCCGCGCTGCTGGGCATTGGAAGGGCGGAGCTGCCGCCCGCCGATCCGGGCGTGGCGACTCGCGCGGTGCACCTTGCGGGTCAGACGGCGACCATCATCGGCCGCCTCGCTGACGACAGCCGGCCGGCCGCCGGCGGCGCGGAGGCTCTCGTCGAGCCCGAGCTGATCGTGGTCGATGGCGAGCGCGTCTCGAACCTGGGCAACTTCCTCGTGCGCTGGCGGGGACCTGACGAGGCCGGCTTCGGTGACCAGGTCACGGTGAGCGGAAAGCTCGTTCCCCCGCGCGACATGCCCGGCTTCGATCGCCGCGCTTACCTTGCCCAGCGCCATGCGTATTTCGAGGTCGCGGCGACGAGCATCGATGTCAGAAGTCCGGCCGGCGGGCTCTACGCGCTGCCCGGTTGGCTGCGAGCGCGCTACATCGCGGTCCTGGACGATGCGCTGCCGCCGCCCCACGCCGCCATCCTCCTGGGTGTGGTCCTCGGCATTCGCCGAGGCATCCCGACAGCCCTGGAAAACTCACTCATCGCCACCGGCCTCATCCATCTGTTGGTGCTGAGCGGGCTGAAGGTGGCCGTCTTCGCGCGCATCGTGCAGGGCGCGCTTCGGCCACTGCTCGGCCGCCACGCGACGTGGCCGGCGATCTGCCTTGTCGGTCTCTACGCGCTCGTGGGTGGCGCCACGCCGGCCGCGATTCGCGCGGCTGCCATGGGCGGCCTGGCGATCGCAGCCTCGAGCCTGGGACGGCCGTCGCACGTCTGGACATCACTTGTCCTGGCCGCCGCTTCAATGCTCGGCTGGAGGCCCGAGCTGGCGTGGGACGTGGGCTTCCAGCTATCGTTCGCCGGCACCGCCGCGATCATCCTGCTGACGCCGGCCATCGAGGAGCGGCTCGGATGGCTTCCTTCGATCATCAAGGAGCCCTTTGCCGTCACGTGCGCCGCGCAGGTCGGCACCCTGCCGATGATGGCCACGGACTTCCATGTCATCTCGCCTGTGGGGCCGGTCGCCAACGCGGTGACCCTGCCCATCCTCCCGATCCTCGTCGCGGCCGGCCTTCTCATCGGCCCATTGGCCGCGCTCCCCGAACTCGCACGCGTTTTCTCGCTGCCTCTTACCGGTCTCCTCGCCTACATCGAACAGGTCTCGTACGTGCTCGCGCGCATTCCAATGGCAGCGCTGCCAGTGCCGCGATTCCCTGCCTGGGCAGGAGTCGCCTACTACTCGGCGCTGACCGCATCGATGGTTGGGATCCAGAGCCACGGGCGCCGGCGTGTCCTCGCGGCGGCCACCGCAGTCGTAGCGCCGGCTGTGATCGCCGCAGTCGCGCTGGGCGCGTGGGCAAATGCGCCGCCCCAGGTGAGCGTGCTCGCCGTGGGAGACGGCCAGGCGGTTTTGTTTC
Organism: Candidatus Dormiibacterota bacterium; assembly: GCA_036505515.1. GTDB lineage: Bacteria > Chloroflexota > Dormibacteria > Dormibacterales > Dormibacteraceae > DASXTG01. Next base: position 15,099 of record DASXTG010000027.1, on the reverse strand, counting down.
GCAGCCCTCAGGGCTCGTTGCTGGTCGACGGCGGTCCCAGCCCGGCGCGACTCAAGGACGAGCTCGGCCAGATCCTGCCGCCGTGGCAGCACGACCTGGACGCAGTCGCCATCACGGCGCCGTCATTGGGTCATGTCGGCGGGCTGGCCGCATTCGACCGCTCGGTGGGCACGGTGCTCATCCCAGACTCGCATCTCGGCGGCGCGGCATGGCGTGCAGCCGCGTTCGAGGCCGCCGCGCGCGGCGCTCGGGTGAGACCCGTCCACGCGGGCGAGGTGTTGAACATCGCAGGCTTTGCCGTCTGGGTCATCGCACCGGAGCTCGGCGCGCCGGGAGACGAGGTTGGGGCCGCCTACCTCGGCCTGCGTGTGGTCGCACCATCCGGGCGCACCTTCTGCGACCTGAGCGACCTGGACACCGAGTCCCAGGCGATCGCGGCGGCGCGAATGCAGGGCCCATGCACATACCTGCTGCTTCCGAGCGGGGGCCGAAGCCTGCTTTCGCCAGGCCTCGAACGCGCAGCGCACGGCGCGCAGTTGATCGCGTCGCTGGCGGAGGGACGGCTGGCGCGCGGCTTTCGGCCGACCGTCCTTCGCACCGACCAGGAGGGGTCGATCACCCTCCCAATGTGATCGACCCCTTCGAGGTCATGACTCTAGGACAGCTTGATCTCTCGACTCGTAAACGCGCAGTCGAATCCGCAGACGAAGGCGTTCGCTGCAGCATCGCCTGCCACGAACGCGCCCGGCACGAACACGACATCCGTGTGCTTGGAGTCGTCACATGTCGGGGTGAAGCTGGCGAACCCCTGGTTTCCTTGTAGGTCGCCGACGCTGACGCTTCCGAAGTTTCCGCCGGGGTAGCCTCCCTTGCCGTTCGACCCAGGGAAGCAGGAGTAGGACACGCTAATGTTGGCGCCCGTCCCGAAAGGACTGGTCGCGAGCGTGCCCTTGGTCTTGATAGACACTGTGGTGATGCTGGGGAAGCCTTTACCGCCTCCCCCCTTACTAGCCGTCGCGGTCACCGCCCAGGCGAAGGTGGCGCCCGCGATCGCGATCACCGCAATGAGCACGACCAAGAATCGGATGAGCCTGCGCAACTTTCGCCCTCCCATGCCCTCGCCGCGGCGAGCGGGGGCCAACAAACATCAACGGCCCAGGGCGCATGTTAAGTGCGAACTAAAGTCGTGTCAAACCGAGGGCTAAACTGCCCTGCAGCAGCAGTGATTCGCGCCCTTGCGAACTGGCCAAAAGGGCTCCTCGCCCTGGTGGTCGTCGCCGTGGTCGTGGCCTCAGCCTGGCTCGGGGCTTCCGTTCACAACGCTGCCCCGCGCGTCGGACTGGTCGACCTGTACGACCTGTTGCGACCGCCGGAAGCAGCCCCTGGATCCCTGGCTTGGAGCATCAAGTCGGACGATCGCGTCAACATCCTTCTGCTCGCCTACGGCGGTGCGGGTGACGACAACCCGTACTTCACGGACACGATCATCGTGATGTCGATCAGACCAAGCTCGCGGCAGGCGACGCTGATCTCGCTGCCACGCTACCTCTGGGTCGACATCCCAGCACCTGCCGCAGGCGTGATCAAAGGCAAGCTTTATTCGGCCTTTGCACTGGGCGCTGCGGCGGACAACTCGATGCTGAGATCGACGTGGCGAACATCGACGGGCCCGGGAGACCTTGCCGCGGCCACAGTGGCCGACCTGATCGCACAACCGATCAACTACTGGGTCGCGGTCGACTCGAGTGCTTTCGCGGCGATCGTTGACGCGGTCGGAGGGGTGCGCGTGACGATCCCTGAGGTGCTCGACGATCCGTCGTATCCAGTGGGTGACACCGAGCGAACCATCCACATCCATTTCAACCCAGGCCCGCAGGTTCTCGACGGTGAGCACGCACTCGAGTACGCCCGATCGAGGATGAGCACCTCGGAAACCGACCGCTCTATGCGCCAGGAACTTGTGCTGACGGCACTTTTCAAGAGCGTGCACTCGATGCATGTTGGAGTCGCGGTGGCGGCGGCGCTACCGGCGCTGGCTGCCGGCTTGCGCACCAACCTGCGCCCCCTTGAGATGCGCGAGCTCGAAGAGCTCACCAGCTCCGTCAGCGAAGGGAGCATCACCCGAATCACGCTTGAAAGCTCCGATCTGCTGGAGAAGGAGCCAAGCCCTGCCGGGGACATCATGATCGCGCGGGATGGCACATTCGACGCTCTCAGGGCGTACATCTCGCGCCAGCTCCCCTGAGTTCCCGGCGCGGGTACGATCGCAAGGCATGCCCAAGGCCGCCGCCCGCGCGCTGCTGCTCTTGCTTCACGGCGAGGAGAGATTCCTCGTCGATCAGAAGGCGCGATCCACGCTCGAGACCTGGCGCTCTGAGCTGGTCTCCGATTTTGGCTTCGACCGGTTAGAAGGGCAGGGCCTGAACGCGGGGCGTCTTCATGATGCGGTGCTGCAGGCACCGTTTCTCGATCCGTATCGCGTCGTGGCGGTGAACATGGTGCCGCCCGCTCGGGCGGAGAGCCTGGCGCCGGCGCTGGCCGAGGTGCCATCGACCACGCGCATCGTGATCACGGTCGCCGGCCGGTTGAGCGGTGCCAACCGTCTCGTCAAGGCCGTCAGCGGCGCCGGGGGAACTGTCGAGGAGATGCAGCACCTCAAAGGCAGGGCGCTCAGCGAATGGGCGGCGAAGCGAGCGCAGGAGCACGGCCTCACGCCGGCGATCGCGGCGCAGGTGGTTCGGGTCACCCCACCTGACCTGAGCGTGATCGACTCTGAGCTCGCCAAGGTCGCGGCCTACAAAGCGTCGGGTGCGAAGCTGACGGCGGAGGTGCTGACGGAGCTCCTTGCGGGTGGGCGAGAAGACGAGATCTTCAAGCTGACAGACAACCTGCTGCCTCGTCCAACGCCGGAGGCGCTGAAGATCGCGCGCGGCCTGACGCGAGGCGGAGCCCAGCCCACGACGGTCGCTTATCGCATGGCTCGCCACGTTGCTCTCGTGCTCGAGGTTCGCGCGCGGCAGGACCGTGGCGAATCGCTGTCGGAGGTCAAGGCGAATCTTTCCGAGCATCCATTCGTGGTGCAGAAAGCCTTCGACGTCGCGCGCGAAACGGATCCCGAAAGGCTCGAGGCTGCGCTGCGTGCGATCCGCGACTACGAGTGGGAGGTCAAGTCGGGACAGATCGATGCCGAGCTCGGCCTTGACGTCCTGCTGACCCGTCTCTGAGGGACGGCGAGGGTTACTTCGAGCCCGATTTCTTCGGCGCGCCTTTTCCTGTCGGCGGCTTTGACGCCCGTGCCGGCGCGGCGCCCCTCTTCGCCTTGGTCGGCGCCGGCATGCTCCCAAGCTTCACCAGCTGTCGCGTGAGGCGCGCTTTGCGGCGCGCGGCGTTGTTTGGATGCAGAATGCCTTTGGCCGCGGCGCGATCCAGCGCGCGCACGGCGTCCAGCGCGAGAGCGAACTTCTCCGATTCCGCGACCGGTCCCTCGGTAAGCGACCGCCGAGCCTTGACGATCTTCGTCTTGACCTCGGAGCGCACAGCGCGATTGCGGACGGCTCGGCGTGCGCCCGCGCGCGCCTGCTTCTTCGCCGATGCGGTGCGCTTAGCCATGTGTGGACCTCAGGTGGGAGTAGAGCACGAAGCTAGGATTATAAAGGCCAGTGGAGTTCGAGCTCGGCGGGAAGCGCCCGAAGGTGCATCCCGACGCATACATCGCGCCCACCGCGGTTCTCATCGGTGAAGTAGAGGTCGATGCGGGCGCGAGTGTCTGGTTCGGAGCGGTCCTGCGTGGCGACGAGGCAGCGATCCGAGTGGGGGAGGGCGCCAACGTCCAGGACAACGCCGTCATCCACTGCGCCCGCGACCTGCCGACCGTGATCGAGGCCGATGCCACTGTCGGCCACTCCGCCCAGCTCGAGGGCTGCGTTGTCGAGCGGGGCGCGCTCGTGGGCATGGGCGCCACGATGCTGCAGCGAAGTCGCCTCGGCGCCGGCTCGCTGCTGGCAGCGGGCGCGGTGCTGGGCGAAGGCAAGGAGATTCCGCCCGGACATCTGGCCGCCGGCGTCCCCGCCACGGTGAAGAAGAAACTGGCCGGCTCGTCGGCCGACTGGGTGGGAACAGCGGCCGAGCACTATCGCGAGCGGGCAGCGAAATATCGGGCGAGCCTACGACCGCTCCGCAGTTGAGGGTCGCGCTGCCCGCGCGCGCCAAGCTCAACCTCGACCTGCGCGTCGTGGGGCGGCGCGACGACGGATTCCATGAGATCCGGACCCACATGCAGGCGGTCGACCTGCACGACCTGCTCATATGCGCGCCGGCACAGCAGACGACATTCACAGCCGACGGTCTGCCGGTTCCGCAGGGCCACGACAATCTCATCCTCAAGGCGCATGCGGCGGTCGAGGAGACGGCTGGCAGAGAGCTTCCGACCCGCCACCACCTGCACAAGCGGATTCCGCCGGGTTCGGGTCTGGGGGGCGCCAGCTCGGATGCCGCCACGACGCTGAGGGCGCTGAAGCAGATCCACGGCCTGGACCTTGACCTGCAGCCGATCGCCGCCAGGTTGGGTGGCGACGTGCCCTTCTTCCTGGTCGGGGGAAGCGCCGTGGCGGAGGGCGGAGGCGAGCGTCTGACGCCCACCTCGTTCGAACCTGCATGGTTCGCCATCGCCTGGCCCGGTATCGAACTGTCGACGGCAGGCGTTTACCGTGCGTGGGACGAGGTGAAGGGTGAGGCGCCCAACGAGCTCCGACGGGCGGCCGCCCGCGTCGACCAACGGGTGCAAGATTTCGCCGAGCGGCTGGGTCATGAATGGCAGATGACCGGCAGCGGCTCGGCATTCTTCCGCCGCTGCGCTCATCCGGAGGAGGGGCGCAAGGCGATCGCTTCGCTCGACTGCTGGGCCGTGGTCACTCAAACCGTGGGGGCATGGGGTTGATGCGCCGAACCGCCGCGGTCTGGGCTGGTAAGGCGACCGGGGCGCTGTCGCGGCTGAGCGGTCGTGGCGGCGGAACGACCTTGCCGGGCGACGTCGCCCGGGCCATCGACCCCGACGTTCTTCGCAAACTATCGGGCGATCTCAAGCAAGGCAGCGTCGTGATCACTGGGACCAACGGCAAGACCACCACCGCTCGGCTTGTCAGCTGGCTGTTGGAGGGCGCCGGCCACCCGGTCGTCGCCAACCGTGCCGGGGCGAATCTCATCTTTGGTGCCACCGCGGCCGCGCTCGAGCAGGCCGGCGCGAATGGCCGTCTTCGCGCGGATTGGGGCGTCTTCGAGATCGACGAGGCGAGCCTCGGTCGCGCGGTCGACGAGATTCGGCCCCGTGCGGTCGTCGTCCTGAATCTCTTCCGCGACCAGCTGGATCGCTACGGGGAGCTCGAGGCGATCGCTAAGAGGATCGAGAAAGCTCTTGGCCAGCTGCCAGGCGAGAGTCGGGCCGTGCTGAACGCCGACGACCCTCGTGTGGCGGAGATCGGCCTCAACCTCAGCCGGCCGCCGCTCTGGTTTGGGATCGATGACCCCGACATCGCGATGCGCGAGCTGCCGCATGCAGCAGACGCGAGAACCTGCCCGCGCTGCGGTGCGAGCCTCATTTTCGAGGCTGTCTACGTTGGTCACGACGGGGTCTATCGCTGCCCCAATGGAGATTTCGCCCGACCAACACCCGAGCTGGCCGCAACCCATATCGAACTGCATGGTTTCGACACCTTGGCCTTGGGTGTGAGCGGCGCAAGACTCGAACTTCCGCTAGGTGGCCTCTACAACTGCTACAACGCGCTGGCGGCGTTCGCGATCGGCCGCACGCTCGGGCTGGAGCCCACCTTCATCGCCGACCGCCTGCGCACGTTCCATGCCGCGTTCGGGCGGCAAGAGCGAATCGACGTCAAGGGCAGGCATCTGAACCTGGTGCTCAGCAAGAACCCGGCAGGGTTCAACGAGACGCTGCGCACAGCTGTCGATCTCGCGGAAGGAAACTGCTTCCTGCTCGCCTTGAACGACCGCCGCGCCGACGGCACGGACGTCTCGTGGATCTGGGACGTGGACTTCGAGCGCTTGCGTGGAAGGGCCAGGGTCGTGGTGCCGGCGGGCAATCGCGCCCACGACCTTGCAGTGAGACTCAAGTACGCGGGGGTCGAGGCGGCGAAACCCGAGACCGATCCGGGACGCGCGCTCGACGCCATCGTCGAGGCAACGCCCGAAGGCGAGACGGCGCATCTGCTGTGCACGTACACGGCGATGCTCGACCTTCGTGCCGAGCTGGTCCGCCGCCGCTGGGCGAAGCAGTACTGGGAGACATAGACGGGCACATGGCAAGACACAAGAAGACGTTCACGGTCGGCTGGCTCTACCCCGACCTGATGAACATCTACGGCGACCGCGGCAACATCCTGACGCTCCTCAAGCGCGCCGAGTGGCGCGACTACGATGCCCGCCTGGTGGAGCTGGGTCGCGGAATCACCCGGCGCATGGAAGAGGTCGATGTCTACTTCTTCGGCGGCGGACAGGATCGCGAGCAGGCCCTCGTCTATCAGGACCTCGTCGAGAGCAAGCAAGCGCCGCTGAGCCGAGCCGTCGCATCGGGCGCCGGGGTCCTGGCCGTTTGCGGCGGCTACCAGCTGCTCGGTCACTACTACCAGACCGCCGAGGGCGAGAGATTTCCCGGGATCGGCCTCATCGACGTTCGCACGGAGGCCGGCCGCCGCCGCTTCATCGGCGACGTGGTCGTGGACACGGCGTTGGTGCACCTCAAGCCCGCCACGCTGGTCGGCTTTGAGAATCACAGCGGGCGCACCCATCTCGGGCCGAAGGCCAAGCCCCTCGGCCGCGTCCGGCTCGGTTTCGGCAACAACGGCGAGGACCAGACCGAGGGCTGCCTGCAGGGGGGAGTGATCGGCACTTACCTCCATGGGTCGCTGCTGCCCAAGAATCCGCACCTCGCGGACTACCTGATCCGCAGCGCGGTCAGGCGACGGGGCGACGGCGAGCTCGCACCGCTCGACGACTCGGCCGAGCTCGCTGCGCACGAGCGGATCCTGGAGCGCGCGCCGAAACGGTAGCGCGAGCGGACGAGCTCGCACGAGCCGAGCCGTTGGCGCCCGAGCCCGCCATCACGCGTACTTTCGTCAACGCCTCACGGAGCACCTGGTCGATCGAATCCACCAGCACCAGCTGCATCTCTTTGCGCAGGTCGCTGGGAATGTCGTCCAGGTCGGCCTCGTTTCGCGATGGCAGCAGGACGCGCCGGATCCCTGCGCGGTGCGCACCGAGCACCTTTTCCTTGACGCCGCCGATCGGCAGCACGCGCCCGCGAAGCGTGATCTCGCCGGTCATCGCAATATCGTCGCGAGCTGGACGCCCGGTCAGGATCGAGGCCATCGCGGTCAGCACAGACACTCCTGCGGATGGGCCCTCTTTGGGCTGCGCGCCTGCCGGAATGTGCACATGGATGTCGTTCTTCTCGAAAACGCTGTTTTCGATGCCCAGCGCCGCTGCATGCTCCTTGAGGTAGGAGAGCGCGGCTGAAGCGGACTCCTTCATCACTTCGCCGAGCTGCCCCGTCAGCCTGAGCTCACCCTTCCCAGGCGTGAGAGCCGCCTCGACGAACACGATCTCACCGCCTGTCGGTGTCCAGACCAGCCCAGTCGCCACGCCAGGGCGATCGATGCGCTCCGCCGCCTCGTCGTGGAAGCGGCGCTTGCCGAGGGCCGCACGCACCCTCTTCACGTCCACAGTGCGGCGCGGGCGCTTGCCCACCGCCATGTCCGCCACGGCGCGCCTCATCACCGACGCAATCTCGCGCTCGAGGTTGCGCACCCCGGCCTCACGCGTGTACTGCCGCACGATCAAACGCACCGCGTCCTCGGACATCGTTACTTCGCCCGGTCGCAGACCATGCGCCAGCAGCTGCTTGGGGACCAGGAACTTCTCGGCGATCTGGACCTTCTCCTCCTCGGTGTAGCCGGATAGGGCAAGCACCTCCATGCGGTCGCGCAGCGCAGGGGGGATGGTGTCGAGCGCATTGGCGGTCGTGATGAACATCACTTTCGAAAGGTCGAAGGGCACGTCGAGGTAGTTATCCCGGAAGTCCTTGTTCTGCTCCGGATCGAGCACCTCGAGCAGCGCCGACGAAGGGTCGCCGCGCCAGTCCGCACCGATCTTGTCGACCTCGTCGAGCATGAACACCGGATCGTTTGACTCCGCGCGCCGGATCGCCTGAAGGATCCGCCCTGGCATGGCGCCGATGTACGTCCGCCGGTGACCGCGGATCTCGGCCTCGTCGTGGATGCCGCCAAGAGAAGCGCGCGCGAACTTGCGGCCCATGGCGCGGGCGATCGAGTGGCCGAGCGACGTCTTGCCGACGCCCGGCGGTCCCACGAAGCAGAGGATCGGCTCGCGTCCTCGCTCGGTCGAGCCCCGCACCTGCTTCAGGCGCCGCACCGCCAGGTGCTCGACGATGCGCTGCTTGACCTTGTCCAGGTCGTAGTGGTCGTCGTCGAGGATCTTGCGGGCGTTGGCGACGTCCACCTCACCGCCGGTCGAGGTGTTCCAGGGCAGGGAGACGATCAGCTCCAGGTAGGTCCTGATCACCGACGACTCGGGCGAGGCCGAAGGGATGCGCTCCAGCCGAGCCAGCTCGCGGTCTGCCTCGCGCTGCGCCTCAGGCGGAAGGCCCGCCTTCTCGATTCGCTCGCGCATCTCGCCGATCTCTCCCGCATGCTCGCTGTCCAGCTCGCCCAGCTCGCGCTGGATCGCCTTCACCTGCTCGCGCAGGAAATATTCGCGCTGGGCCTTGCCCATCTGCTCCTCGGCTTGCGACTGGATCTTGCGACCCAGCTCGAGGACCTCGAGCTCGTGCGACATGAAGCCGAGCAGCCGCTCGAGCTTCTCCTTGGCCGAGTCCATCTCGAGGATCTCCTGTCGCTGCTCGGTCGTGAGACGGATGTGGTTTGCGATGTAGTACGCGAGGTGCAGCGGCTCGTCGATCGCGCCTGCTGCGGATGCAAGCTCGGCCGGCAGGTGCGGCGCGAGCGTCACGAGCTGCTGGAAAGATGAGACCGCGCGCCGCAGCAGCGCTTCGCGTTCGATGGCGGGGATCGATTCGTGGCTCTCGGGCAGCATCTCGACGCGGCAGGTCAGGTAAGGCTCCTCCGCGATGACCCCGGTCAGCTTGATCCGGCGCAGCCCTAGGACGGCGAGCTGGACGGTGCCGTCGGGCAGCTTGAGCATGTGCTGCACGCGCACCATCGCGCCCACGTGGTGGACGTCCTTGAATCCGACCTCCTCGAGGGCCTCGTCGAGCTGGGTGGCGACCGCGATGTGCCTTTCGGCTCCAGGCAGGTCGTCCAGCAGCTCGAGCGAGCGCCGGCGGCCGACGGAAAGGGGGATGAAGATGCGCGGGAACACCACCGTCGACTTCAACGGCAGGACCGGAAGGTGAGTCGGCACCGCCCCTTCGAGGTTCGGGGCCACCGGGATCTCGCTCATAGCATCAGTATCCCCCGCCATCCCCCTTGCGTACTCGTGAGAGAGGGTCGAAATCCCCTCCGTATAATTTCGCTCAGCCCGCGAAGGGCGAAATATTGAGCTCAGCCCTAACGGCCGTAATCCTGGCTGCCGGTCACGGCACTCGCATGCGGTCGCGGACTCCCAAAGTCCTGCACACGCTGTGCGGCCGGCCCATGATCGACTGGGTCATCGACGCCGTGTCGGGCGCAGGCGCGACCGAGATCAAAGTCGTCGCCAACCCGCACCACGCCGAGGTGGCGGCGCACCTGGACGGTCGCGCAGAGGTGGTCTACCAGCGTGATCCACGGGGAACGGCGCACGCCCTGCAGCAGGTCGAAGACCTCAAGGGCGACGTGCTGGTCGTCAACGGCGATGCCCCGCTGCTCACGGCCGATACGGTTCGCCGGATAGTCGAGTCGCACCGCGAGGCCGGCGGCCCGGCCACGCTCGCCAGCGTCGAGGACCCGCGCCGAGATGACGGTCGAATCTTGCGTAGCCCGGACGGCGCCTTCGGCCGGATCGTTGAGCGCAAGGACGCCACGGATGAAATTCGAGAGCAGTTCCACGAGGTGAACGTCGGCATCTACTGCTTCGATGGCCGGCGCTTGTCCGAAGCGCTGGCTCAGGTCTCCGACGACAACAAAGCCGGCGAGCTCTATCTGACCGACGTATTCCTGCACTTGAAGCCGGTGACGGTGGTTCGACTGGCCGACCCCGATGAGGCGATGGGCGTCAAGGATCGAGTGCGGCTGGCAACAGCGGCACGCATCATGCAGCGCCGGATACTGCAGCGGCTGATGATCGAGGGGGTCACGATCGTCGACCCAGACAGCACCTTCATCGATGCGACGGTCAGCATCGGGCAGGACACTGTGGTCGAGCCCTTCTGCGTGATCAAGGGCAGCACGGTAATCGGGCAGGAGTGCCGCATCGGCCCGCACGTGCACATAGAGGACGCGCAGATCGGCGACCGCTCCGACTGCGGGCCGTTCGCGAAGCTCAGGCCGGGGACCGAGATCGCTCAGGACGTCCACATCGGCAGCTTTGCCGAGCTCGTGCGCACCAGGGTCGGCCGCGCGAGCCGGGTGCCACACGTCTCCTACCTCGGGGATACGGACCTCGGCGAGGATGCCAACATCGGCGCGGGGACGATCACGGCCAACTTCGACGGCACGAACAAGAACCGAACCGAGATCGGCGATGGCGCCTTCGTCGGGGTGGACACGATGCTGGTCGCTCCCGTCAAACTTGGCAAGGGCGCCCGCACGGGGGCCGGCTCGGTGGTCACGAAGGACGTCCCCGACGGAGCGACAGCAGTCGGCGTTCCCGCTAGGGTGGTACGGAGGAAGCAGGTGAGCCCGGAGGGCGAGTCGAAGTGATCGGGAGGCTGCAGACGGCGGTCGAGTTCGCGGGCGAGGAGGCCTCGGCGTGGGGCGCCCTGAAGCTCATCGCGGGCACCGCCAACCCGGAGCTGGCGAATCGCATCTCCGAGCAGCTCGACGTGCCGCTCACCGACCCCCGGCTGCGGCGATTCCCCGACGGCGAGATCAACGTCAAGATCGAGGACTCCATGCGCGGGCACGACGTGTTCGTGATCCAGCCCACCTCACCACCGGTCAACGAGCACCTGATGGAGCTCTTCATCATCCTCGACGCCCTGCGCCGCGCCTCGGCCGGAAGGGTCACCGCGGTCATCCCGTACTACGGGTACGCGCGCAAAGAGCGCAAGACGCAGCCGCGTGAGCCCATCTCGGCGAAGCTGGTGGCCAACTTCATCACGCTCGCGGGCGCCGACCGGCTGCTGCTGCTCGACCTCCACGCCGAGGCGATCGAGGGCTTTTTCGACGTGCCGACCGACCACCTCTCGCCGCACCGTATCATCGCCGACCACCTCCGTACCCTGGACCTCAAGCACGTCACGATCGTGGCGCCGGACGCGGGTGGTGGTCGCCGAGCCGAGGCGGTCGCCAACCAGCTGTCAGCGCCGATCGCGTTCGGTTATAAGCGCCGGTCGGGCGATGACGAGGTGGAGGTGATCGCGGTCTCGGGTGACGTCAAAGGCCGGGACTGCGTGGTGGTCGAAGACATCATCACCACCGGGGGCACGATCTCCAAGCTTGCCGCGGCGCTGCGCAGCCAGGGGGCTAACAGAGTGCTGATCGCAGCCACGCATCCCGTCCTGACCGGGGATGCAGTTGTTCGCCTCAGGAACGCCGACGTCGAAGCGGTGATCGTGACCGACTCGATTCCCATCCCGCCCGAAAAGCTCGGGCCGCCGATCACGGTGCTGTCGGTGGCACCTCTGCTCGCTGAGGCGATCATCCGGGTGCACGAGAACCGGAGCGTCAGCGAGCTCTTCGTATAGCTCGCGGTAATGGAAGCGCAGGAATGGATCGAGGTCTTCGTCCTGATCGCCTGTTTCCTGCTGGCGGCGCTTGCCAGCGGGACGGAAACCGCGCTCATCTCAGTCGGGCGTCTTCGGGTGCGCTTCCTCGCCGAGCAGGGCAGCAAAGCCGCCGGCATCCTGCAGCGCCTGCGCGCGGACCCCAACCGCTATCTGTCCACTGTCCTGTTCACCAACACGCTGGCGCTGATCGTCGCCTCGACCGCGACGACACTGCTCAGCGACTCGATATTCACGAAATGGGGGGTGCAAAGCCAGTACCGGCTGTGGCTCGCTCTCCTCGTTTCATTCATCTTGTCGGTCATCCTGCTCATCGCGGCCGAGGTCACGCCGAAGACGCTGGCCATCCAGTACGCCGAGAGGGTCGCGCTGGCGGCTGCGGGACCGGTGGACAGGCTGGCCAGCGCGCTGGGCCCGATCCTGTGGGCGGTGACCATCATCTCGCGCGCGCTCACCGGTGGCCGCGCAGCTCGCGCCCCCTTCCTCACTGAGGAAGAGCTGCTCACGCTCCTGCATGTCTCCGAGGAGGCGGGGGTGATCGAGGAGCAGGAGCACCAGATGATCCACGGCATCATCGAGATCGGTGACAAGACCGTGCGCGAGATCATGGTCCCCCGGACCGACATCATCGCCATCGAAAAGGACGCCACCCTGAGGGAAATCGTCAAGGTGTTCAAGGAGCACCGACACACGAGGGTGCCGGTCTTCGAGGGCGACCTCGACCACATAGTAGGGCTGCTCCACACCAAGGACCTGCTGCTCTTCTACACGCTGTCGAGCGCCCAGAAGTTCGACATCGACAAGATCCTCCGGCCCATCAAATTCACGCCCGAGCAGAAGAAGGTCGACGAGCTGCTGCACGAGATGCGGATGGAGAAGGTGCACATGATGATCGTGGTCGACGAGTACGGCGGCACGGCAGGGCTCGTGTCGCTCGAGGACCTGCTCGAGGAGATCGTCGGTGAGATCCGCGACGAGTACGACGCGGGCGAGGAGGACAGGCTGACGATCCTGAACGAGCGAGAGGCGCGCGTGGATGCGGGCTTCCCGCTGGAGGAGCTCAACTCGCGGCTCAGCCTTGCCATCGAGGAGTCGGGCGACTACGACTCGGTGGGCGGCTACGTGCACGCAATGCTCGGCAAGATCGCAAGCGCCGGAGACAACTTCCGAGGCGGGCGCGCGCTGTGGACGGTCGAGAAGGTGAATGGCCGGCGTATCGAGACCGTCCGATTGAAGGCAGACCAGCCGTGGCCCGCTGAAGCGCTCATCGCCTCCGGCATCGCCGTGCCGACACAGGGCGATCACCGTGACGGCGCCTCTGATTCGACGATTCCGTCGGCGCTCGGCGGAGAGGGTTTGGGAGGGCAGCCTGGCCACATACCGTGACCGGGCCGTCGTGCTGCGAAAGCTCGACTACCGCGAAGCGGACCGCATCTATACGCTCCTGACACGTACCCACGGCAAAGTGGGGGCGATTGCGAAAGGGGTTCGCCGGCCCGAGAGCAAGCTGGGGCCGTCGCTCGAGCTGTATGGACACGTCGACGTGCTGCTCGCGAAGGGCCGTGGCGAGCTCGACGTGGTAGCCCAGGTGCAGCGCATGCCCGGAACGCGTATTGCTGGAGAGGTCGAGCGCATGTCGCATGCCGCGCTGATTGCCGAGCTCGCGGAGCGTGTGTGCGAAGACAGACATCCGCTGGACGGCGTGTACGAGCTGACGGTCATGGCGCTCGACGAGCTGGCGCGCGAGACGGATCCGCGAAGGGCTTCGCTCTATTTCTTGATGGCGGCGTTGGATCTGCTCGGATACGCGCCGCAGCTCATGGAGTGCGCGTCGTGCCGCAAGTCGCTTCCGCCCAAGCCGGCCGCGTTCAGCCCGGCAGCCGGCGGCTTCCTGTGCACGGACTGCGCGCTGCCGGGGATGTCGCTGGTCCCCCTGGCCGCGATCAAGGTTCTGCGTCTGATGGCGAGCGGCGACCTGGCGACCTATCGGCGCCTGAAGCTGGAGCCTGAGCTGATGGATACGGTCGAAAGGGTTCTGACGTCGCAGCTCGAGCACCATCTGGATCGGCGCCTGAAGTCGCTAGCATTCCTCCACCAAATGAGGGCTCACTCCTGACAGTCGCTCACGACCAGTTGATGGAGAAGGTGGCACCCTCCCCACCGTGTGGGGAGGTCGGCCCTGCCCGCGAAGCGGGCGCGGCCGGGTGGGGAGCATCTATCTAGATTGACCGTGGCTCGCGACCAGTTGATGGACAAGGTGGTCGCGCTCACCAAGCGCCGCGGCTTCATCTTTCCGTCGAGCGAGATCTACGGCGGCGTTTCGGGTTTCTACGACTACGGCCCTTACGGGGTCGCACTGAAGCGGGCCATCCGCGATCTCTGGTGGCGCCACATCGTCGACCTGCGGGACGACGTGGTCGGCCTCGAATCCACACTGATCATGCCCTCAGAGGTGTGGGCGGCCTCGGGCCACCTCACCAACTTCGTCGACCCGCTCCGCCAATGCCTGGGCCAGTGCAAGAAGCGGTGGCGGGCGGACCATGTGAGCGGCGACACATGCCCTGAGTGCGGCGGCCGGCTGGACGAGGCGCGCATGTTCAATCTCATGTTCAAGACGCACGTGGGGCCGGCCGAGGACTCGTCGTCAGAGGTCTACCTGCGCCCGGAGACGGCGCAGGGCATGTTCGTCGACTTCAAGAACGTCATCAATTCCACGCGCGTGAGGGTGCCGTTCGGTATCGCCCAGCAGGGCCGCGCGTTTCGCAACGAGATCACGCCGGGCAACTTCGTCTTCCGGGTGCGCGAGTTCGAGCTGATGGAGATGGAGTACTTCGTGAAGCCGGACGACGATGACCGGTGGTTCGGCTACTGGCGCGAGGAACGGATGCGCTGGTACACGGATGTCCTGGGCATCAGGGCCGACCGGCTGCGGTATTTCGATCACCCGAGGGAATCCCTGTCGCACTACTCCAAGCAGACCACCGACATCGAGTACGAGTTCCCGTTCGGCTGGGGCGAGCTGGAGGGGGTCGCGGACCGGACCGATTTCGACCTGCGCGTCCACCAGGAGCGATCGAAGGTCGACCTGACGTATCTCGATCCCGAGACCAACCAGCGGTATCTGCCGTGGGTGATCGAGCCGGCGGTGAGCCTGGAGCGGATCTTCATCACGCTGCTTCTCGATGCGT
>DASXTG010000026.1:0-1674 GCA_036505515.1 Candidatus Dormiibacterota bacterium | reverse complement strand
GCTCACCTCGCTCGCCGGCGCGGCCATGACCGCGCGATTGGAGCGGATCTCGAAGGAGACGCTCTACAACCAGATGAAGTCGCTGCCGCCCTCGCAACTGGCGAGCTTTCCTCTGGTCCTGTCGAACACGGCGCTCCAACCGCTGCGCTCACAGCTCGCCGAACTGCAGCGCCAGCAAGCGAGGCTGTCTGAGACCCTGGGCGAGAAGCATCCGGAGATGGTGCGCGTGCGGGCCGAGATCCGGGCGCTCGAAGACAAGATCGCCGCCGAGTCGCAGACCGTCATCCACTCCGTGGAGACGGACTACGAGACCGCCCGGCAGCAGGAGGCGAGCCTCCAGGGCAGCATGGAGGCGGTGAAGCGCGAGATGCTGGAGCTCAACAACCAGACCGTGGAGTACGAGGTCCTGAAGCGGGAGCTGGAAGGGAACAAGCAGATGTTCCGCAACCTCACCACGCGCTCCAAGGAGGCCGGGCTGGAATCGGAGCTGAAGGCCACCAACATCCGAATCACCGAGAAGGCCGAGATCCCGCGCGCGCCGTACCTTCCCAACCGGCCCCGCAACTACCAGCTCGCGCTCATCATCGGCCTCGGGCTCGGCCTGGGCCTCACGGTGCTGGTCGAGCAGCTCGACAACACTTTGAAGACCCCGGAGGACGTGAAGCAGCACCTCAACCTGCCCTTCCTGGGCATGGTGGCCGACGTCAGCGCGCGGCGTGCAAGCCCGAACGCGCCGCCGGCCTCGCCCATCATCTTGAAGAACCCGCGCTCCGCCCTGGCCGAGTCGTATCGAGTCGTTCGGACGAACATCATGTTCTCTTCGGCGGAGACCACCGGTCGCGCCCTGGCGGTGAGCAGCGTCAACCCCGCCGAGGGCAAGTCGACGACGGTCGTGAACGTGGCGGCCTCGCTCACGCAGAACGGAGCGCACGTGCTGGTGATCGATGCCGACCTCCGCCGTCCGACCATCCACCAGCACTTTGGCCTGTCGAACGCGCCGGGGCTGTCCGACCTGATCGTGGGGAAGGTGCCCCTTTCCGAGGCGGTTCGTGCCACCAGCTTCAAGGG
The DNA here is from genome assembly GCA_036505515.1 of Candidatus Dormiibacterota bacterium. GTDB lineage: Bacteria > Chloroflexota > Dormibacteria > Dormibacterales > Dormibacteraceae > DASXTG01. Next base: position 606 of record DASXTG010000026.1, on the reverse strand, counting down.
CCTCGAGGTGCTTCCCTGCGGGTATATCCCTCCCAACCCCGCAGAGTTGCTCGGATCTGCGAGCATGAGGGACCTGCTCACGGCGCTGCGCTCACACTACGACTGGATCCTGCTGGACACGCCGCCGATCCTCGCCATTGCGGACACGGCCGTCCTCAGCCGCTGGGTCGATGGAGTCATCTTGATCGTGGCGGCTGAGCGGACCGGCCGTCCCGCGATTCAGCGTACGATCGACCAGCTCACGCGGGTTGGCGGGAAAGTCCTGGGAGTCGTCCTGAACCGCGTCGATCTGGAACGCAACTCGTACTACTTCGGTCAGTACTATGGCGAGTACTACAAGAGCTACTACGCCGAAGGCGCCAGCCGCGCCCGTGACGACGCGCGCAACCGGCGGAGCGCACGGCGATGACACCTGATTTGTGCGCAAAACAGGCTTGACAGCCATATTTGGGGGCCACTAGCATGTACCCGACGTTCGTCGCTTCCCTCAACGAGTGAGGTCCTGATGCGCGCAGCCTTGTCCGTCGTGCTCTCCGTGCTCGTCGCACTGTCGCCCGTGATGGCGACGGCCACTCCATCGACAGGAGTGGTCCAGGGCACCGTCAC
>DASXTG010000025.1:0-4661 GCA_036505515.1 Candidatus Dormiibacterota bacterium | reverse complement strand
CCTCGAATGCGAGCCGACCAATCTAGAAGGCTTTCGTACATTTCTAATAGTCGTTGGCCAAGGTGCTCGATGTGCACGGGGTCGCCCGGGACTCCGAGAGGACCGAAAGCCCGTTCTTTTGCCTCAACGTCCAGTATCCGTTCAAGATTGCTCGTGAGCCCCGCTAGTTCTCTAAACGCTGCCTGTATGAAGCTGGGAACCTCGGCATCACTCAATGCCGGACCGGCTCTACGCACATAGCGAAGTTGATGGTCTCGCCACTTCGGTTCAAGGGCATCCCGCCCTTGTGCAAGGACACCGGCGAAAAGCAGGTACTCCCAGCCCGGCGGCTGCTGTGCGAATAGTTGGCGCTGCTCCTCAGCAGTACGAGGTACACGAACGCGAGCAGCGATGGATGCTACTTGCTCCGATGGCTGCTGGACCTTTTGTAGAATAAGGTCTACAAGCTCGTCTGAGGTTGTGGAGCGAGCATCGATGTACCCGACCGTAGAACGTAGACCGGGGATTTCTGTGTCATCGAGGCGAACCGGTAGAATGTACTCTTCATTCTCGCGGAGCGCGCGAGCCTGAGCGCTTTTCCGCTCGTGGTTTGTCCATACTTTGCGCGCGTAGTGCTCAGACGCGAATAGCACGCAATAGCGTGCGGCGCGTTGGTATACATGGTCTAAGTGCTCATAGAGATCCTTGCCCCAAAGGGTAGGCTGCTCGTACCGATCGTAAAATACTTTAACGCCGTGTGTGCGAAGTCGATCCGCGAGAGTATCTACGTATTCGCGGTCTTCACCTGCAAAAGACAGCGCAACATCGAACTGGAACGCTGAGTCCGAGTCAGTAGTCACGACACCCTCGTGGGACTAAGAAGGGTTTCCCGCTGAGGACGGCCGCAGGTGGCCGCCCACAGACCGCCCTTGAGTGGCGTAGAGGAAGCTCTCACGGCACTCGGAAGTCTCGCATGTCTATAGCTTCGACGGCGAGCTACGGAGCGCGCTCCAGCTCGGCTTGCCGCTCCGAGAGGTGAGCGTGCCGTCTTCGGCTGATCCGACCTTCGGAGAAGGCGACGCCAACCAACACGATCAGCGCACCTGCCGCAAGGTTCCAGGCTACGGGCTCCCCAAGGACCACGAGGCCGAGTAGAACGGCGACAATCGGCAGGAGGTAGGTCACAGTGGAAGCTGTCGTGGCACCCTCATCAGCGATTAATCGGTAGTTCAGGACGTAGGCAACACCTGTCCCGAGTACTCCGAGGACGACCACGCTGCTGACAACACTTGTTGTGAGCGCGAGGGGTTCATGGGCGATCGCTGGCGCCAACGCTGCTAGCAGGACCGCGCCGGCGATCATCTGGCCGGAGGAGAGCACCAGCGGTGACAGCTCGCCGCCGCTGAGGAAGCGGCGGGCGTAGACGTACGACGCCGCATAGCAGGCGGACGCGAGCAGGGCGGCGCCGATCCCAAGGAGGGAGCTGCTGAGACCGCCGTCATGCCACGGCGCGGCGAGGATCACGACGCCCACAAAACCGAGAGTCAAGCCGGCGAGGCGGGGCACGGTGAGGCGCTCTGTCTGCGTGCCGACCGCCAGCAAGAGGGTGAACAGGGGAGTGGTGGCGTTCAGGACGCCGGCCAGGCTGGAGGTGATGTGCTGCTCGCCCCAGGCGAAGAGGAAGTACGGGGCGATGTTGGTCACCACGGCCATGACGGCGAGGTGCGCCCAGGGCCTGAGGCGTCGCGGGAGGCGCTCCTTGCGGTAGGTGACGACCAGGAGCATCACGACGGCGGCGGCGACCAGGCGGCCGAGGACGATCTGGATGGGACTCATGCCCTCAAGGGCGATCTTGATGAGCAGGAAGCCGGAGCCCCAGAGAACCGCCAGGGCTCCGAGGCGGATCAGGCTTCCTTTGCTCACGATGCGGCTCCCTGCTCGAAGCTCTCCTTGGCAGCAAGATAGCGTTCGTGGAAGTCGCGGGCCTCCGATGCATCGGGATAGCGGCGGATGAGGGCGTGGTCCAGCTCGGCGATTCGGCCGATGGTGCTCCCCGCCCTTCGCTGGGAGGCCAGGGCGAGCGAGGCGAGGTGACATGCCTCGTCGAGCTGCTCGCGCTGCACGGCGACCAGGCCGAGGTCGACGCGGGTCTCAGCGAGCCGGACCGGCCACCGGATGGTGTCGGGCAGGGCGAGGCATTGGGCTACGACCTCGGTTCCGTGCTCGACCGCACGCTCGGCCTCCCCTAGCCAGGCGTAGATGGTGGCGGCGTAGAACGACAGCTTGGAGGCGTCGAACACGAAGTGGTGCTCGGGATGGGAGGGAACCGGCAGGCGAGCCAGGGCGGTTGCTCCTTGGCGCATGGCTTGCTCGGCTTCCTGGCGGTTGCCGAGCCGGGCCCAGCCTTTGGCCTCCTGGACGGCGAGCTGGACGCCGGCCGAGGTGTGGGGCGCCAGGACCAGGCCGGTTCGCGACTGGTCGATGACCTCCTCGTAGCGTCCCGCAACCAGGGCGAACCATGCCAGCAGCTCGAACGACCAGGCCATAATCTCCTGGTGCTCGGCTTCCTTGCCGAGCTGGAAAGCGGCGTCGCGGGTGTCCTCGGCGGCCTGGTGGTCGCCCATGTCGAACTGAACGCAGGCCAGCAGCACCGACAGCCAGCCGCCGGCGACTAGCAGCTCGCGGTGCTGCACGAGCGTCACCTTCCCGCGCAGCAGCCCCTTGACCTCGTGGAGCTGGCGCTGCGTCCGTGCTGCCAGCAGCGCCGCCGACGTGGTCGGGTAGTCGCGGCAGTACCGGTCCACCTTCCGCTGGACCGTCTCCAGCGTCCCGGCGCCGATCTCGGAGGCTTCCGCCTCCCGAGCCAGCGTCAAGGCCTCCTCGGCGGCACCGGCGGCGGACTCCAGAAAGCCGGCGTCGTGTAGGCGCGGCTCGTCGGCGTTCAGCGCGACCGGAGGAACGACGCCCGCCGGCGATCCGGGGTGGCCCAGCCGCTCCCACTCGTCCCACTCGACATTGACGAAGGGGAACATCGCGCGCAGGACGCCGGCGGCCGGTAGCTCGCGCTCACAGGTCTCCACGAACTTTTCATCGGGGCGGAGCATCCCCCGCTCAATTGCGCTCACGGTCGAGCCGGAGTAGCCAATCAGCTTTCCAAGCTCGGCCTGTGTGACTGCGGGCCTGGGGCGAAGTCGCAGGCGAAGGTGCCGGACAGCAGCGCCGAACAGCGCTGTCCACGAGGCATAAGGATTCACAGGTTTCGGAGGTCGCGGCATCGCGATTTCCTCAGCGTTTTCTATCGAGAACTGATCGATTTCAGCTACTCGACGCGGCGGTCAGCGGTGAGGTTTCCTCAGCGAACGGTAACGCGACGACAAGTGGTGAGGGGATGTTGGAGGCTTCAACTGGTCGGTTTGGTCGGCTCGGAGCGGGCTGTGGCGTATTGCCGTACGAGTTCACGATAAACCGTGAGCAGGACAGCTCGCTCCTTTGGGCCAAGGCGCGGATCGGCCTTGACCGCCTCGGCCACGCTCGGCGCTCGGCGGTCCGCCGATGCCTCCAGGATGACGTACCCCAGCGCGCCGGACAGGGCTCCTGGGCTCGTGTCGAGAACGCTCTCGGCTCGGGCGACCGTCTCCGGGGAGGGCGTCGTCCGGCCTCGCAGCCACTTGGAGACTGCGGTAGGGGAGAGGCCGAGCGCTCCGGCCAGACTGCGGCCGGACATGCCGGCATGGTCGAGCGCCTGTTGCAGCGCCTCACCGAAGGCTTTCCGCTGCTCGGGTGCTGTCACTCCCCAGCTACTTTCCTCGCTGTTGGTAACAGGTGGCAACAGCATGCCCGATCCGTCGAGCGGCTGCCGATCGGTGTGGCTTGCTGGTTGACGCATGATTCTCATCAAGCTACATTCGCCGAAGTCGCGGTGTTGCTAGCCCGATGCCGCGACGTTCTACCGAACGAGGGAGCATCCGCATGACCCGCCGCCGGGCACTCAGCCCCGCGGAGCGCACCCTGCGTGCGCGACTCGCGGCGCACACGATGCACGCACGCAACGATCCCAAGGCGATCACCGCCAACGCCCGCGCCGGCTTCCTAGCGAAGTTCGAGCGCGAGGCCGACCCGGACGGTGTCTTGCCGCCAGAGGAGCGCCAGCGCCGCGCGGAGCACTTGCGCAGCGCCCACTTCGCACGCCTCGCGTTCGCGTCCGCCAAGGCCCGCCGAAACAAGCGCGCCGGCGATCGAGGAGGTGATGGACCCGCCGGCCGCCAGCGCTGAAAGGGCGGCCCCGGGGCGTCTAGCCACGCACCCGGGGCCAACAACACACCACGAGGGAGCACCCCATGATGCGAGGGCATCATACTGCCGCGCCTGCCTGCGCAGCAGGTCAGCGGCGTTGTTCGCGGTGCGGGAAGACCAAGCCGCTCACCGAGTTCTACCGCAACCCGGCCACGATCTGTAAGGACTGCCACAACCGCGCGTCCCGCTTCACCAGCGAGGTTCGGCGCGCTGCGATCGCACACCTGATCGCCACCTACAGCACCGAGTACGGCGCGCTCCTCCGCGCCGAGCGCAGGAGGCGCCGAGGCGTCGTCAAGCGCATGCCGGGTGGTGGTCCGGATGCCGCGTGACGACTACCGGTCCTGGTCGCCGTGGGACCGGCCCGAGCCGCCTCCGGTCGACGCGCC
>DASXTG010000024.1:0-19034 GCA_036505515.1 Candidatus Dormiibacterota bacterium | reverse complement strand
CTGCCGACATCTGGGAAAGGCTAAGTTAAGTAGGTTCCTCCTGCCGACCGAAAAGCGGTAGGCTTTGTCGGCCCCCATGCATCCTGTCCTTTCGCGCGCCAAAGAGGTTTTGATCGAGGTGCCACGGCACGGAAAGCTCGCATACTGCTTGCTGCGGGACGAGCGTGTTCCGGCCGCCCCCAAGGCGCTGCTGGTCGGCGCGCTGGCCGTGATCGTGAGCCCACTCGACTTTCCGGCATGGGTGCCGCTGCTTGGCGAGCTGGACGTGCTCGCCCTGGGCGTACTGGCGGTGAAGACCTTTATCGAGGCCTGCCCGGAAGAGGTCCGGCGCGAGCACGAGGCGGCCTTGAAGGCGGGGACCAGCGTTTTCGATCGCGACGTCCAGGACACTGTGGCCGCGGCACGCGAGGGGACGGGGCAGCTCGTGGGCCGGGTGCGCGCCCGTGTCGCGAGACGCGACGAGTATCAAGCGGTATCGGAGGGCTAGGTAGAAGTGCGGGTGATGTTGACCAAGGATGTCGAGAACGTCGGTAAGGCCGGCGATGTCAAAGAGGTAACGGACGGATACGGCCGCAACTACCTCTTGCCGCGGAAGCTGGCGGTGGCGGCCCACAAGGGCGTCGATGCCGAGGCGAAGCGGCTGCGTGAGGCCGCCGTCAAGCGCGAGACGAAAGATCGAGTGGACGCGCAGGCGCTGGCGGACGAGATCGACAACAAGACTGTGGTGGTGCGGTTGAAGGTTGGGGCGGAAGACAAAGCCTTCGGCTCGATCACCAACCAGGACATCGCCGCCGCGCTCAAGGCTCAGCATCGGGTGGAGATCGACCGGCACAAGATCGACATGAAGGAGCCGATCAAGACGCTCGGCGAGCACCAGGTGTCGTTGAAACTCCACCGAGACGTGGCCGCCCACGTCAACGTGATCGTCACCCAGGACAGATAGGGCCCGCGGTTTCATGGCGACGATCGCGCTCGCACCCGGGAGGGTGCCACCCCACGACCTCGATGCCGAGATGTCCGTGCTCGGCTCCATTCTTCTCGACCCGTTGTCGATCGCGAAGGTCCTCCAGTTTCTCCACCCTGAGGACTTCTATCGGGAGAACAACGGGCAGATCTTCCGGGCGGCACTGGATCTGTTCGCCGCGGGCGAGCCCATCGACAATGTCACCCTCGCCGCCCAGCTCCAGACCATGGGGATGCTCGACCGCGTGGGCGGACGAGCTCAGCTGGCGTCGATGCAGAGCGCCGTGCCGACGGCCGCCAACATCGAGTACTACGGCCGGATCGTCAAGGAGAAGGCTTACAAGCGCCGGCTGATCTCGGCGGGCACGAATGTCGCCGGTCTGGGATACGACGATGGCGTCGAAGCGGAAGACGCGATCAACCAGGCGCAGTCGATGGTGTTCGGGGTTGCCGACGACCGCGACCAGCGCGAGCTCGCCAAGCTCTATGACCTGCTGGGGCCGGCGATGGAGCGGATCTCGCTGCAGATGGAGAGCGGGCAGGGGGTGGTCGGCGTGCCGTCGGGGTTCCATGACCTCGACCGCATGACGGGCGGGTTCAAGGACTCGGACCTGATCATCGTGGCGGGCCGGCCGAGCATGGGCAAGTGCCTCCGAAGCGATAGTCTCGTTATCGACTTCGCCACCGGCGAGCGCATTACGATCGAGGAGGCGGTCCGACGACAGCTTCCCCGTATTCACGGGTTCACATGGGACGGCCGCATCACACCCAATGATGTGCAGGCATGGGTCGACAGCGGAATCAAGCCATGCTTCAAGGTCACGACGCGGACCGGCCGATCGGTAGAAGTCACCGGCCACCATCCGTTTCTCACCGCGCGCGGGTGGCAGCCGCTGCACGACATCGTCGCCGGCGAGAAGATAGCCGTTCCACGAAGGGTGGACTGCTTCGGTACAGATCGTTCGTGGCCAATAGGCCGAGTTCGTCTGCTGGCCTATTTCATCGCTGAAGGATCGCTGACAAGCGGGACTCCTGGGTTCACAAACACCGATGCCGCGATCGTCGACGACTTCGGCATCCAGGTCGCGACCCTCTACCCGAGTTTGCATGTGCGCCGGCACGACGTCACGTACTACCCATCGGCCGACCGCGGCAACAGGAACCCGCTCAAAGACTGGTTGCGAGATCTAGGTCTTGTCGGCAAGCTCGCCGAACAGAAGCGCTTTCCCAAAGACGTGTGGCTCTGGGACCGCGACCGCCTTCGAGAGTTCGTGCGGACCCTCATGAGCTGTGACGGAACGATCTATTCGATGGGAGGTTACCCTCGAATCGAGTTCACGGTCGCTTCGCAGGGACTCGCTGAAGACATTCACCACGCTTTCGTTCGGTTCGGGATCGTGTCCAAACTCTGGAGGACGAAGGAGCGGAGCTGGCGCGTCGAAATCACCGAGCCGGCCTCGGTCGAGTGGTATCAGCAGCAGATCGGTTGGATCGGAGAGAAAGCCCTACGCTTCAAGCGATTCGCAGAGCCACGCCGAACCAACCGGGGCTTGCTTCCGAAACAGATCTGGGTCGATGTACGAGCCTCGGCGGAGGCACGCGGTCTGACCGTCACACAACTCTCGGTGCTGAGCGGTGAGATCGGTGCCGGAAGGCGTGGGTTCAATCCGCATCGATCGCGAGGAATCACTCAGGGTCGATTGGCGAACTACGCCGACGTACTTCGCGATCGACGCCTTGCGCGGCTGGCAAGCGACCAGATCTATTGGGACGAAATCGTCTCCATAACTCCAACTGGCGAGCATCAGGTATATGACTTGACCGTTCCCGAGACCAGCAACTTCATTGCCCAGGACATCCTGGTGCACAACACTTCATTAGTCCTCAACGTGAGCCTGCATGCGGCCCTTGAGACCAAGAAGTCGATAGCCATCTTCAGCCTCGAAATGTCTAAAGAACAATTGACTGAACGGCTGCTCACCGAGCAGGCGCAGATCGACGCACAACGGTTGCATCGGGGCCTGTTGAGTGAGGCTGAATTCGACCGGGTTTCGAACGCCCTCGGACCACTGGGCGAGGCGAATATCTACATCGACGACACACCGGTCATGGATGAGTTGACGCTGCAGTTGAAAGCTCGTCAAGCCAAGCTGCGACACAACATCGATCTAATCGTCGTCGACTACCTGCAACTCATGCACGGTCGTTCGCGTGGCGACGACAACCGCGTGCAGGAAGTCTCAGCCATATCCAGAGCTCTAAAGGGTTTGGCTCGCGAGTTGCGCATACCTGTCATAGCCATCTCACAGTTGAGTCGCGCGCCTGAGCAGCGACCGGACAAACGGCCGATCCTCAGCGATTTGAGAGAGAGTGGTGCTTTGGAGCAGGATTCGGATCTTGTGATGTTCCTGTTCCGGCCCGAGTACTACAAATCAGAGGAGAGGCCCGGAATCGCCGAGGTCATCGTCGCCAAGCACCGCAACGGCCCGACCGGGACCATCGAGCTCAAGTTCCGCCGCGACCACACCCGGTTCTACAACCTGGAGACGAGGCGTCCCGAGCCCGGAACCGAGTAGCCGTGGTCATCATTTTGGTCGGCGGCCAGTGGGGGGACGAAGGCAAGGGCAAGGTCATCGACTACCTCGCCTCGAAAGCCCAGATGGTCATCCGTACCCAGGGCGGCAACAACGCCGGGCACACCGTGATCACCGAGCACGGCGAGTTCAAGTTCCAGCTCATCCCCTCCGGGATTCTCTACCCGCACTGCACGTGCGTCATCGGCAACGGCGTCGTGGTCGACCCGATCGTTCTGCTGCGCGAGATCTCCCAGCTGCGCGAACGTGGGATCGAGCCCAACCACCTGATCGTCAGCGAACGCGCTCACATGGTGATGCGGTATCACCCGCTGTTCGACCAGCTCGAGGAGGAGGCGCGCGGCGACGACCGCCTCGGCACCACGTGGCGCGGCATCGGGCCGGCCTACTCCGACAAGGTTCGACGCATCGGCTTCCGCATCGGCGACCTGCAGAAGGAAGCCTTCATGCGCAAGAAGCTCTCGTTCGTCGTTGGTCAGGTGAAGAACCCGATCCTGAACAAGCTCTACGAGCGCGAGGCGATCGACTGGGAGAACATGCTCACCGAGTACCTCGGCTACGCCAAGCAGCTCGATCCCTTCATCAAGGACACCTTCCCGATCATCCAGGAAGCGCTCGACAGCGGCGCAAACATCCTGCTTGAAGGCGCGCAGGCGACGATGCTCGACCTGGACTTCGGCACATACCCCTACGTGACCAGCTCCAACCCGACCGCCGGCGGCGCCCTGACCGGCAGCGGCATCCCGCCGACAAAGGTCGACATGACGGTCGGAGTGTTCAAGGCTTACACGTCGCGCGTCGGCTACGGTCCGTTCCCCTCAGAGCTCACCGACGAGGTGGGGGACCAGATCCGCGAACGCGGTCACGAGTTCGGCACCGTCACTGGACGCCCTCGGCGCATCGGCTGGTTCGATTCCGCCGTGGCCCGCTACTCGGTCCGTGTCAACGGAGTCGGCTGCGCGGCGCTGATGCGTCTCGACATCCTGGACGATCAGCCGCTGCTCAAGATCTGCTCCGGATACGAGTTCCGCGGTGCGCGCTACGACCACCCGATCGCCAACATCTCGCACTACAAGCACTGCGCGCCGATCTATGAGGAGATGCCTGGCTGGCAGCAGGAGATCGGCTCGGCGCGCTGCTGGGACGATCTCCCCCAACGCTGCCGCGACTATGTCGAGCGTGTCGGCGAGCTGATCGGCACGCCGGTCCAGCTCATCGGCACAGGTCCTCTTCGCGACCAGTTCGTCACCCGCGGCAGCAACCTTTTCGACTGAGCCATGCCCCGCCCAAAGCCACCGGCCGCGGCCGAAGAGTTGAGCTGGGCCCAGGTCCACGCATTTCGGCTCGCGCGGCATCATCTCGCGAAGCGAGCGCCCAAGAAGGACATGGTCCGTGTGGTGGGCGACATGGGGGGCGCTCAAGCCCAGGTGATGTCGGCGGCTGAGCTGCAGATCGCCGTGCGCGTCGACTGCAAGCCGCGTGACGTCCAGGCCGCGCTGTGGAAAGACAAGACGCTGGTCAAGACCTGGCTCATGCGCGGGACGCTGCACCTCATCCCCGCTGAAGACCTGCCCCTCTACACCGCGGCGATGCGAACGCGCTGGATCCGCATAAACAAGAGCTGGCTCAAATTCGTCGAGATGTCGGAGCCCGAGCTCTTGAATCTTCTCGAGGCCATTGGCGAGACGGTCAACAGCAAGCCGATGACGCGCCAGCAGCTCATCGCGGCGGTGGGCAAAGGCCGCCCCCAGCGTGTACAGACGGTGCTGAGGTCAGGATGGGGCAGCATCCTCAAGCCGGTCGCACGGCGAGGGCTACTCTGCTTTGGTCCCTCCACGGGCGCGAGCGTCACTTTCGTGCGACCGCAACAGTGGCTCGCATCGTGGCGCGACGTCGATCCCGATGCAGCGCTCGCGGAGGTGGCACGGCGCTACCTGCGCGCGTTCGGGCCGGCCACCAAAGAAGACTTCTCCAACTGGTGGGGTAGGTGGCCGGGGCTTGCGAAAGCGGCCTGGACGGCCATCGCAGACGAGCTGGCGGAAGTTTCGATCGAGGGCCAGCGCGCCCAGCTCCTCGCAACCGATCTCCGCCAATTCGGGCGGGTGCAGTCTGATTCCTCGGTTCAGCTGCTGCCGGCCTTCGATCCCTACTTGATGGGCTACAGCAGGCGCGACCATCTCTTCGACGCCGCCTACCGCTGGCGCGTAAGCCGGGTCGCCGGATGGATCTCGCCGGTGGTCTTGATCGATGGCCGAGTGGTTGCGACCTGGAGCCACATCGTCACCAAGCAGGTCCTTTACGTGACGGTCGATCCCTTCCGCAAGCTGCCGCCGAAGTCGCTGACAGGAGTTCGCGCTCGGGCCGCAAATCTCGCTGCCGCTCTCGGTGCGACCGACGCAGCCGTCAAGGTCGCGTGAGCGTCAACTGGCCCGAGTGACGGTCTTGACCACGCGGAGCTGGGCTTCGCGCTGGCGCAGCCGGCGCACCCTACGCATGCGCTCGGTGCCGAGACTGATCGCCCAGAGCGCGGCCACGACCAGCGCCATTACCGCCTGCGCGCCGGCGACCGTGAAGAAAGCGGCCTCGATCCCATAGCCGCGCGACCGCAGCCCCACGGCAAGGATCCCTGCGCCCAAACCCAGCACCGGGCGGATCGCCCAGGAGCCCGGAAGAAGTCGGCGATCGGCCAGCAGCAGGCCGGCCACGAACCATGTCGGTCCGCTATCGAGCTGGAACAGGAGGTCCCAGTGGAAGAGCTGGATCGGCACGATCGCTCCGAGCAGAAATGTCGCTAGCACGACGAGGCTCAACCGGCGCGCGTATGCCAACCAGGCGATCCCGATCAGGACCGCCAGCATCGAGGTCGCGAACACCGGCCCGGGCACGTTCCCCACGTAGAGGCGGATCGAGTCGATGGGCGCAGACGCCGGGCTGAAGTAGAGGTGCCAGACCCCGATCGGGTCGCCGAACGACTTGCCGTTCGCAGGGTTGATGTATGCGAATGGCGCGCCGCGTGTGATCAATGCGACCATCGCGTAGGCGAGTAGTCCCGTCTGCGCGCGAACCGCCTGGACGTAACGCGCCCGAATCAATTCGAGCGCAACCGCCAGAGCCGCGATCACGATCGGTGTTCCCGGCACGACGATACCGGCGATCCGCGTTGTAAGTGGTGCTCCAGCGCCAATCAACGCAACTCCGACCACGGCAGCGATCAAAGGACTCGCCTGCGGTCGCGGGAACTGACTCCGCCACACGATCCTCGCGAATACTTGCGCGCCGACGCCGAACGCCAAGGCGACGCCGAGCATCTGGAGCGCGGGCAAACGGAAGATGATGAGGCCCGCGATCACTGGCGGAGCCAACGCGATTCCGATCGTCAGGTCATCGGGAAGCTTGGCCGGATTGAAGGCGGCACGGTCCAGCCACGCTGTGGCACGAGCCAGCACGCATGGGATTGTAGAGATCTGAGGCCGAAGCTCGTCATCGATTGATGGGCGTCGCCACCAACATTGCACTGCGCGGGTTGAGTGATAATCGGCACGCTCGTGTCGCTTTCTAGTCGACGTCTTGCCGCGACGCTGGTGGCGATGCTCGCTTCTGTGATCGCCGGACTCGGTGTCGATGCCGCCTCGCTTCCCGACTCGACCTGGGTCGCGCTGCCGCTACCTCCGCTGCAGGGCAAGTCGCCGATCTTTGCCCTCGCCGTGGATCCCCTGCACAACCAGGTCCTCATCACGGCCGATTCACAGGGTTCTCTGTTGCGTTCGACGGATGGCGGATCGTCCTGGGCTGTCGTGCACGGTGGCCGCACGCCGGTGATCACGATCGCCTTCAACCCGTTGAAGCCCGATCAAGTCCTGGCCGGGACTCGCGGAGCAGGCGCGCTTGTGAGCGGCGACGGTGGCGCTACATGGGCCGTGGTCAGCGGACTGGATGGCCGCGATGTCCGTGTCTTCGCGTTTGCGCTCGCCTTGATCGTGGCCGGCACGGACCGAGGCGTTTACACGAGCTTCGATGGGGACCTCTGGAAGCAGTCGGGGCTATCCACCACAGGTATCGACGCGCTCGCGGTCGAGGCCATACATGATCCAGCGCGGCTGGTGGCCGGTAGCGGCGCAGGATCTGGAGCTGCGGGGCCGGCACTCTTTCAGAGCATCAATGCCGGGAGCACTTGGACGTCTCTGAATCCACCCATAAGCGGCACAGCAATCGCGCGGCTGGCGGCAGGACCGCTGCCGCCGACCGGCAACGTGAGGCCCCTGGTCGTCGGCACCAACGCGGGACTCTTCATCTCGGCCGACAACGGGTCAACTTTCGCGCCTCTAAGCGGTGGTGATCTCCTGCCATCGACCGATTACACGCAAATCGCGTTTGTAACCACTCACTTCGACCGCTTCTATGTCGCCAGCGATGGGGGTGGGTCGAGCTCGGGCGGATTGTGGTGGACCGGTGACTCAGGGCGCCATTTCCGCACGTTGATACCTCCGCTGCCATCCATCACAGCTTTGGCGGTGTCGAACGACGAAAAGCCTGTTCTCTACGCAGCCACGTTCCGAGCCGCCGACCATCTACCGGCCCTGTGGGCGTATCACGACACCGGTGCCGCGCCGAAGGGGCCGTTCGGTGCGGCGACGCCGCCCGCAAGTGGTGGCCGGATCAATTCGTCGCCAGGCACGGGCGTGTGGGCGGACTTCGTGCGTCTGGTGAGATCGTCACAGGCGCCATACGTGGGCCTGGGTGGCATCGCTCTGCTCGTGATCGTCCTGGCCATGGTTTCGAACCTCCGCGCGCGTCGTCGGTGAGCCGCTAGACTCGCCCGCAATGCCCAGCCCGCATGAACGCCTACGCGAGCTGGGGCTGATCCTTCCATCGCCACCCGGCGCGGTCGCTTCGTACGTGCCGACGCGCCTGGTTCCGATTGGCGGCGGACGCTCACTCCTCTACGTCGCCGGCCAGGTGCCGGTCCAGGACGGCCGGCGCATGACCGGCCGCTGCCCGGATCAGGTGAGCGTCGAGCAGGCCCAGATCGCCGCGCGTGTGTGCGCCCTCAACGTCCTCGCACAGATGGAAGCGGCAGGGGGGCTGGACAACGTGGAGCAAGTGACCCAGGTGATCGCCTTTGTGCTTTCGACCGACGATTTCGGCGAGCAGCCCAAGGTCATCAACGCGGCATCGGAGCTGCTGGTCGACGTCCTCGGTGACGCCGGAAAGCACACGCGCGTGGCTCTGGGCACCAACGCGCTGCCGTTTTCCGTGACCGTTGAGATCGCCGCCGTGGCCGTTGTCCGCGTCGACTGATCGGCCGGCCGGGCAGCGCCGGCCCCGCCTGATTCTCGTCGGCAGCATCCTCTACCTGGCTTTGCTCTTCGGGGTGATGCTGTGGCGGGGCATCTCCATCGAGCCGGAGTGGGTCGTGCTCGCGCTGCTCCTGATCGCGATCGCGCTCGGCCGGGGCCGCACATTCATCGTCGACTGGGGCCCCTTCCTGGTCCTGTTCTTTGCGTACGAGGCCATGCGCGGGTTTGCGGCCAAAACCGGTTTTTCTCCCCACGACCTGTCTGGCTTCGAGCGACCCCTGTTTGGAGGGACTCTGCCGACGGTGACGCTGCAGGAGGCGTTCTATCGGCCGGACGTTGTCGGCCTCCAAGACCTCGGCGCGATGTTCTTCTACTTCATGCACTTCCCGCTGCCGATCGTCGTCGGGTTCATCTTCTGGGTGCGCAGCCGCGATCACTACCACCGGTTCATAGCGGCGTTGCTCTTGATGGCCATGCTCTCGTTTGTCACCTACCTCTTCTGGCCTTCGGCGCCGCCGTGGTACCAGTTCGGTCCAGCGGGCGGATACAGCGGACCTGAGGCCATCCACAAGATCCTCAACGAGACCATCGACAAGCTGTGGGGCAAGAACTATGTGGTCACGCCCCTCTACACAAATCTGAACCCCAACCAGTTCGCTGCCTTCCCTTCGCTTCATGCCGCGTTCCCGATGCTGGCCGCTGTCTACGCGTGGTCCAGGTATCGGTGGCTGGCGGTGGGCTTGATCGCGTGGTCGGCAGCGGTCGTGGCCTCGATCGTCTATCTCGGAGAGCATTACGTCGTCGACGCACTCGACGGACTGCTCTATGTCGCCGCGGCCACCGTCATCGTCGAGGCCGTCAGCCGGTGGCGCGCAAGGCGCCCGCCACAGGTGCCGGCTAGAGGCGCGGCCGAAAACCCTCGGCGAGAGATTCGGTGATCCAGGTGGTCTAGATCCGGGTGAAGCGACGAGCAGCGCAGCGAGCGCATCAAATCGATTCGTAAGCGAGCAGCAGAGGAGCTGAACCCGGAGATGGGCCGCATGGGCGCCGAAGATCCGTCGAGGGCTTTTCCGGCCGGGCCTCTATGCCTGCCAGACCTTCCGCATGATCACCCGGGCGAGCTTGTCCGGGTCGTGGTGTGAGGGAATCCGGACATTGACGACGTCGGCCGGGATGAAGCGAACCTCTGGGTTCGCAGTCGAATCCTCGGCCTTGAAGATCACCTGCGATTGGCCGCCCGTGGGCATGTGCGCATGGTTGGAGTTGACCAGTACAAAGTCAAAGAGATCGGATCCCACGTGGTCTCGGATGACGCGCAGGTAATCGCTGACCTGGTAGCCGTCGGTCTCTCCGTACTGGGAGGCGAGGTTGCAGATGAGGACCTTGATCGCGGGCGAGGCCTTGATGGCCTCGACCATCCCTTCCACCAGGAGGTTCGGCAGGATCGACGTGTACAGCGAACCGGGGCCGATGATGACGAGCTCGGCGCTGAGAATCGCCTGCGTAGCCTCAGGGTTGACCTGGGCGCCATCCGGCTTTAGGAAGACCTGGCTGATGGGAGCATTCTGCTTCGGAATCTTGGACTCGCCCTCGACCGACCGTCCATTGATGGACGCGACCAGCGTGACGTCTTGGAGCGTCGAGGGCAGGATCGTGCCCTTGACGGCGAGCACCTTGCCAGACTCGCGCAGCGCGTGCTCGAAGTTCCCCGTGACATCGGCCATCGCCATGATGAAGAGGTTTCCGAAAGAGTGGCCGTTGAGGGATCCCTCCGTGAAGCGGTGGTCGAAGAGCTGCTTCATCAGAGGCTCCGCGTCCGCCAATGCGATCAAGCACTGCCGGAAATCACCCGGTGGAAGGATGCGGTACTCGTCTCGCAGCCTGCCCGACGAGCCGCCGTCGTCGGCGACCGTGACGATCGCAGAAAGATTCGACGTATAGGTCTTCAGTCCACGAAGTAGTGCACTGAGCCCAGTGCCGCCGCCGATGGCGACGATGCGCGGTCCGCGTCCTTTCAGCCTGAAGGCGTGAATCACATCGACCAGGCTGCTGGTGCTGTTGCCGGGCAGGAATGGTCCGAGAACAGATTGCGTCAGCTTGATGTAGCTGTACAGGAGCAGGGCGACGCCGAGAGCTCCGAATATGAGCGCGCGCGCCCAGTGGGGCCAGAACTGCAGGGTGATGTAGTAGAACTGGGCGGGCAGTGTCGCCGTCTCGTAGAACGCCTTCAAGAAGTACGCGAAGCCGAGCACCAGGACCAGCTCGGCGATCATGAGCAGGAGCAGCCAGCGCTTGATCTCAAGACCAGGCGTAAGCCATCGAAGCCATCTAGTCGTGGATTGCAGCCTGGTAGCCATCTACCCCGCCTGCAAGAACGGATTCAAGACGTGCAAGGTTATCTTCGACTACTCTCACTCTGAAGTATGGGCACTTTGCGAGGGCTCCGACGGACGGTCCGGCTGGCGGTGGTGGGGCTGGTCGTGGCGGCAGTCGCCACCGAGCTTGCCAAGCCTGAGTCCGAGCGCACGTGGCATGGTCGCGTGGGTGGCGTCGTACCCTACGATTTCCGGCCTCCAACGTGGGAACGCATACGCGACGCGTACTGGAACCCCGAGTCCGACCGCTTGTTCAGCGACCGCGTGTTTGGGGTGGGGTGGGCGATCAACCTCTACCGTGCCAAGACACTGCTGGAAGCAGTGTTCGAGCGGCTCATGGGCCCGCCGCCACAGGTTTCGATTCGCATGCGTTCTCGGCCGCCTGCGGACACGGTGGCCGGCCGGCGCTCTGAGTAGGCCCTGACAGGCCGGTAACCTACGCCGGCGCTGGTAGGCAACCACAGCTGTGGAGAGTGTGTGGAAAAGCCGGTTCGGGGGCCGTTTAGGGGCTGGCTAGAATAGGCGGCCCGGCCCCGCCGGCGAATTTGGGGAGTGGC
This sequence comes from Candidatus Dormiibacterota bacterium, assembly GCA_036505515.1. Classification (GTDB taxonomy): domain Bacteria; phylum Chloroflexota; class Dormibacteria; order Dormibacterales; family Dormibacteraceae; genus DASXTG01. The sequence continues at coordinate 7,248 of DASXTG010000024.1, read as the reverse complement.
GCAACGGTAGCGCAGCTGACTCTGGATCAGAAGGTTGAAGGTTCGAATCCTTCCTCCCCAGCCAACGCCCCAGCCAACGCCGATTGCGATGCCGGGTTCATCGTCGGCGTCTGCCATCTGACTCCATTAATTGGGTGCTGGCCCTGACAGCCAACGTGGCCATCTGCGGTGGCAGGTGGTCGCGCTGTGATCGAACCCAGCAACGACTGAGGGGACTCGATGTTGAGGACAGTCTTCAGCGCCCTCGATGAAGACCCTAAGTCCGACGGCCTGACTGCGCCTGCATGTCACGCTTCACGGCTTCAGCAGCCAGCTCCGACCTGGAGTCAATGTTGAGCTTGCTAAAGATGTGGACGAGATGTGTCTTAACGGTGGCTCGCGACACGAACAGGCGGGCCGCGATGTCGGGGTTACTTAGGTGCTGCCCCACCAGGCGGACGACCTCCAGTTCGGCCGGCGTCAGGCTTGCCCAACCGGTGGCGGGGCGCTTGCGCTCACCGCGGCCGCGGGCAGCGTAGGCGATCGCCTCATCTGGAGAGAGTTTCGCGCCCTCCACCCACACTGCCGCGAACTCATCTGGACCAAGCGCCTCCTTGGCGCCGGCAATAGCAGCGTCGTAGGGTCCTTGCTCGACCGGAAAGCGGACGTAATCCAGCGCAGACCGCGACGAATCCGCCGCCGCCCAGAGCCGGACCGCCTCCTTATTACTGTCCTGGTCCGCGGCCAGCCTCGCCAGCAGCTCCAACGCGTCCACCAGCCCCAACTGATCGCCGGCCTCCCTCGCCAGGCCGAGGGCTTCCTGCACCAGCGACTCCGCCTCTTCCAGGTTCCCCTCGCGGACGCGCAGCTTCGCCCGGACTCGGCCCGCCCGGCCGAGGAGCCAGGTCAGCTTCCCGGCGCGGGCGAGGGAGGTGGCCTCGTCGAGGTTGGCCTCGGCCTCGTCGAGCGCGCCCAGCGCCAGCCTCGCCTCGGCCATCAGCACCAGGGGCAAGGCTGCCCAGCGCGGCAGGAAGAACGAGCGCAGGGCGTCGGCAATGGGCGTCAGGCTGTCCACCGCGTGGGCTGCCTCGCCGCCGGCCAGCTGCATCCAGCCGAGAACGAACCTGGAGAAGCGGTCGAACCCCATCGCTTCCCTCCCCTCGGCTTCCCAAGCTTGCCAGGCCGCCAGACTGTCCGCTATCCCGGCGCGGGCGGCGGCGAAGTCGCCTCGGAACATCGCCACCAGGGCGAGCAACGGCAGGCTAGAGAGATAGTTGGGGTCAGTGGTCTCGCGGCCATCCGCCACCACCGTCTCCAGGAGCCGAGCCGCGTCGGCCAAGCGTCCCTGGAATAGCGCCGTCATTCCAGCCCAGGCGAGGCCGTCGAGTCGGTGGTGGCGATCCAGTGTTCTCGACACCTCGATCGCTTCCTCGGCCCGCCGCCGGGTCTCGCCCGGATCCGACTGGAACCAGCGGAGCGTTGCGAACATCGTCAGCCAGAACAGTTCAACTAGTGCAAAGCCGGTCGAGCGGGCCAGGGGCAGTCCCTCGTCGAAGTAGGGGCGCATCGCCTCGGCGCCGCCCAACAACCCCGCCACCATGCCGAGCATGAGCAGCGCCAGCGCTTCTTCACGCCGGTCGCCGCCGGCGCGGGCAAGGGCGAGGGCTTCGTTGGCCATGGCCGGCACCTCGCCCAGCGAACGCCCGCTCATGACGGAGATGACGCACTCGAAAAGCAGGATCCGGGCTCGCAGGCCCGGCGAAAGGTCGCCAGCCCGTTCGAGCGTGGCCCCCACCCAGATCTGAAATTCGGTAACCCGCCCCTGCAGCGCCCAGAACGCGTACATGGCCGGCAACATCCTGGCCAGCGCTTCCACGTCACCCTGTTCCCGGCTCCAGGCCAGTGCCGCCCTCAGGTTGTCCTGTTCGCTGCCCAGCCGGGTCCGCCAGCGATCCTCCTCGGGGCTCAGCAGCTTCGGCTCCGCAGCCTCCGCCAGTGCGAGGTAGTGGTCGCGGTGGCGGCCATGGACGAGGTCTACTTCGCCGGCTTCGGCCAGGCGTTCGGCCGCGAACTCGCGGATGGTCTCCAGCATCCGGTAGCGGGGCTCGGCGCCCCCGCTCCGGTCGTCGACCGTGATCAGCGAGCGGTCGGCCAGCGCCGCCAGCAGCTCGACACTGGCTGCTGGGCAGACGGACAGGGCAGCCTCCAGTTCGAAGCCGCCGGCGAACACCGACAGCTGGCGCAAGAGCGCGCGCTCGGCTTTGGTCAGCAGCTCATAGCTCCACTCAAACGAGGCGCGCAGGGTGGCCTGCCGGCCGGGTGCGGTCCGGGGCCCGCTTGACAGCATGCGGAAGTGGTCCTGGAGGTGGGCAGCAATGCGGGCCGGCGCCAGGGCCCGGGCCCGGGCGGCCGCCAGCTCGATGGCTAGGGGCAGGCCGTCCAGCCGGCGGCAGATGAAGCGCACAGCGTCGGCGTCCTCAACCCTGAGCCTGAACTGGGGCCGGGCTCCGCGCGCGCGATCGCTGAAGAGCTCAACGCCGTCCGCCTCGCTCAGCGGCGGCACGGCCCATGTCACCTCGCCACCGACCCCAAGCGGCTCGCGGCTGGTGGCGACGATCTTCACCGCCGGAGCAGCGGCCAGCAGCCCGGCCGTGACCACGGCGGCCGATTCCACCACGTGCTCGCAGTTGTCGAGCACGAGCAGCGCTTGGCGACGAGCCAGGTAGCGGCCCACGGCCTCGCCCAGCGTCTTGCCACGTCCAGGTTCCTTGACGTGAAGGCTCAGCGCCACACGGTCCAAGACGAACTCGCCGTCAGACACCGACGACAGGTCGACGAACCAGACTCTGTCCGGAAAGTCTTCGGCAACCGCGGATGCCAGCCTGAGTGCAAGACGCGTCTTGCCGGCGCCGCCCGGGCCCGTAAGGGTGAGCAACCGCGCTTCACCCAGCAGGGCGGCGGCTTCTGACAGCTCAGCCTCTCGGCCGACGAAACGCGTCAGTGGCTCCGGCAGGTTGGTGGACACGGTGGCCATTGGGTCGTGTCCTGAGTGTCCTACGTTCGACCTGGTCGTGGCAGAGAAATCAACTGTGTTGAAGGGCACGGACTGAATGTGCCGATCGGCACAGCCGGTTGCCCCGGCGCTCGGTAGCCTCGGTCCGACCGGTCGAGTGTGGATTCAGAAGAGGCGAAATGCAAGTCGGGACGACTTTTCAGGAAACCAGAATCTCAAATGCCTCAATCGAGGCTGCGATGACTGGGAGCGGGTGCGATCGCCCCTGGTCGACCTCCGGTTGTTCTTGAACCCGCGCTTCACCTGGTCGGTGCTGGTCGGCATGGTCATGGGCTTTGCGCTGCTGGGAGTGCTCTTCGTCTTCACGCCCTTCCTCCAGATCGTCCAGGCCAATGACGCCCAGGCCACCGGCGTCCGCTTGCTGCCGCTGATCGGCGGCATCGTGCTGGGCGCTGTTGGCAGCGACCGGCTGGTTGCCCGCCTCGGTGTTCGGGTCATGCTTGTGCTCGGGCTTCTCATATGCGCCGTCGGCATGTCGCTGCTGTCACTGGTCAAAGCCGACAGCGGATTTGGCCTCATGGCAGTCGCCCTGCCGGTGATCGGTGTCGCTGTTCACTTCACTCAACGTCATCCTCGGCATCCTGCCCGAGAAGCAGACAGGAGCGGGAAGCGCCCTGAACCGGACCCTCCAACAACTCGCCGCCTCATTTGGCGTCGCCATCCTTGGCAGCATCCTCAACAACGCCTACCGAGCTGATCTGGCGGATCAGCTGACGGCGTTGCCCGCCAGGCTGAAGGATGTAGCAGAGGGCAGCGTGGCCAGGGCCACCTTGATCGCAGGCGGTCTTCCCGCTCCATTTAGCACGGCGCTTCTTCACGCGGCCCAAGACGCTTACACCGTCGGGATGGCCGACATACTGCGGGTCAGCGCCGGCGCCATGGTCGCCGGGGCGGTCCTCGTCGGAGCCTTCATGCCCGTCACGACCAATGCGGCGTGGCAGGAGGTCGAAACGCCCGATGGTGCGAACACAGGTGGCTAGTTAGAAAACGAACCCAGCTGGATTCAAGTGGTCGCTCCGGTCAGCGGGGTCGGATGCTCAACTTAGAGCTTTGTTAACGCGCTACGCGCGGGTTTCGCGCCAAATTGGCGTCCCGGGCTCAGACGCGGAGCCACCGCGTAATTCACTTATCAGGCGCGGCAACTCAATTCGAAATCGCGATAAGCGATATCGCGGATTGCTCTGGATCAGAAGGTTGAAGGTTCGAATCCTTCCTCCCCAGCCACCACGTCCTGCTGACACCCGCGCGCCGGCTGTGGTTCGATGAGCGCTTATGGCCGGATTGGACGTTCCTGCCGACTGGGCCCTGTGCAGTTACGGGTCACCTTTGCAATTCTTGCCGAAATTCAATTCCACGCTTCATGGCTTCGGCCACCAGCTCTGAGCGCGAGTCGATGCCCAGCTTGCTGAAGATGTGGACCAGGTGGGTCTTGACAGTGGCTCTCGACACGAACAGCTGGCCCGCGATCTCAGGGTTGCTGAGGTGCTGCCCAATGAGACGGACAACCTCCAACTCGCTTGGGGTCAGGCTCGCCCAGCCGGCGGCCGGGCGCTTGCGCTCACCGCGGCCACGGGCGGCGTATGCGATGGCTTCGTCGGCAGAGAGTTTCGCACCCTCGGCCCAGGTCGCAGTGAACTCATCATGGCCGAGGATCCGCCTGGCCTTGGCGAGTCCAGACTCCTGCACCTCGCGGTCGATCCCAAAGCGATAGCCAATCTCGCTTCTCAAGCTGTCGGCCGCCGCCAAGAGCCGGACCGCCTCCTTATGACTGTCTTGCTCCGCAGCCAGCCGGCCCAGCAGCTCGAGGGCATCGACCAACCCCATCCGGTCGCCGGCCTCGCGTCCAAGACTCAGGGCCTCGTGAATCAGTGACTCAGCTCCCTGCATGTCGCCCTGGCGAACGCGCAGCTTGGCCCGCACGACGCTCGCCCGGCCCTGGAACCAGATGAGCTTTCGCGATTCCGCGATCGAAATCGCTTCCTCAAGTGCGGCGGCCGCTTCGCCCAGCGCACCAAGAGCAAGGTGGGCCTCGGCCAGGAGCACCAGTGGCATTGGAACAACAGGCCGGACGATCGACACGCGTATACCCTCGACAACCGCAGTCATCGAGTCCCTGGCTTGAATCGCGTCGCCGCCAGCCAGCTGCATCCAGCCGAGCACAAATCGAGAATGATGGCCGACCCCGAACGCCGCCCTCCCCTCGGCTTCTGACCTCTCCGCGGCCGCCATGCCCTCGGCGACGAGGCTTCGCGCGGTGGCAAGGTCACCCCTCAACATCTCGACGAGACCCACGTCGATGAGGCTGTGCAGGTAATTGAAGTCGGCCATCTCGCGGCCCTCAGCCACGACCGCCGCCAGGATCTGGTGCGCCTCAGCCAGCCGTCCCTGGGTGAGAGCGACGTATCCACTGAACGACCTCACCGTCAGCTGGGTGTGCCTTTGCACACCTGCCCTGGCGACAGCGATGGCGTCCTGGATCAACCGCCAGGTCTCCTCAGGTCCCGACTGGAACAAGCGCACAAGCACCAAAACCTCGAGCGCCATGACCTCGCCATATGCAAAGCCGGCCGAACGGGCCACTGGGAGGGCTTCGTCAACGTAGGGGCGCATCGCCTCGGCCCCGCCGATCACCCCGGCAACGACTGCGAGGATCCCCAACGCCATCGCCTCATCGCGTTTGCTGCCGGCGGCGCGGGCCAGGGCTAGCGTCTCGTTGGCCAGCGCCGGCACCTCCCCGATGCGACCAGTGAAAGTGGCGGAAACGCATTCGTAATAGCGCAACCTGGCACGCAGCCGCGGAGAGACCTCCTCCGCTCGCGCCAAAGCGGGTTCCAACCATCTCAGCAGCTCGGCGGCCCGATTGGACAGCGTCCAGAGCATGCCCAGCGGCGCCACCAACCGCGCCAGCGCTTCGGCCTCGCCGCGGTCGCGACTCCAGGCCATCGCCGACCGAAGGTTATCCTGATCGGTCAGCAGGACGGCCTGCCAGCGAGCATCGTCAGGGCTCGTAAGCCCCGGCTCGGCATTCTCCGCTATCTCGGTGTAGTAGTCGCGATGGCGGTTTCGCATCAGCTCGACCTCGTCTGCCTCAGCGAGGTGCTCGCCGGCGAACTCGCGAACCGTCTCGAGCATCCTGAATCGCGGCGCCGCGTGGCGACCGCGACCCTCGACGATGATCAGGGAACGATCGGTCAGGCCCGCGAGCAGCTCGAGAGTGGCGGCCGGGCACACGGCGAGGGCCGCCTTGGTGTCGAAGCCGCCGGCGAACACCGAGAGCTGCTGCAGCAGGGCGCGCTCGGGCTCGGAGAGCAGGTCGTAGCTCCAGTCGAAAGAAGCCGCGAGCGTCGCCTGCCGCCGCGGCGCTGTGCGCGGCCCCTTCGGCAGCAGCGTCAGGCGATCCTTGAGGCCGGCGGCAATCTGATTTGGATCAAGGGCACGCGTGCGGGCCGCCGCCAGCTCGATTGCCAGCGGAAGTCCATCCAGGCGCCGGCAGATGTCGAGCACCGCGTCCCCGTCCCGGTCGTGAAGCCTGAACCGAGGCCAGGCCTGCCGGGCACGGTCGGTGAAAAGCTCGACGGCGTCGGTCTCATTCAATGAAGGAATTGCCCAGGTCACCTCGCCGCCGACACCCAGCGGTTCCCTGCTCGTGGCGACGACCTTCAAATTTGGGGCCGACTCCAGAAGGCTGGCGGCCACATCCGCCGCCGACTCAACAACGTGCTCGCAGTTGTCGAGTACAAGCAGGACCTGGCGTTGAGCGAGGCGGCTGGCCACAGCATCGGCCTGGGTTCGACCTCGTCCAGGGTCCCTGATCCCGAGGGCGCTGGCCACCTGGTCCCAGACGAACTCGGCATCCGACAGCGGCGAGAAGTCGACGAACCACACTCCGTCCGCGAAGTGCGCGGCGAACGTCGAAGCCAATTGAATCGCCAGCCGCGTCTTGCCGGCACCCCCGGGCCCGGTCAGCGTGAGCAGGCGATTTTCGATGAGCAGCGTGGATGCCTCGGCAAGCTCGGCCTCGCGGCCCACGAAGCGGCTGAGTGGCGCCGGCAGGTTGGTGGCTGGGGCGGCCGAGGATGACATCAGTTGTGTCGACTTGTCAGTGGGCGTGTCCCGCGTTTGAGGGCTTCGGCAACGAGCTCCGATCTCGAATCGATGCCGAGCTTGCTGAAGATGTGCACCAGGTGGGTCTTGAC
>DASXTG010000023.1:0-6274 GCA_036505515.1 Candidatus Dormiibacterota bacterium | reverse complement strand
CGGACGTCGACCTCGAGGTAGTAGGTGCCCGGGGTCGCCGGCGTCACCCAGGTGAAGCTGTTGCCGGTGCTGTAGGCCTGGACCACGGTCCAGGCGCCGCCGGGGGCTCTGACCCAGAACTTGTAGGTCGGGGTGCCCGGGCAGGTGGCGGTGGCGGTGAGCGTGACGGTGGTGCCGCGACCTGCGGTGTTGGGCGGGCTGGCGGCGAGGCTGACAGCGGTGCAGCCGTTGACGACGTAGGTGAGGTTTTTGACCGCGTCGTAGCTGACTGTCTCCGCCTGGTCGCGGACGTCGACCTCGATCCCGTAGCTGCCGGCGAGCCCGGTCCCGCTCCAGCTGAAGGTGTTGGCGGGGCTGTAGTCCTGCTTGATCACCCAGGGACCACCGGGAGCCTGGACCCAGAAGCGGTAGCGGGGGTTGGTGCAGCCGGAAGTTGAAGCGGTGAAGAGCACGGTGGAGCCGGTGGCGCCCGGTGAGGCGGGGCTGGCGCCCAGGGTGGGCGACGTGCAGGGCGTTGCGGCGAGCAGGTAGGTGAGGTTGCTCACCTTCTGATAGCTCTCGGTGCTCCCCTCGCTGCGGACGTCGACCTCGAGCCCGTAGCTACCCAGGGCCAGACCCCCGAGCGACCAGCTGAAGGTGTTGGTGGTGCTGTAGGGCTGGACCACGGTCCAGGCGCCGCCCGGCGCTTTGATCCAGAACTTGTAGGTAGGAGTGCCCACGCAGGTGGCGTTGGCGGTGAGCTGGATGCTGCCGCTCGGGTACTGGGGCGAAGCGGGGTTGGCGCCCAGCGTGACCGAGCTGCAGCCCGTGAGCTGGTAGTTGAGGTTGGTCACCACGTCGTAGGTGACCGACTCGGTCGCGTCGCGGACATCAACCTCGAGTCCATAGCTGCCGGCGACCGTGGTCGTAGTCCAGAGGAAGCTGTTGGCGCTGCTGTAGTCCTGCTTGATGCTCCAGGCGCCGCCTGGCGGCTGGACCCAGAAACGGTAGCGAGGGTTGGGGCAGCCCGAAGCGCTACCAGTGATGGTGACCTGAGTGCCTACCGGCGATGGCCAGGCAGGCGCCGCGGTGGCCGTCACCGACGTGCACGACAGATTGATTGCGGGCGGGAGTGGCCCCACCTTGAACGACCATGTGTACGGCGATCCATTGACCGTGAGCGCCACCGCGTATGTGACGCCAGTCACAAGGGGCTGCCGTGGGATCAAGATCACGCCGCCCCTGCTCCGAAGCATGCTGCCGACGGAGGCATTGTTCGAGTCGATGATGCAGTGCGCGAGCGCTACTCCATTCCCAACGAAGGAATGAACTGGCCCAGCAGTGGTGGCAACGTTCCCGCCGACCTGGATAAACACAGGGAGCCCGGTTGGCGCCGTGTATCCGGAACACGCCTGGAGGGGGTCGGGCGATTCGAAGCCGCCGTACGTGCGCAGCGGCTCGGTGGCGCCGTTTCCCGGGAAATAGACGGGGTACTGGCCGCCGCTGAATGAATTGCCGCGAACAACATCAACGGCTGCACCCATCTGCCAGCCGGACTTGACCTGCCTGTACGAACCGAACCCAGTCTGCGTGAGTCGCGGGTCCATCAGCCCCATGGCGTGGAATGGCGCCTGCATCCACCAATCAATCGCCTGCACGTCGGTTGTGCTCGTGCTGGAGCTGACGTAGATGTTGCTGTTTCGAGCCGCAGCGTCGCCAGCGGCCGTGTAGTACGGAACTCCGGGCGTTTCGTAGTGGGTGACCAAGTCGTTCTTGACCATGTACAGCGCATGGCTGTAGTCGCCGCTGCTCCATGTTGCGTTCTCCGTGAGGCTCGCTACCCCCGTGCTCGCCCTCCACGCGTTCAAGCGGTCCATCCAGGGCCCGCTGGCAGCCGGTCTCGTCACGAGATGCACACGCGAGGGCGCCGGGGCAGGCAGCGCCGGCAGGATCGCAATCACCGTGGCGCCCAACAGCGACGCCATGAGGTTGCGTCTGGCTGCGGATCTAAAGGACGCCCGCGCAATCGTCGCGAAGCCGTGCTTGTAGTCGGGTAGCACCTTACCTGCAAACGACTGCGAGCCTCGAGATCTTGCGGAAGGCCGCACGATTACGACCCGCCGCGAAGAGCGGAGCGGGAGGGATTTGAACCCTCGAGGCCCTTGCGGGCCTACGGCATTTCCAGTGCCGCGCCCTCGACCGAGCTAGGCGACCGCTCCGCGATCACTCTAGCCAATAACCACTTGTGGCCAAGCGAAGCTGTCAGGCCGCCGACTGTCTACCCAGTGCCCTCGGGCCTTCCGGGCCCGCCACGATGCACGTGTCCGTCATCGCGATGAAAAGACCGTGCTCCACCACCCCGGTCGTCATCTTCAGCGCCCGAGCAAGCGCTGCGGGATCACCGATGCCGCCCTCGAAGGTGAGGTCGAAGATCAGGTTGCCGTTGTCGGTCACGTAGGGCGCCTCCTCCCCACCTCGCACAGTAAGACTTGCGCCGAGCGCAGTCAGCCGCTCAGCGATCGTGCGCCAGAGGAAAGGCAGAACCTCGACCGGCAGCACGCCGACTCCGAGCTGCGTCACCATCTTCGATTCGTCGACAACGACTACGAATCGCTTTGACGCCGCCGCGACCACTTTCTCGCGGAAGAGCGCCCCGCCTCGACCCTTGATCAGGCTCAGGTTGGGGTCAACCTCGTCGGCGCCGTCGACAGCAAGGTCAATGGCCCCGAGGATCTCCGTGACGATCGGAATTCCGTTGGTGGCCGCGAGCTCTGCGGTCTCGCGGGACGTGGGCACTCCCCTGACCTTCATGCCATCCGCGACCAAACGGCCCACGCCCTCGGTGAAGTAGCGCACCGTCGACCCGCTGCCGAGGCCGAGCAGCATCCCGTCGCGAACCAGCTCCAGCGCTTTCGCGGCCGCCGCGCGCTTGAGCGCGTCCTGGTCGCTAGCCAACGGCCTTTCGGATGGCGGCAATTCCTGCGGCGATGCCTTGCTTGTAACCGAAGACCGCGCTGCCCGCCACGAGCACGCTCGCGCCCGCCTTCACCACCAGCGGGGCCGTATGCGCATCGATGCCGCCGTCAACTTCGATTTCCACCTCTGGAGCTAGAACGCGCAGCCGCCGAATCTTCTCCGGGCTATGGGGAATGAATTTCTGGCCGCCGAATCCCGGCTCGACCGTCATGACGTTGACGAGCGCGATGTAGGGCAGGATCTCGCGCAGAGCCTCGATCGGCGTCGCAGGGTTGATCGCCACACCCGCGCTCGCCCCGTGCTCCTTGATCGACTCGACAGTCCGATAGAGCGAAGTCGTCGCCTCGACCTGGACCTCGATCAGCGTCGAACCTGCCTTCGCGAAGGCTTCTATGAACTGATCGGGCCGCTCCACCATCAGGTGCGCCTCGATCGGCAGGTCAGTGACCCGCCGCACCGCCTCGACCACGAGCGGGCCGAACGTGAGGTTGGGCACGAAGTGCCCGTCCATGACATCGACCTGGATGCGATCCGCGCCCGCCGCGACCGCTTCCTTCACCTGCTCGTCGAGCCGGCCAACATCGGCCGACAGGATCGAAGGAACGATCTCGATTCGGCTCACGTCCCTGCTGCGGCGCGGTCGATCAGCCATCGTGCGCCCGCAATCATCCCCGATGGCACCTCGCCTCGTTTTGCCAGCGCAACCGCCTCGGCCTTCCCGGACCCCGTGGCCAGGATGATCACGCGCTTCGCACCGCGCAGTGTTGACAAGGTGAGGGTGACGCGTTGGGGTGGCGGCTTCGGAGAATCGCGAATGCCTGTCGCCCAGCCCTCGATCTCCAGAGCCGGATGCCCCGGAAACAGAGACGCCACGTGGCCGTCCTCCCCCAATCCCAGCAGGACCAGGTCGAGCGGGGCCAGAACGGCGACCACGCGCGAATAGAGCTCTGCCCCCTCTTCAGGGCCCAGCTCTGCGGGCATGCGATGCACTGTCCCTAGGGCAACTCGATCAAGCAGCGACTCCCGCGCCATGCGGTAGTTGCTGTCGGGATGGTCTGGCTTCACGCATCGCTCATCGCCGAACAGAACCGTCACGCGGCCCCACTCGACGTCCATGTTCACGAGCAGCTCATAACAACGGCGTGGCGTGGTGCCACCGGCGAGCACGAGCGTGCGAGCCCCCTCGCCGATCGCCTCAGTGATGTCGGCCGCGGCCGCAGCCGCCACGTCCTCCGCAGAGTCGAGAACGGTGAATTCCGACACGCTACAGCGCGCGCATGAGCTCCGCGGCGGCTTCGAGCGAACGCTTGTATACCGGGTCGTTGGCTCCTGTGGCGAGAAGCTGAAGCAGCAGTGGGGCGTCGTCTTCAGGCTCGATGCGCTGCACGTGCCGCAGCGTGTCGGCGCCTCCGATGTCGATCAGCGTCAGCAGCACCAGCGAGCTGTCGCCGCGCCGCTCGCGCACGAACACCGTGGGGTGTCGCGGCATGCTCTCGCCGGGGGCGTTCCCGGTGGCCGTGTGGTGCAGCACATCTCGCTTCTGGAAGACCATCTCACGGTGCTGGGCCGCCTTCCGGTGAGCGATCTCCATGCCCGCATCGTCCTCGCCGCCGGGCCTGTGCAGGTGCCGGAACTCTAGCGGCCCGATGTCCGGCGCCGGGCGCCGCGGTCGCTCGGGATCGCGCTGAATCGAGACCTTGAAGGTGATGCCGGAGGCTGTGCCCGCGACGCGCACCGCCCCCAGCTCTCCCTGGGCCAGCCGCGCCTTGGGCACGGAGCGCAGAGCGACGTCGACGATGCGCCACCGGTCGGCCACGTACTGGGCAGAGACGACGCCCCCTGCGCCTCCGGCTGCGCGCTGCAGCTTCCAGCTATTAGCCGATGCCAGCCAGCCGACCAACAGCGCCGCGGCGATCCGGTTTCCGCGGCCTTCGCCTGCATAGTCGATGCCGATCTCGGAGATGCCGGACATGAACCGTCGACGCTCCATGGGCGAGAAAAACTGCGCCAGCGTCTCGCGCCAAGGAGCCAGACGCGCCCACTGGAAGTCGGACAACCCAAGATGCCGGTGCGTATGGACGGTCAGGTCGGCCAGGCCGAGGAAAGAGTGGTAAGGGCGCTCGAAGCGCGCGGAATCCACGACCAGCGCATCGGCGATCTGAAGGGCATCGCGCAGCTCTTTGGATCCGAACGGCGGCGTGCCCAACCACCAGAGATATGTCGGGACCCCGCTCATCAGGAGCGGATCGACCAAGCCTGCGAGATGCTCGCCCGCCGCGCCCCGCACATGAAGCGTCACGAGCTCATAGTCCGCGGGAGGTGCGGCCGGCGTGCTGATCGAGGCGTCGATATGGTCTGCCACGCGGGCCTGCTCCCTGACCACGATCGCAAGGGACGGATGATGGCTTGCGATCGCGGTGCAGACCTGCTGTGCCTTGCGCTCGTCGGCTTCGGCCGAAACCACAGCCACGAGCGTCATCACGCAGTTGCGGGGATGCGGATGATCGTCTTCTCCGGCCGCGGCCTGGGCAAACTTGCGGCGGATGTCAGTGAGGGCGGCCAGCACCTCGGCGATGGTCACCGACTCGCCGCGCCAATCCAGGGAGTCCTTCGGCTCGCTCATGGTCGGTGCCATTCTCTACCGTCCGCCTCCACTAGCTTGCCGCCGGCCGCCGTGCCCCAGGTGCCCGCAGGGTACATCTGAAGCTGTGGCCGCCCGTCTCGCCAGGCCGCCTCGATGGGATCGATCAGCTTCCAGGCAGTCTCGACCTCGTCTGCGCGCGTGAACAGCGTCGGGTCACCGATCATGCAGTCGAGCAGGAGCCGTTCATAAGCCTCCGGCGTTTCAACCAGGAACGAACTCGAGTACAGGAAGTCCATGTTGACGCTTCGCAGCCTCACGCCGGCACTGGGGACTTTGGCCGCAAAGCGGAGCGAGATTCCCTCCTCCGGCTGGATGCGCAGCGTGATGGAGTTGGGGTCGAGCTCCTGCGCCGCCTGGCGGCCGAAGGTAAGGTGCGGCGGGCGTTTGAACGAGACCCTGATCTCAGTCACCCGCTTCGGCATCCGCTTGCCGACCCGAATGTAAAAGGGCACGTTGGCCCACCTCCAGTTGTCGACGTAGAGGCGCATGGCCACGAAGGTCTCCGTCAGTGATCCCGGCGCGACGTTGTGCTCCTCCCGGTAACCGGGCACGTGCTCGCCAAGCACCCAGCCCCTCGTGTACTGCCCGCGCACCGTCGCATGCGCTACCTCGTCATCGGTGATCGGGCGGATGGCGCGCAGCACCTTCACCTTCTCATCGCGCACCGTGTTCGCC
>DASXTG010000022.1:0-1750 GCA_036505515.1 Candidatus Dormiibacterota bacterium | reverse complement strand
GGATGGGGACCAGGCCGAAGGCCCGAAGGCCGGCGTCCCAGGCGGCCGGTGCGAAGGCGCGGGTGGCGCAACGACGACCCCATCTGAAGATGGGTGAGGAGGCGCGCCGGGTCCCGCAACGCACGCATCAGAGCCCGCAGGCTCCCGGCCGTCTGGGACGGCGGATGGTCTTCATTCGGCTGTTACGGCTCACTAGGCCCGTACGATTTCGCCATGGGAGCCGCGGTTGACCTGGTCATCTTCGGCGCGTCGGGCGACCTGGCGCGCCGCAAGATCCTGCCTTCACTGGGAAGGCTGATCGGGCGCGAGGGTCTTTTGCTTCGCGTCATCGGCGCGGGCCGGAGCGCCAAGTCGACCGAGGAGTTCCGCGACCTGGTCAACGAGGAAAGCGGCAGTCGAGAGCTTGCGGCCACGGCCGAGTGGGTGCACCTGGACTACGGTCATCCGGCCAGCTTCGCGCCCATCAACTCGCTGATCTCAGGCTCGAAGACCGTCATCTTCTATCTGGCCACGCCGCCGGAGACCTTCAGTGACATCGTGGCCGCCATCGCCCAGTCCGACATGGCGACCAAAGGTGACCCGTCACGCCGGATCGTGCTCGAGAAGCCACTCGGCCACGACCTCAAATCGGCCCGCAAGATCAACGCCGAGCTCGCAGAGGCCTTCGAGGAGGAACAGGTCTACCGCATCGATCACTACCTTGCGAAGGACACCGTCCAGAACGTGCTCGCGCTGCGGTTCTCGAACTCGCTGTTCGAGCCGGTCTGGAATCGCACGCTTGTGGAGACGATCCAGATCACTGTGGCCGAGGATGAGGGCATCGGCCAGCGTGCCGGCTACTACGACCAGACCGGGGCCGTGCGCGACATCATCCAGAACCACGTCCTGCAGCTGCTCGCGCTGGTCACGATGGAGCCGCCGACGACGTTCGATGCCGACTACGTGCGCCGTGCGAAGCGTGCGGCCCTGCGCGCCATGTCGCCGATCGACCCGGCGGTGGCGGTGCGGGGCCAGTACGACGGCTACCTGGAAGAGGATGGCGTCGCACCCGACTCGCGGCGCGAGACGTACGTCGCCGCCCGCGCGTCGATCGAGAACTGGCGCTGGGACGGCGTGCCGATATTTGTGCGCACCGGCAAGTCGCTGAGGCGGCGCGCGACCGAGGTGGTGATCAAGCTGCGGGATGCGCCCATGCTCCGCATCGGCGGCCGGAGGCAGCGCGGCATCGCGACGCTGATCGTGATCAGGGTTCAGCCGGACGAGGGGATCACGCTGCGCATCGGTGCCAAGCGGCCCGGCACCCGCTTCGAGATGGTGCCGGCGGGCATGAGGCTCGACTACGCGCGCTTGACCAAAACGGCGCTCCCTGACGCTTACGAGAACGTCCTTGCCGAGGTGCTCGCCGGCGGTCATTCAGCTTTTCCCGGCGCCGAGGAGATCGAGCTGCAGTGGGAGATCGTGGATCCGCTGATCAGCTCATGGGAGGCGGAAGGGCACCCGGAGATCTACCCGGCCGGGTCGTGGGGTCCGCATGCTGCGGACGATCTCGTCGCGGCGGGCGGTGGCGGTCGCTGGATAGTCAGCGGAGATGAACCCGGAACCGCCTGATCTGATCAAGCCTCTTCGACGTCCTCCAGCCAGGTCACCTCGCCGCACGTGACGGCGAGGTGCGTCATCGCGGTGTCCGCCGCGGCGCCGTGGCGGTGCTTCTCCCCCGGTGGGCTGATCGCCGTGTCTCCGACAACCAGCT
>DASXTG010000021.1:0-4387 GCA_036505515.1 Candidatus Dormiibacterota bacterium | reverse complement strand
GGGATAGAGAGTGTGAGCTCATACGCACAGCCGGATCACTCCATGACCTCGGCAAGATAGGTGTTCGGGACGACATCCTCAACAAGCCCGGTCCGTTGACCGAGGACGAGTGGGAAATAATGCGGCGTCACTCCGATATCGGCGCAGACATGATCGCACAGCACTCAGCGCTTGCTGAAGTGGCTCCTCTGGTGCGTCACCACCACGAGCGATGGGACGGCAGCGGTTATCCGGCCGGCTTGAAAGGCGAGGTGATTCCGTTCGGGGCCCGCATCCTGTCGGTGGCCGACTCCTTTGACACCATCACCGGTCCGCGCCTTTACCGGCAGTCATCGATGACCCCGACGGAAGGGGTCGAAGACATCAGCGTGCGAGCGAATCACTGGTATGACCCCAACGTAGTCGACGCGTTGCGGGAGCTGCACGGTCTGAAGCCACTCGATCTGGCCGATCGTCCTGAGGTACCTCGCCGGGTGACAAGCCTCAGGGTGCTGCGTTCCAACCCAACCTTCAGCAGCCTCGTGACCGCCATCGGGATTTCATCGATAGGTGATCCCCTCACACAGGTGGCCACTCTTGTGTCGATATTCGTCGGGACTCAGGGTGACGTGCGGAAGGTCGCCCTTGCCTTCATCGCCCAGGCTTTGGGCACGATAGTCATGAGCAGCGTCCTTGGCGGCGTGGCCGACAAACTGCCACGCAAGCCGTTGATCGTGACGCTGGAACTGTTACGAGCATCGATTCTGGTGGTGACACCTTGGCTGATTGGGATGTGGCTTTGGTCGATTATCCCGGTCCTGTTCCTGCTCGCCTCCATCAATGCCGTTGTTCAGCCCGCCCGTCAGGCGGCGATCCCACTGTTGGTGCCCGCCGGCCAGGTCGGTAAGGCGAACGCAATTGTGACCGCGACCAACATGCTCGCCGGCGCCATAGGGTTCGCTCTCGCTGGCGCGATCTTGGCGCTGTCCTCGACGACGATCCTCTTTCTCGCAGACGCCGCAACGTTCGCACTTTCGGCTGCGATCGTCCTTGGCATTGGAAGCCTTGGGGGAGGCGCGATCCGCGCACCGATCTCAGGAGCACTGGTGCGAACCTGGTCGATCGTGGCGACCAGGCCGCACCTGGTCATCGGCACTCTGGCGGCGTTTCTAATCCCGATCAGCTTCCCTGCGCTACTCGCGCTTGCATATCAGCTCGCGGGTCAGGCCAAAGGCGGCGAGACTTACTCTCTGCTCGAGGTCGTCCTGTCCGCTGGGGTGTTCGCGGGATCTCTTATAGTCGGCAGGGTTGTCGCGATCGGCAGCCTGCGAACTCTCGGAGCCGGGCTGTTCCTGACTGCAGTGTTCTCGCTCGTGATTGCGATGTCGCATCACCCACTCTTGATCGCTGCCGCCTTGTTCATAGCCTCCATAGGCAATCCGATCTATGCAGTTGCCAATCAGACGGCACTCATGGAAGCCGCCGACGCATCGAACCGCGGCAGCGTGATGGCCACGCGATTTGGGCTGGTGCAGACGGCCAGCGTGGCAGGCTTTGCCGCGGGCGGTTTGATCACTTCCATGTACGGTCCACAGGCCGCTTACGGAGTTATCGGCGTCGGGCTGCTCTTGATCGCCTTGATCGCGCTGGCCGCTGGCCGGAGCACGGTCAACCCGCTGGTCGGCGCCGCGTATGAGGAAGCCCAGGTTAAGGCGGCCGCCGCGCATCTCCCAGGCCGGGGTGTTTAAGGGCGCTGTAAAGCGGCTCTGGGCGAGGCCATCCTCGTCATACTGCGTTGAAATTGCGCCACGTTCGTCCTGGCAGCCGAACCAGAGCTACGCCCCACGAAAGTGAACCCGAAGAGCCGGTCGAACTGACCGGAGCCGGCATCTCCGTCTGGGCGATCGATCCGAAGCGGCGCCGCCGGTACCTGCAGATCCTTTTCGGCCTGGGCGCCCTCGTAGTTGGCGTCGTCGTCCTTTACCTGTTGCGCGACTTCCTCGGCGCCTTCGTGCTGGGCGCCGCAATCGCCTTCCTGATCCAGCCCGGAATCGCCCGCCTGATGGACCTCGGCCTGCCCCGGATTGTCGCCATAGCCGTGATCTTCATCGCGATCATCGCGGCGCTGGCCGGCCTGGTCCTGTTGGTGGTGCCGCTGGGCGTGAACGAAGTTGCCCAGCTGCAGGAGCAGGCGCCCGCGCTCGCGGCCGCCGCACAGGATCGCATCAACAGCCTTCAGGGGTCGCCGGTGGAGATCTTCGGATTCAAAGTGGACCTCAAGGACACCACCGAGACCGTGAACGCCCACCTGAGGGAGTACCTCCTTGGGCAGTTCGGCAACGCAGTCAGCATCGGCCTCACCGCGCTGACGACGTTGCTCCAGCTCCTGCTGATGTTCATCGTCGCTTTCCTGCTGGCGCTCGACGCAGCCGCGATCAAGCGGGTGCTTCGGCGCTTCGTCCCAAATGACTACCGGACAGACTTCGACCAGATCTGGCGCAAGATCCGCAAGATGCTGTACGCGTACATGCGCGGGCAGCTGATCATCGCCGCGCTGATCGGCATCCTCTCCGGCATCGCGTGCGCGGTGATTGGGCTCGAGGACCCGGTTGCCCTCGGATTGGTCGCCGGCATCACAGCCTTGATCCCTTACCTGGGTCCATTCGTCGGCGCCATCCCTGCGATCCTGGTTGGTCTGGCCGCCGCTCCGATCAAGGCGCTCCTGGTCGCCCTGGCTTACTTCGTGATTTCCAACGTGATCCTCAACTTCGTCTACCCGAAGGTTATGGGTGACGCTGTCCGCCTTCCCCCGATCCTCGTCATTGTCGCCTTCATCGCCGGCTTCAGCTGGGCCGGCATCCTGGGCATGTTCGTCGCCGTGCCGCTTGCCGCCACGCTGCGCATCCTCTTCGACCACATCTATCCGCGCCTGTACGAGAAGCCGGCTTGAAGATCGCGCTCATCTCGGACATCCACGCCAATTGGCAGGCGTTGGAGGCGGTGCTGCGCGACTGCCCAGCGGTCGACGAGACGCTGTGCCTGGGTGATGTGGTCGGCTATGGGGGCGATCCGAAAAAGTGCGTCGACGAGGTCACCAAGCGCGGCTGGTTGACGCTGGTCGGCAACCACGACCGGGCGTGCACCGACCCCGACATCCTCGAGTGGTTCAACGACGACGCGGCCACCGTGGTCCGCTGGACGGTTGATGTGATCGGACCTGAGCGTCTCGAGTGGCTGCGGGCGCTGCCGGACAGCCATGTCGAACACGACGCGCTGCTCGTCCACGCCAGCCCGCGCGACCACATCTACGAGTACGTGCTGGACACGGCGGTCGCGCACGCGAACCTGGAGCTCCTCGATGGAGGCGTCTGCTTTCACGGTCACACGCACGTGCCTGGAATCTTCGGACTGGCCGACGGCCAGGTCACGCACGACTACCGAGTCGACACGTTTCAACTGCACGGGCCTGCGCTGGTAAACCCAGGAAGCGTTGGTCAGCCGCGCGATGGCAGCCCGATGGCGAGCTATGGCGTCTGGGACACAGACAAGGAGACGTTCGAATTTCGGCGCACCCGCTATGACATCAAGGGCGCGCAGCGGGCGATCAGGAAGGCAAAGCTCCCGGAACGTTTCGCACTCCGACTCGAAACGGGGCGATGAGCCGCTGGGCGTCGTTGCAGTGGGCCCGCATGGGCTACGCGGCCGCCACCGGCGCCGGCCTGGGGTCTCTCCTTTTCTGGACTGGATATTGGTTCACTTTTGTTCGCGGGAGCCTTAAGGGGCCGGACTTCTTCTCCTTCTACTCAGCCGCACAGCTGTTCTTGCAACGGGGCGGGGCCGCGGTCTATGACCTGGCGCTTCAGAGAGAGTTCGAGATCCGCGTCACGTCAGAGAACCCAGACCGCTTCATCGTCCTGCCCTATTTCCACCCGCCCTACTACACGCTCCTGATCGCCCCACTCGCCTATCTCGATTACCGCCAGGCCTACTACGCGATGGTCGTCGCCAACGTGGTCCTGGCAGCAGCCCTGATTGCGTTGCTGGTGCGGGGAAGCGAACGAATCCATGGGCGGGCCGCGGTGGTCGCCGCGGCGCTGATCGCCGGCTTCTTCCCGCTGTTCGTGACAGTACTTCAGGGCCAGTCCGACCTGGTGGTGCTGGTGCCCCTCGCTGCGGCATACGTGGCGTGGGCGCGCGGCCGCTCCGGCTGGGCCGGAATTTTCAGCGCGCTTGCACTGGCCAAACCGCAGCTGTTGCTGCTGGTGCCCGTTCTCTTCGTGGCGCGGCGCGCGTGGCGGGCCCTGGCCGGCTTTGCCGCCGTGGTTGTGGGACTGGCCATCATCTCCGTGGCCGGCTTTGGGATCGACCCCGTTCTCTATTACTTGAGGACGGTCGGGACCTGGGCGAT
>DASXTG010000020.1:0-12567 GCA_036505515.1 Candidatus Dormiibacterota bacterium | reverse complement strand
ACGACGCCGATCAGGATGGTGGGGCCTTCGAGCCACGACGGCCACCACCGCGCCGGAGTCGCCGGCTTCGGTCCCCGCGCGGGGGCCGACAGTCCGATGGCGACCGCGGTGACGATGACGAGGAGCGACCAGGTGGCCAGGGCCCAGCGCCAGTCGCCGCGGGCGAGAGGAAGGACGCCGACCGGCGTCGTCAGCGCGGTGGGCAGCGTCTCGCCGATGAGGATCCCGTTGCTGTACACGGCGGTCGCGACGGCGATGCGCCGCGGGAACCACTCGCGCACAAGCGCGGGAAATGCGGGCTGGCTCACCGCGACCCCAAGGCCCATGAGAAACGTGGACGCGAACAGCACGGGGACGCTCGGCCCCAGCCCGCGCGTGGCGCTGAACAGAGCGGCGACGCCGAGCCCGATCACCAGTGCGCCGCGAACTCCGAGCCTGGCGATGAGCAGCGAACCCGGCACGGCCGCGGTCGCGAACAGCAGCACAGGGAGCGAGACCAGTGCGCCGACGGATTTCTCGTCGAGGTTGAGGTCGCGGTGGATGAGGGGGATCAGGGGCGGCACGGCGAGCAGCGTCAGGCGGATGTCGACCCCACCTAGCCAGAGCAGGAGCAGGTGCACCCAATCCTTGCGCGAGAGTTTCACCGCACCCTCATCGACTGGCGATAATGGTCGGCGTGTCCGGCCTCCTGATCGTCGCCGCGAGTGGACCCACTGACCCGACGCGGGCGAGCATCCCGTTCCACATCGCAGTCAACGGCGCGAAGCCCGCGGGAACTGAGGTCGCCATCGCGCTGGCGGGAGACGCCACCGAGCTCATCAAGCCCGACATCATCGCTAACGTGCTGGGCCAAGGCGTGCCGCCTCTGCGCGAGCTGCTCGACAAGTGCCTGGACCAGAACGTGCGCGTCTATGTTTGAAAAGGCTGCGCAGAGGCCCGTGGGGTCTTGCCGTCGATGATGACCCAGAACGTGTCGTACATCACGCCGCCCGACCTGGTACGCCTGACCATGGAGGCAGACAGGGTCCTCTCGTTCTAGCTTCGCGTGGCGCCGATGGCGGCCAGCGAGCTCGGGTTTTCGAGCGACGAAAGGTCGCCGGGATCCTTGCCGGTGTAGACGGAGCGCACGACGCGGCGCAGGATCTTGGCGTTGCGCGTGCGCGGGAGGTCGACCACAAAGTGAACAGCCTTCGGCCGCATCGGTTTGCCCAGCGCTGTTGCCACGAGCTCTTGGAGCTCAGCCCCGAGCTCCGCCGTGGCCGCCCGACCCGGGCGCAGGATGACAAAGCACACCAGCGCCTCGCCCTTGAGCTCGTCGGGCACGCCGATGGCAGCGGATTCTGCAACCGCGGGGTGTCCGACGAGGACGGATTCGACCTCCGCGGGCCCGAGCCGCTTGCCGGCCACCTTGATCGTGTCGTCGGAACGCCCCAGCACGTACCAGAGCCCGTCGTCGGGGTCGTGGTAGGCCCAATCGCCGTGGACCCACACACCGTCGAAACGGCTCCAGTAAGTCTCCAGGTAGCGCTGGCGGTCGCCCCAGAAGCCGCGCGTCATGCCCGGCCACGGGTTTCTGATCACGAGCTCGCCGACCTCGCCCTCCACCGAGCGACCTTCGGGGTCGACGACGTCAACGGCCATGCCCGGCACTGGGCCCGCAAACGAGCACGGGCGCAGGTGGGTGATCACGTTTCCGCAAAGGATGCCGCCCGAGCATTCGGTGCCGCCTGTGTAGTTGATGATCGGGATGCGGCTGCCGCCGACGTGCTTGAAGAACCAGTTGAACGGCTCCGGGTTCCACGGCTCGCCGGTGCCGCCAAGGATGCGCAGGCTGGACAGATCGTGACGCGCAGGCGGCTCGTCGCCATGCGTCATGAGGCCGCGGACCAGGGTCGGGGAGACGCCGAACACGGTGACCTTGTGCTCGGCCACCATCCGCCACAGCCGATCCGGGCCAGGGTGATCAGGCGTGCCTTCGTAAAGAACCATCGTCGCGCCGAGCACGAGCGATCCGAAGATCAGCCAGGGGCCCATCATCCAGCCGATGTCGGTGAACCAGAAGACTGAGTCTTCGGAGCCCACGTCGAAACCGTGCGCCATGTCCTGCGCGGCCTTGATCGGAAACCCGCCGTGCACGTGAACGGTGCCTTTCGGGCGACCGGTCGTGCCTGAGGTGTAGATGATCATCAGCGGATCCTCGGGATCGAGCTCGTGGGTGGGCGCATGGTCCGGCTCGTCCTCCAGGAGCACCTCCCACACCTGGTCGCGACCGTGCGTCCACGGCACCTCGCGAACAACGCGCCGGTGGACGATCACCTTGGTCACCGTGGGACACGCGACGAGGGCGCGATCCGCGGTCTCCTTCATCGGCACGACCTGCCCGCGGCGATAGAAGCCGTCGGCGCAGATGAGCACCTTCGCCTCGCCGTCCTGCAGGCGGCTGGCGATGGCTTCAGGGCCGTAGCCCGAAAAGAGCGGGATGATGACGGCTCCGACCTTGGCCGTCGCGAGTACAGAGATCGCAACCTCCGGGCACATTGGCATGAAGATGCCCACACGGTCGCCTGGCCTCACGCCCAAACGGCGCAGGGCCCCGGCCAGGCGGCACACCTCGCGGTCCAGCTCGCCGTAGGTGAGCTTTCGTCTCTCGCCTGGCTCGCCCTCCCAGATCAGCGCCACCTTGTCGTGGAAGCCGCGGTCTCGGTGGCGGTCGAGGCAGGTCTGGATGATGTTCATCCGCCCCCCGATCCACCATTTCGCCCAGGGCTTGCCGCCCGAGAGGTCGACCACCTTGTCGTAATGCCGGTAGAAGGCCACGTCGATGTCCTTAATCGCCGCATCCCAGAACCACTCGATGTCGTCCTCGGCACGCTCGAGCAGGTGGTCGAAAGTGTCGATGCCGTGCTCATCCATGAAGCGCTTCAGCCGGCTTCGCGCGATCACCTCGGGGCTCGGCTCCCAGATGACGTCCCCGATCACGACCGGCTGCATGGCTTTTGGATTCTAGACGTGCCCCTAAACTCCGGTCCGATGGATCACCTGCCACCGGATTTTGAGCGCGACCTCGTCCAGGTCCTCGAGCCGGGGGACGTGCGTGCCGCCGCGGAGATCATCAACGCGGCCGCCGCGCTTGACGACGAGGGCCTGCGCGTGTTCCTCGAGCTGTTTGCAGAACGAGTTCGCCTTTCGTCGAAGGCGGTCAGGCGTGCAGAGCTGCAGGACTTCCTGCGGAGGTCGCGGCAGCCCGGCCGCGCAGACGCTCCTTGATCCGTCGGGCTTCGACGTCCAGCTCCCAGTAGTTCGACCATGCGGTGCTCGCCACCGCCCACGCAACGTGCGCCTTGTAGCCCTCCTGCGCGGCGCGTACAGCGTGCTGCTGCGCGTAGCACCAGCGATCCCACGCACGTTCAACCGTGGAGTCGACGAGCTCCATCCAATCGTCATCGGGCTCGCCTGCGGGAGGGTTCGGCAGCGTGAGCAGCTTCCACAAACGGTCTTCGCGAACCACGGTCACGATCGGTTGGCCGCCCGGCCTCCCAGCGTGACGATTCGGCCGCGCATGATTGGGATTGGCGGCCATCAAGCGCTGCTGCACCGCGAAGACGAGGTCGTGCGCGGCGTGGAGAGTGGCTGGGGCAGGCGGCGGATCGCTGCGCCCAAGCCGGACCTGCAGTGCACGGATCGCTTCGCGCAGCTGCTGCGGAGCATCAACGCGGTCGACAAGGCGCAGGCTCTCGACGTCGTCGAGCAGCGCGTCTGACTCAGCAAGGAGCGCTTTACGCCTGATTTCGGACGCGTCCTTGTTGACGCGAGAAAGAGTGGTGGCGGCCACGGACTGCAACATATCCAGCCCGTGATCTTTGTCAAGTATAGGTTTACAAGCAGGCTACGGAGTGTTGATGACTTGACGTTAACAGCCAGGATTGTGGGCGTGCTGCAGTGGCCCTAAGGTCGCGGCGGCATGACTCACGTGAAGAGATGGATGGTCGCGCTTGCCGCCCTGCTGGTGGGCGGTGGGGTCAGTGCAGCGCTGCTGGTCGCTGCCGACCCGGATCGAAACGCGATTGAGGTCTACGCCACCACTCGCGGCGTGCCGGCCGGAGCTGCAATCACCGGTGATGTGCTCTGGCTCCAACGCGTGAATGTCGCCGGCGGCACCGCGCTCTTCTTCACGCGCAACGACGAGCAGGAGCTCGTCTCAATGCGGGCTGCGCACGACCTGAGCTCAGGTCAGCTCATCCAGCGCAGCGACGTTACGGCCGCGACTTCAGCTGCCGATCGCAGGCTCGTTTTCATTCCGGTCAAGGATGCCCCGCCAGCGGCGGCGGGCTCTCGGGTCGACATCCTGGTGATCAGAGGCAGCGCCGACTCGCCGGTCGTGGAGCCCTTCGCTCTTGGCGTGGAGGTGAAGCAGGCCGCGACGGGAGGCATCGTGGTGGCGGTGCCGTCAAGGCAGGCGGCCGCATTCGTGTTCGCGGCAAGCGCGATGCGCATGGTGGTCGTGGTCGCGGAAGCGGGTGCGGCAGACGGTGCGGAGGCCTCGATCTCTAGCCCGGACCAAGCCATCGCCGTGGCGGCGGGGCGGTGAGGGCCGACGTGGCCGTAGGCGTCGACGAATCGGTGACGCCCGAGGCTCGCGTGCGCGCCCTGGTGGAGACCGAGCTCGCGGCCGAGCTTGCGCGGCGTGATCGCACCCGGCTGCGCGTCGAGGACCAGCGGTGGGTCTACGACCTTGTCGGGCGAGCGGTCGCCGACGAGCAGCGTCAATCCGGCGCGCCGCAAAGCCACGAAGAATCTGAGCACATATGGCGCCAGGTCTTCGCCGCTGTGACACCCCTTGGTCCGCTGGCGGAACACCTTGCCGATCCAGACGTGGAGGAGGTGAGGATCAACGGCACCGAAGCGTGCTTCGTGTTCAGGGCGGGCCGGCGCCATGCCATCTCACCTCCTTTCGCCGACGAGTCGGGACTGATTGAGCTTGTGCACTGGTACACGGACGGGACGCCGAGCGCACGACTCGACCGCGCCAGCCCAACCGTCACGATGACCCTCCCGGAGGGCAGCCGCCTGCACGCGGCACTGTCGCCGCCGGCGCGTCCGATGAGCGTCACCATCCGACGCCATCCATCGGATCGCTTCCGCAACCTCGATGCGCTGGCCGCCTCGGGCTTCCTGCCTCGAGAGATCATTCCGTTTCTGGAGGCGGCAATCGCAGGCCGCTTGAACATCCTGGTCTCAGGCGGGGCGGGCGCGGGCAAGACAACCTTCATGCGAGTCCTGGCCCGGCTGGTCGGCGCCGACGAGCGCGTCGTCACCATCGAGGACCAGGCGGAGCTGCACTTGTGGCGGGTGCTCTCTGACTGCATCTCGCTCGAGGGCCGGCTGGCCAACACCGAAGGCCGCGGGGCTATCACCATCCAGATGCTTGTCCACGAGGCCCTGCGCATGTCGCCCGACCGGATTGTCATCGGCGAGGTGCGAGGAGGCGAAGCGCTCGACCTTCTGGATGCGATGAACACAGGGCACCCGGGATCGATATGCACGATCCACGCGGAAAGCTCGCGAGACACCCTGCCGCGACTTGCCCGTCTGGCGTTGCGGAACCCGCACGCGCCGCGGGCGGAAGCGGTGATGGCGGAAGTTGTGAACACGGTCGATTTGGTGCTGCATGCGGCACTCCTGAGAAACAGCCGGCACGAGCCGGAAGGCCGCACACGCAGGTTGCTTTCGGTGAGCTGCATTGCAGGCCTGGACGACGGGCGGCCGCTGGTGCGTGACCTGGTCACGTACAGCCCTGAGGGGCGATGGAATCGCGCCGGCTCGCTCGAGGCGATGCCCGAGCGGGTGCGCGCCAAGCTCGCCTCGGTCGATGGGTCTTTCGGTCTGCTTGATGGCTTCGATGCTTGAGGCCGCCGCAGCCTTATGTGCCGGCCTCGGGGTGATGACCGCCATCCTCGCGATCGCGGGTCCGGCGCCTGCCCTGCCGGACGATGCCGTTAGGCCTCGGTGGTGGCGCCGATACATGCGCCAAGGCTGGGCCGAAGAGAACGCGCTGGGGGAGAGTGCGGGGTTCGGGCCGCGCAGTGCGCGACGTCTGGTGCTGGTCCAGGTGCTGCTCGCGATCGTCGGTGGCATGGCGGCGGTGCTCCTCACAGGATTGCCCGCGCTCGCCGCCGCTGGCGCAGTCGGCTCGGTGGCCGTGGTGCGCGGGGCGATATCGTCGCGTGCTCGCGCTCGCCAGGTGGTCCGACAGGATGCCGTCCTGGACTCGGTCCGCATGCTCCGGCAGCTCCTGGAAACCGGCGCGACGAGCGTGCATGCGGCCCTGGCCGCGTTGGGTGAACGCGGACCAGCTCCGCTGCGCTCCGAGTTTCGGCTCATCGCCGCCACCTCGATCGGACGCCGGCAGGCATGGAGCTCGGCGCGGGCGAGAATCGGTGAGCCCCTCTTCGACATGCTCGCGGCGGCGGTCCTCATCCACAGCCCAAGCGGAGGAGAGCTGGCGCCATTGTTCGCGGACCTGGAAGCCTCCGTGAGCGGCGCTCAAGAAGTCGAACGCGAGGCGCGTGCGCTGCAGGTGCAGGCACGCTCTGCCGCCGGCATCATCGTTGCCCTCCCGATCAGCTTCTTGGTCGTGCTGTCGACGCTGCACTCGCCTTACCTGGACGCATACCACACTCTGATCGGACAGGCCTTCCTGCTCGCAATGCTGGGCGTGATGGGCTGCGCGTATCTGTGGATGAAGCAGCTGCTGCTCCTTCCCGGATTGCAGCGAGTGAGGCTCGGCGATGCATGATCCTGCGCTCCTGATCGGTGCTGTCGCGGCAGGTTTGATGTGCGGCGGCTCGGTCCTCATTGCCGCACGACCAGGCTTCGGATCGCCCGATTGGCTGTCTCGCCGCGCAGTGCGCTCAGCGATCTCTCAGGCGATGCGCGTGACCGGCGCACGCGATCGCCTGGCAACCATGCTCGAGCGTGCGGGCTGGAACGAAACCCCCGAGCGCGCCTGTGCTTTTGCGATCGCGCTGGCGGCATGCCTGGCCGTCTTGGGGGCGAGCTCGGGTGCCGTGTTGCCCAGCGGCAGCGCAATCACCATCTCGTTGCTTGGCATCGGCGGCGGCCTGGGTGTGCCGTACATGGCCCTGAAGTCGGCCGTCGACCGCCGCCGGATTCGCCTCGAGGCTGAGCTGGTGCCGCTGCTGGAGCTGCTGGCGCTCGAGCTCAGCGGTGGCGGGAGCGCGCTGTCGGCGCTGGGTTCCATCACGATGCAGGTTCAAGGCGAGCTGGCAGCCGACCTGCGCAGGCTGCTGATCGCAG
This sequence comes from Candidatus Dormiibacterota bacterium, assembly GCA_036505515.1. GTDB lineage: Bacteria > Chloroflexota > Dormibacteria > Dormibacterales > Dormibacteraceae > DASXTG01. Next base: position 5,250 of record DASXTG010000020.1, on the reverse strand, counting down.
CCCACGTCGCCGGCTCGACATCGTTCGAATCGAAGCTCATCGAGTACTCCGAGCTCCTCGAGATCCCGGCCATCGGCAGTCTCGCGACGATCATCGCCGCCAGTCGCGAGTACGGCACCGGCGTCGTACAGGGAGTCCGTGCGCTCGCCACCGACCTGAGGCGCGCTCAGCGGCGCGAGCTCATCGCCCATAGCCGCCGCGCCCTTAATCATGTTCTGCTGCCGGCTGCCATTGGGGTGCTACTGCCCTTTCTAGCCGTGTTGATGTTTCCGGCCGTGAGCGCGCTGCAGCGAAGCTTGCGGTGAGACGGGCTCAGCGTGGGGCGGCGCTGCTGGAGTTTGCTCTCGCGTGGCCCGTCGTCCTGCTCCTGGTGTTGGGCGCGGTCGAGCTGACGGTGTGGGGAAGTGAAGCGTTCGCCGCCAGGTCCGCGGCGCTCGCAGGCGCCCGCGCAGGAACGGTTGCGGGTGCGACTGCGTCGGTAGCCGCCGCTGTCGCGGTGCGATCGCTTTCACCCAGCCTGGTCGGGGTCTTGGCCTCCACGTGGTGCCCCGGTCAATCGCCTGCCGCGCCGCCGGTGTGGGTCTGCGCCACCGACCTCGGGACCGCAATGCGGGTGGATGTCGGCGGTTTCGTGCCGGCCATCGTGCCAGTCGTCGCGGGAGGCGGGCTTCCGCTCAATGCCCGCGTCGTGCTGCAAAAGGAAGTGTTCCGCACGTGAGCCGTGGCCAGGCGCTGGTCGAGCTGGCTTTGAGCGCGCCGGTGGTGATGGTCCTGGCGCTGGGGTCGGTCGCGGTGGTGCAGATTCAGACCGCGGTCGCAGGCCTAGAGGCGGCGACGGAGGCGGCGGCCGGCGCTGCGGTTCGCGCTCCCGACCCGATGGCGGCGGCCGCGGCGGCGCAGCAGCGATTTGCGGTCGTGGCCTCTGGCTACCCCCTGCAGGCGGCGACGATTCGCATCTCGGCGGGCGACTTCAACCGTGCCGGTGAGCTGGTTGCAACGTCGTCGGCGATCGTCGACATCAGGTGGGCCGCAATGGGCTTGCCCAGCCGCGTCTCGCTGCGTGCGACTGCGGTGGGGAGGATCGAACCGTGGCGCACGCGCAGAAGTCCGCCTTGATGCGGCGCGAGAGGGGGCAGGTGATGGCATTCATGGCGCTGGTGCTCTCGATTGTGCTGCTGCCGCTCGCAGCGTATGCCGTGGATTCGGCGACGGTCAGCGCCCGTGCCGCCGGTCTCCAGGCGGCGACTGCTCAGGCGGCCCTGCGAGGGGCGCAGGAGGTCGATGTCGCCGAGCTGCGTGCGCGAGGCACGCTCGTGGTCGACAGGTCGGCTGCCGTCGCCGCCGCGACCGCAGCGCTGGTGGCTGCTGAGCCGTCAGCCAAGGTCAGCTCTGTGACTGTGAGCGGTCGCGTGATCACGGTCGCCAGCAGCGAGGTGATCAAGCTGCCGTTCACTTTCGTGCCTGCGTCCCTCGTGAAGCTCGAGGCACGCGCTTCGGCGCGGCTGGCGGCCGGCTACGACAGTCCCAGCAGCCGCCTGCCGTTGCCGGCGAGCACCTTCTGAAGCGCCGGTTCTGGGATCTCGAGAGTCGCGAGCTCGTCCAGGCAGCGCTTGGGCTGGATGAACGGATAGTCGCTGCCGAAGACGAACTGGTCCTGCAGGCGGCCCCTCATTTCGCGTACCACCTCCGCCGGGATGTACCGCGGAGCCCAGCCTGAGATGTCGATGTATATGTTGGTCTTGTGCAGGGCCATGGCCAGCAGCTCGGCCTGCCACGGAAAGCCGAAGTGGGCGGCGATCATGTTGAGGCTCGGAAACGAGGCCGCGACGGAATCCAGCCTGATGGGGCGCGCGTAGTCGAGGCGGATGCCCTGCCCTCCGGGCTGGCCGGCGCCGATGCCGCTGGTTCCCGTGTGGAACAGCAACAGGAGCCCGAGCTCCTCGCAGCGCTCATATAGAGGCCAGTGGCGTTCGTCGTCGGGGGCGAAGGCCTGCAGCGAGGGATGGAGCTTGACGCCCTTGAGCCCCAGGTCGTGGATCCGGTCGAGCTCGGCGATGGCGGCGTCTCCTTTGAGGGGGTCGACGCTGCCGAACCCGACGAATGCCTGGGGGTGGTCTCGGCACGCCTGAGCCACGAGCTCGTTGGGGACGCGGGGCCGGCCGGTGGCGGTTTCGGCGTCCCAGGCCAGCAGCACAGCCAGCACGTCGAGGTCCTCGTACTCGTGCGCCAGCTCGTCCAGCGAGATGCGCACGACTTTGGAGCGGAAGTAAGACTCGGCGGCCTCCACGTATCCCTTCATCGAGACGTCGAGCCACTCCGGTGTGGGCAGGTGAACGTGGAAGTCGATCGCCCTCACAGCGCGGCGATGATAGTGCCCCGGCCTCGAGGTCCGCAGCGGATTTCGCGGCATTGGCGGCCGGAGCCAAGGAAAGGGCGGCGCGGCTAGGAGCGCATCGCCAGATGCGTAACAACGCGGCGCCGGGCCCCTTGACGCAGGCTTCAGCGCCGAAGGCGCCCGGCCGCCCAGGACGCGAAGATGCAAGGACCTTCGGGGACGGGACACTATGGTGCCGATGGAAGCGACGCTGCTCGTGCTCGCTGGAGGCGAGAGCCGCCGCATGGGCAGGCCGAAAGCCTGGCTCGAGGTGGGCGACACGACGCTGCTGCGCTGGATGGTGGACCGGCTGGCGCCCGCCTTCTCAGACGTGCTGGTTTCCTTCGCCGAACCCGAGCAGCTCGAAGACCACGTCCCGTACCGGCTTGTCTTCGACCGGCGAAGCAGCCGCGGCCCGCTCGCCGGCATCGAGGCTGGCCTGGCGGCGGCGCGCACGGAGGTCAGCTTCGCCATCGCGTGCGACATGCCCTACGTCAGCGGTTCCGTGGCGCAGATGGCGGTCACCGCTGCGCACCATTGTGACGCGGCGATTCCGCGCTTCGGCGATCGCCCAGAGCCTGTCTGCGCCGCGTATCGAAAGTCGGCGCTGCCGGTGATCATCGCGGCTCTCAATGCAGGGGAGCTGAAGGCCGCGGACGTGGTGAGCCGGCTGGACGTCACCTGGCTCGATGGAATTGATCCCGAGCAGTTCGAGAGCCTGAACACGCCGGACGACTACAGGCGCTTCCATGGCGCCTTCCTACGCCCGCGATAATTGACTGACTTTCCCCCGCTGGAGGCTTTGTTGTGAAGATCGTCGTCACCGTCAAGCAGGTGCCCGACCCCAACTCCGCCACCGTGCTCGAAGCGGACAACACGGTGTCGCGTGAAAAAGAGGTCGTGCTTGATCCTGGCGATGAATGCGGCATCGAGGAGGGCCTGCAGCTGAAAGAGGCGCATGGGGGAGAGGTGGTCCTGGTGTCGATGGGCCCCGAGCGGGCAAGGGATGCCATTCGCAAGGGTCTGTCGATGGGAGCGGACCGCGGGATCCTCATCAGCGACAGCCAGCTCGCGGGCGCGGACGCCTTGCTCACGGCCAGGGTGCTGGCGGCGGCCATCAAAGCGGAGTCGCCAGACGTGGTGATATGCGCGACTGAGTCTTATGACGGCAGCACCGGTATGGTGCCGCCGATGCTCGCCGAGCTGCTGGGCGTGCCTCAGCTCACCGTTGCAAAAAAGGTGGATGTTGCCGGTTCGACGATCAAGATCCACCGACAGACCGCGGACGGCTACGAGGTGGTGGAGGCGGCGACGCCTGTCCTGATCACAGTCACCGCCGGCATCGCCGAGCCGAGGTACGCCTCGCTCAAGGGCATCATGGCCGCGCGGTCGAAAGAGGTCAAACAGGTTGGACTGGGCGATCTTGGTGTCGATCCCGGCCAGCCGGCCGAGACTATCGAGGGCGTCGCCGACGCCGAGGCCCGCAAGGCTGGCGAGATCATCGAAGACGACGGCAAGGCTGTGGACCGGATCATCCAGGTGCTTGCCGAGGCCAAGGTGGTCTAAGCGATGGCGAAGGTGTGGGTGTTTGCGGAGCTCAACCAGGGGAAGCTGCAGACGACCGTTCTCGAGCTGATGTCAAAGGCACGAGAGATGGGCGACGTCGATGCGATAGCGCTGGGAAGCGGCGCCAAGGCGGCTGCAGCAACGCTGGGCAAGCACGGCGCCAAAGTGGTTCATGTCAATGAGGACAAGTCCTTCGACGACTACATCGCGGAGCCGGCGACTGACGCCCTCGCTTCTCTGCATAAGCAGGAGCCGCCGGATCTCATCCTGTTCGGTTTCACATCGGACTCGCGTGAGGTCGCCGGGCGCCTTGCTGCACGCCTGGGAGTCGGCCTCATATCGAATGCAGCGGACATCACCGCGAAGGATGGTGGCCTCGTCGCCAAGGTCCCCTACTTCGGAGGCGCCAAAGTCGCCTCGATGCGAGCCAACAACAAGCCGGCAATAGTTCTGATCCGGCCAAAGTCATTCGAACCGTCTGAGACGGGCGGTACAGCTGAGGTCAAGGAGCTGGCCGTTTCGGTAGGCGAAGGCTCAAAGCGAGCTCACATCGTGGAGCGAGTCGTCGAAGCCTCCGAGAAGGTGAAGCTCGAGGATGCCAAGGTCGTCATAAGTGGCGGGCGTGGGATGGGCGGTCCGGACAACTTTCCGCTGCTCGAGGCTCTGGCCGGCGCCCTGGGAGGCGCGGTCGGCGCCAGCCGTGCAGTGGTCGATGCGGGCTGGGTCCCTTACTCGATGCAGGTCGGCCAAACCGGGAAGTCTGTGCGGCCGGGCGTGTACATAGCGGTCGGCATCTCAGGCGCCATGCAGCACACCGTGGGCATGAAATCGTCGAAGGTCATCATCGCCATCAACAAGGACGCCGAGGCGCCGATCATGAAGATGGCGGACCTCGGTGTCGTAGGCGACGCGCTGAAGATCGTGCCCGCCCTCACCGCGGCGGTCAAAGCCAAGAAGAACGGATAGGACCGAAGCGCAGAGAATCCTCGAGAAGCGCGTCGAGCTTCGTCGGGCCCGCGACTTCGAGGCCGCCGACAGGTTGCGCGAGCAGCTGCGTGAAGGCGGTTGGGACGTCGTCGACAGCGCAACCGGCAGCGAGCTGCAGGCGGTCAAGGCTCCGCCCGCGAGCGAGCCGGCTCCGAGTCCACGCGCGGTCACGCTCCTCACGGTCGTCCACGGCTGGCAGCCCGACGCCGAGCGATGGCTGCTGTCCGTATTCACCCATACCAAAGCCGACTTCGAGGCCATGGTCGTCGACAACTCGGGTGACGCGCGAATCGGCGGCTGGCTTCGCAACCGCGCCGCCGAGC
>DASXTG010000019.1:0-17872 GCA_036505515.1 Candidatus Dormiibacterota bacterium | reverse complement strand
GCAGCCTGGCCAGCGGCAGCCCCGATCGCGTGTCCGCAGCGCCCGCCGGGTGGGAGCTGAGACCACCCGTGTCGCCCGGCCGACGTCGATCACCACCGAGTCCGCAAGCAGGACGCGCGACATGGTGGAGTCACAGGCGATTCGATCGAGTGTTCGCGTCGAGATCGGCAGCGAGAGCTCGAGGTCTGCCGCCGGCGCTCCGAGCTCACACCTCAGGCCTTCGAGCGTGGTCGTCAGGTTGACGTGCGGCCGGACCCCGTTGCGCTTGGGCAGCCGGCCCTCGTCCATGGCGTGATGCATGGCCTCGACCAGGGCATCCGCCATCCGCTGCTTGTGGTCGCGGTCGTCTTCGGGACCACGGCGCTTGGCCAGAGAGTCGAGCGCTGTGCGCACGGCTGCCCCGCCGGCGGGGTCGAGCACGCCATCGATCGCATGCATCCCATCCGCCATCAGGCTCACGTGCAGCCGGCGCCGGGAGTAGTCCGCCTCAGCCTCGTTGAAGAAGCCGTCCGGGTTGGCGACGTGCCAGGCGTAGCGGCACAAGAAGCGCAGATTGGCGACCGAGTTCTGGCGCGCATGCCCGAGCATCTCGTCCTCGTCGTAGCGCTCCTTCTGGTCGGCGCCGAGCCGGTCGCGGAGGTGGCAGAGCACGGCCGCCTTCTGAAAGCTGATCTCGCCTGATCTGAGCGCGGCCGCCAATTTGGGCAGCGACTCCAGCTGCGTCCCCACACAGAGCCGATCGGCGACCGAGGTCGTCGACATTCCGCACTCGCGCCCGACCCAGGAGCTGACAGTGATCAGGCCCTCGGCGAGGTGGTCGCCTGTCTGCTGGGTGGCGCGGACCTCGGCCGCGAACTCCACCTCCAGGGCGTCGATGACCGCCCGCAGATCTCTGGGGTCTACGCGGCGCCCCTCACGGTCCTGAAATTCGCGCACCGCCGCCTGCAGCTTCTGCAGATCTGTGCCCCCTTCCCCCAACATAGCCATAGTCTACAAACATATGTTCGTACTGTCAAGCAAATTCGGTTAAGGCCCCAAAGAATCGCGGGCACGACTAGCCCGTCGCGACGTCAGACCGGGTGAACCGCCGCCCTACGCGGTCTCTCGGCGGCCGGTGCGCGCCCGTTCGCGGTACCGCTTACCGACCATCTGTTCCACAACCGCGCGGTAGTGGAGCATCGAATGGCGCAGATTCTCCGTCCCTTTTCCCTGCCTTGCGGTGCCCTCACTTCGGGCTAGCGTCAGGTGGCGAGGGAGCGTGTGGTCCTCCAGCGGATGGCCTCTCTCGTTCAGCAAGGCCACCACGAGCGAATCGGCCTCACGAATCGCCTGCTCCGGCGCGTCCAGGAATCGCGCCTCGATGTGGTCCCATGCATTCCCGTAACGGTCGATCGCTTCCGCCGCCAGAGGCTTCAGCGTTGGGCGCCGCTTTGCTAGAGCTGCGCGCACGAAAGCCACGATGATGGCGATGATCATCAGCACGATCACGCCCTGCACAATCAGCGTCGTCATGTCCATAAAAAGGAAAACGCAGTACAGACCCCGAGGAACCAGATCACATTGGCGTCCGGAACCGACTCAGGGCTAGCTGGCGGGCGCCGTCCTGAGGCCCTCGAGCTGGCTCTTGGCCTCGCCGTAGTGGACGCGGATATGGGATACACATGGCCGCACGAGAAACTGCCACTTCGGTATCCCGTTGAGGTCTTCGATCTCGCCCCAGACAGCGGGCGCCATGTACTCGGGCTTCGACGCTTGCCGAGCTCTCAAGTCGACGCTGCCCGTGAGCTCCTCTGAAGCAAGCCCGCTCAACCACGGGATCACCTGTGCGCGAAGCCCCTCGATGTAGTCGAGCACCCTGGTCCTCGGAATTTCCAGCGCGACAGCGTCGGCGGCGTCTCGAGATGCCCCCGCACCGAACACCGCGCCGGCCGGGCACAGATCACTCCAGTCCGCGCCGTCAGCGAGCTCCGAGTCCTCGCGCAACACCCAGTTCACAGCCCAGTCGATCGTGCGGGCGCCGTGCCAGATGGTGAATCCGAGCAGATTCGCGCCGCGAAATGCGCGCGCCCTCCATTCGTCGTCGGTGGCTTCATTTGCTACCTCCGCGAGGAGGTTGAACGATCCGTTGAGCTGGAATTGCAGAACGGCTAAGGCGTCCATCACAGACCCGGGCTGGTTGCGTGCGGCCAGGCGTCGAGCACGCTCGTGAGCCGTGACACGACCTCTGATGCGCTGGCGATGCTGTAGATGTAGGTCACGCCAGTCGGCGTGGGCTGCCCACCGAAGCAGCTGCTGCACGCCTTTTCGCCGATGTACCACACCAGATCATTGTTGAGGAACCTGGCGCCGGAGCGGCCAGGCGGAGAGGTGTTCGCGACGCTGTTGCTCTGAACGCCGTAGAAACCAACGCCGCCCAAACCGCTCGGCGTGCGGAATGTGTACGCGACCCACCGACCGTCTGGCGATGAGCGCGGGTGTATCCAGTGCAGCGCCAGCATGGTCGTCATGCCGGTAGTGGCATCCCAACGCCGCATAGACCCCGAAGAATCTCGGAAGAAAAGACGGCTCGGCCGTGAGGCCCACACCCCCATGGTCATGCCGGTCGTGGAAAAGACCAGCGACCCGTCGCCGGCACGCCGCACCTGGTCGGGAGCAGTCGCGCCGGTGCCGCCATTGGCAAAGGTCTGGACGAGGGCGATGTACAGGCCGTCAGGCGAGAAGCTGAGAAAGAAGTCGTCCTCGTCAGGGCTCACGCCACGCCCGGGGATCGGCGGCAGAGTTGTCAGCACCCGGTCACCTGATGCGCTCACCAGATGCCAGGCGCTTCCATTCATGTACGTCACGGACCGGCCATCCGGGCTGACGGAGTAAAGGCCGGATGCGAATCCGGCCCCAGGGGTCGCGATGAGGGTGGTGGCGCCACTGGCCAGGTTGGCCCTGATCATCTGTCCGGTCGCAGTCAAGTAAACGACCTCTGACGCGCTTATGAACTGCGGGCTGAAGGCTCCGGCGTCGAATCGGCAGAGGTTGCGAGCATGGGAGGGGTCCTGGATGTCACGGACGACGACGGTGTTGTCCCCGGTGATGGTCCCGATGACCAGGTTGTCCCCGGCGGGCACGGCGCTGGAGCAGTGGACGAGTGTGGGAGGACCTGGGGCGCCGGACGGGCCTGCCGACGGGCTGGCGGGTGCGGACGACGATGGGCTGGCTTCTTCTGGGCCGCCCGAGGCCCCAGCTCGCGGTGCGGGCGACCCACCGCAGGCACCAAGCAGAAGCGCAATCGTGACCGCGGCCATCGTCTTCAGGGACAGCATCTCGCCGACTATAGCTACGCCCAGGCCGCCCGAGCGCTGCGGGCGTCAAAATGCGCCGCAGCATGCCGAAAGAGGCTCTGCTACCCCTCGACGTCCAGAACGAATACCGAAAGCGCTACCGCGCGGCAAACCCAGGCTGGCGTTCGAGCGGCGAGCAGTTCGAAGGGCTCGTCCGCGGCCACGTCACCCCGGAGAGTCGCGTCCTGGACCTGGGCTGCGGCCGCGGAGGCGTGGTCGAGCTCTTCTGGCGAGACGTGAGGCTTGCGGCCGGCCTCGACCCGGACGCCTCGTCGCTCGCGGAGCACCGATCACACGGGCTGCCGGTGATGCGCGGCCGCGGGGAGCAGCTCCCATTCACCGCAGAGTCGTTCGACCTCGTGGTCAGCATCTGGGTCCTGGAGCACCTCCGCGATCCACGAGTCGTCCTTGGTGAGGTTCGCCGCGTGCTGCGACCCGGAGGACATTTCGTCTTTCTCACCCCGAACCTGCGCCATCCGCTGCTGCGGCTGAACCGGCTGGGTCGCGCGCTGCCGGCACTTCAGCGCCGGGTGGTGCCCTGGGTCTACGGCCGCGCAGAAGCCGACACCTTCGCGGTCCAGTACCGGGCGAACACCGTCAGCGACCTTCGCGCTCAGGCCGCGGACAGCGGGCTCACCGTTGCCGAGCTTCGCGTCGTGCCGGACCCGACCTACCTCGCCCTAAACCGCTTCATGTATAGGGCGTCTGTTTGGTTGGAGCGGCTGCTGCCGCCGGGCTGGGGCGTCCACCTCCTTGGAGATCTGACGCGCACCTGACCGGCACGACTGTGATCTCGGTCACGCCGTCATCCCCTCCGTCTGGAACCCTCCTGCATCCACGATTGAAGATCGCTGACCGCTGATGGATAATGCGCCTGTGAGCATAACCACGCTTCTCCTCCTCATCGCGTTCATAGCCTTCATACTCGCCGCGATCGGCTGGGGCTATAAGAAGATCGACCTGATCGCAATCGGTCTGGCGTTGTGGGTGCTTTCGACGTTCATCAGTAGCCTCGGGCACCTGACCTTGAGCGTCATCCTCCTGATCCTCGCCTTCATAGCCTTCGTTCTCGCCGCGATCGGCTGGGGTTACAGGAAGGTCAGCCTGATAGGCGTCGGGCTGGCGCTGTGGATGGCCTCGTTCCTGATTGGGTTGGTAATCAAATAGCCAAGGGCGGATAGCGGCCGTGTCGGCTAGGCGATCGAGCTGATCGCATTGTCCGTCCTAGGCTTCCTGATCCCGGTGGCGGTCCTCGGGCTGATCGCCTGGGTGATCGTCGGCTTTACGAGGGCCCGGGGTGCCGAGCCATTCACCCTCGCCACCGCAACCGCCCTTTACGCGCGCGTGGCTTTGATCGCGGGCCTAGTGATGGGCCTCGTCGGTGTGGGCATCATGATCAAGGCAGCCCTCGCATTCATCAACCTCGCCTACTCCTACTACACCCCGCAGGCATATCCAATCGAAGCCGGCGGAAAGCCGCCAGGGGACGGCGGAATGCCGCCCGACTTTCTGACTCAGCAGCGCGGCCAGGATCTGGTCCTCGGCATCACGCTGCTCGTGGTCGGCGTGCTGGTGGTGGTCGCCCATTACTACCTGGCGCGCGCGGTGTCGGGGATGCCCGGTGGCTCGCCGGGCTGGATCACGCGCGGAACCCTGCTGGCGATCACGGTCGTGACCGCAATCGCCGGCATCCCGTCCGCCGCATTTGGCATCTACCAGATGCTCAGCTACTTCATCATCGGCACGTCGGCTGCGCAGCAGCCCTGGGGAGAATCCCTGGGACTGGCGATCGCCTTCGTTCCGGCCTGGATCTACGCCATGATCCGGCTGGTGCAAGACCTGCGCCCGCCGCCGCATCCGAGCGGATCCCGGGCCGAGTCGCCCACCGTCTGAGCCCTCAACGTCCGGCCTGGACCCGGGCGACGCCGCTGCCGCCGGTAAGTCGCGCCGCGATGACGACCGGGATGATCGTGACCAGGATCACGAACGAGACGACAACGTTCACCTCCGGCAGACGCTGCCCGAGGCGGATGGCGCCGAAGATCCAGATCGGCAGCGTGTTCTGGGCGCCTGATGTGAAGGTGGTGACGATCACCTCGTCGAACGAAAGTGCGAACGCGAGCATCGCCCCCGCCACCACCGACGTCGAGATCAGCGGCAGGGTGATGTCCCTGAAGGTTTGAAAGCCGTTCGCACCGAGGTCGGCGGCTGCCTCGATCAGTGAACCCTGGGTCCGCCGCAGGCGGGCGAGCACGTTGTTGTAGACGACGACGATGCAGAAGGTCGTGTGGCCGACCACGATCGTCCAGAGCGACAGCGTGATCCCGCTGAAGTGGAACGAGGCGTTGAGCGCCATCCCCGTGATGATGCCGGGGAGGGCGAGGGGCAGGACGAACAACAGGCTCACGACGTCGCGGCCGAAAAATGCGAGGCGGTGAATCGCGAATGCGGCGCATGAGCCCAGCACCAACGCCAAAGCCGTGGCCGCGCTTGCTGCCTGCAGCGACAACAGCACCGCGCTGTGAACCTCGGGGTCGTTCCAGGTCTGGCCGAACCATTTCAGCGTCAGGCCAGGGATCGGCCAGCTCTCGATGTTCGACTGGTTGAAGGCGTACACGAAGATCAGGAGGATCGGGATGAACAGGAACAGCAGGATGACGCCGACCCAGATTCGCAGGGCAAAGCGCGTCCAGAATCCCTCCACTACAACGCCTCGAAGGCGCCCAGGCGCTTGGCCGCGAGCAGGTACACGGCCATGATTCCGACTGGGATCGTCGCCAGCGCGGCCGCGAAAGGCACGTTGTTGGCGATCCCGACGTTGCTGTAGACCACGTTGCCGATGAAGACGGAGCCGCCAAGGAAGTCGCGTGCGCCCTGGCCCCCCGCGCCTCCGATCAGGATCGGCGTGATGTAGTCGCCGAGCGTCAACGAGAAGGTGAAGATCGAGCCGGCGACCACACCGGGAAGGGCCAGGGGAAGCACAACGTCGCGAAGTGTTCGCCACCGCCGCGCTCCGAGATCGGCGGCCGCTTCGAGCAGCGACTCTGGGACGCGCTCGAGCGCGGCGTAGGTGGGGATGATCATGAAAGGCAGCCAGATGTACGCGAACACCACCCACATCGCGACGTTCGTGTAGCCAATCTCGGCCGGCGGTAGGCCGATCGAAAGCAGGCTCCAGTTGAGCAGCCCGCTGTGGTTGAGGATGAGGATCCACGCGTAGACCCGCGCGAGGTAGCTGGCCCACAGCGGCAGCAGCACGGCCGCGAACAGGATGGTCTGGACGCGGCGTGAGGCCACGCGGGCCATGTAATAGGCGAAGGGGAACGCAAGCACCGCATCCGTGGCGGTCACCAATGCCGCAAGCGCGACAGTTCGCCAGATGATGTTCCGGTAGGTGGCTTCGGTGAAGATGACCCGGAAGTTGTCCAGGTTCCAGACCTGCAGGATCTCGGCTGTGAACGTGTCGATCGTCCAGAACGCAGTGACAAGGAGCAGGACGAGCGAGGCGAGGTAGACGAGCACGAACCATCCGAGCGGCGGTATGAGCAGCAGCGTCGCGCGCAGCCAAGGCATCCGCCAGACGATGGCCTGGAGCCGGACGGCCTCGCCGCCTTTGCGGGGCCGTCCGGTAGCTGCTATCGCCACGTCAGCGCAAGGTCACCCGGTGATTTCGGTCCAGGCGCTCTGCCATTTCTCGTAAGGAACGCAGGTCAGGCTGCCGTTGCCGCAGTCGGCGATCGGGGTCTTCCAGAACTTGATGGTGTCGAAGTACGAGCCGGGCGCGTCCGCGTGGTACTGGGCGCACGAGCCGGGCGACTGCACCTCCATCTGCGCGCAGGCCTTCGTGTTGACCGGGGTCTCGCCGAAATAGAGCGCCTGCTCCGCCTGCACCACCGGTGTGCTCACCCACTGGGTCCAGAGGTAGGCGCAATTGGGATGTGGGGCTTTGGTGGCGAGCATCCAGGTGTCGCCCCAGCCGGTGGCCCCCTCTGAGGGGATGGTGTCGGCGACCGGTGCCTTGGCGAGCTTGAGCTGAATCGTCTGGTACGGCCAGGCGGCGCCTACCATCACGTCACCGTTCTGGAAGAGCGCGATCTCGTCAGCGGCTCCACCCCAGTACTTCTTGATCAGCGGCTTCTGCTCCTTGAGCAGGGCGATCGCCGCATCGAACTGCTTCTGCGTCAGCTCATACGGGTCCTTGATGCCGAGGTCTGGCTTCGCCTTGGCCAGGTAGAGGGCGGCGTCGGCGATCGTCATCGGGTCGCCGTAGGCGGTGATGAGACCGGACAGACCTTTGTCGTAGATCACCGACCAGCTGGTCGGCGCGGTCGGGAACTTCTTGGTGTTGTAGAGGAGGACGTTGGGCCCCCACTGCAGCGAGATTCCGTAGTGGATGCCGCTGATCGTGTTGTACGGGGGCGCCTTGAAGTAGGTCTGGAAGTTCGGCCAGTCCGGAATGAGATCCGGGTTCATCGGCTTGACGTCGCCGGCGTAAATGAGACGGATGCTTGCATTGCCGGAAGCCGAGACCATGTCCCATTGGCCGCCGCCGCCATCCGCCATCAGCGTGAACATCTCGTCGGAGGTGCCGGCGTACTTCGGGCTGACCTTGCACCCGGTCTTGGCGGTGAAAGGCTTTGTCCAGGACGTGTCCACGTAGCCTTCCCACGCGATCAGGTTGAGCTGGCCCTCGCCGGCGCCGACAGAAGTCGGCGGTTTGATGTTCGCAGTGGGCGGCGGCTTGCTCGTGGAGCCCCCCGTGGTGTTCCCTCCGCAGGCCGCCACCGCAACCAGTGCTGCGGCGGCCACGATCGCGAGTCGGCGGAATCCGACCGACCCAGCTTCTATTTCACTCATCCCTTACCTATCTCCTCGGTAGCCTTTTCGGCTTCGGCAGTGCCTCCGCGATCGAGAACATACGCCTGGTCAGGCTCCCACGCGAGTTGCACTCTGCGACCCTCGTAGCGTAGGGCGCGACCTGGCGCATCAATATTCTGCCGTACCGCGACCAGCTGCTCGCCCTGGTCGAGCCGGACCATGAAGCGCGTCGACACCCCGACGTAGACGATTTGCTCGACAACTCCCTTCTCGATGCTCATCCCCGCGCCGGCCTGCTCGCCCTCCAGGAGGAGCTGGATCTTCTCGGGGCGGATCACGAACCGGGTCCCGTTCCGCTCCAGCACGTTCGAGATGCCGATGAACCCGGCCACGAACTCGGTTGCCGGTCGCTCGTACACCTCGACCGGCAGGCCGATCTGCTCGATCTTCCCGCTGGACATCACAGCCATGCGATCGCTCATCGTCAGCGCCTCCTCCTGGTCGTGCGTCACGTAGACGAAGGTGATGCCGACGTCCTTCTGGATTCGCTTCAGCTCGAGCTGCATCTCCTGGCGCAGCTTCAGGTCGAGGGCTCCGAGCGGCTCGTCGAGAAGGAGGACCTCCGGCTCGTTGATGACCGCACGCGCCAGTGCGACCCGCTGCCGCTGGCCGCCAGAGAGCTGGTTCGGCCGCCTCTTGTCGAGCCCCGCCAGGCGCACCATCCGCAGCGCCCGCTCGACACGCACGCGGCGATCCGCGGCCGGAACGCCCTTGACCTTGAGGCCGTAGCCGATGTTCTCAGCCACCGTCATGTGCGGAAACAGCGCGTAGTCCTGGAAGACGGTGTTCGTCTCGCGCAGGTGCGGCGGCACAGAGGTGACGTCGTGGCCGCCAAGCTCGATCTTTCCGGAGTCCGCGCGTTCGAACCCCGCGATGAGCCGCAGCAAGGTGGTCTTGCCCGAGCCCGAGGGCCCGAGAAGGGTGAAGAACTCTCCCTCCTCGACCGTGAGGTCGATGCCGTCGACCGCCACCACCGGCCCGTAGCTCTTCCGCACGCCCTGGAGCCGAAGCGCCAGGGGCCGCTTCTCGATTGAGGCGCTCAGTCGAGCGCGACCATCACATGCTTGATCTGCGTGTACTCCTGGAGCGAGTAGATCGACATGTCCTTGCCGTAGCCGCTCTGCTTGTACCCGCCGTGCGGCATCTCGTTGACCAGCGGGATGTGGGCGTTGATCCAGACGGTCCCGAACTGCAGCCGCCGGGCCATCCGCAGCGCGCGCCCGACGTCGCGGGTCCAGACCGACGCGGCCAGGCCGTAGTCGACCCCGTTCGCCCACGCCAGCGCCTGCTCCTCGTCGCTGAACCTCTGCACCGTGACCACAGGGCCGAAGACCTCGCGTTTCACGATCTCCGCATCCGGTCCGCTGGGCACCACCACCGTCGGTTCGTACCAGGAGCCGGCACGCTTGATGCGGGCGCCACCTGCCAGGACCTCGGAACCCGTCTTGCGGGCGCGATCGACGAAGCCCGACACGCGCTCGACCTGCTCTTCGGACACGAGCGGTCCCATCTCGGTGTCCTGCGCTTCGGGGTCTCCCACGTTCAGCGATTCCACCGCCGGCACGAGGTCGTTGAGGAGCCTGTCGTGGATGTGCGGGCCGGCGATCACGCGCGTGGCTGCCGTGCAGTCCTGGCCGGCGTTGAAGAAGCCGGCGATCTTTATCCCCTCGACGACCGCATCGAGGCTTGCGTCGTCGAAGACGATCACCGGGGCCTTGCCGCCGAGCTCGAGGTGGACGCGCTTGAGCGTCGATGACGCGGCCTTGGCCACCTCCTTGCCGGTGGCGACGTCCCCGGTGAGCGAGACCATGGCGACACCCGGGTGCCGCACAATGCCGGCCCCGACGGGCTCGCCGTCGCCGGTGATGACGTTCAGCACACCAGGCGGCAGGATGTCAGCCGCCAGCTCGGCGAGCCGGAGCGCTGTGAGCGGCGTCCACTCTGACGGCTTCAGGACGACGGTATTGCCGGCCGCCAGGGCTGGGCCCAGCTTCCAGGCGGCCATCATCAGCGGATAGTTCCAGGGCGCGATCGAGCCCACCACGCCCAGAGGCTCGCGGCGGAGGATGCTCGTGAACCCCTTCATGTATTCGCCCGCGGCCCTGCCCTCGAGCAGGCGCGCGGCGCCCGCAAAGAAGCGGAAGCAGTCGACGATCGGCGGGATCTCCTCTGAGATCGTCGGCGCCAGCGGTTTGCCAACGTTCTCTGACTCCAGCCGTGCGAGCTCGTCACCGTGCTCCTCGATGACGGCTGCGAGCTTGAGCAACCTCTCGCTGCGCTCCCGCGGCGTGGTGTCGAACCAAACCTCGTCGTACGCCTTGCGCGCGGCTGCAACTGCGCGGTCGACGTCCTCAGCCGTACCCTTTGGCACCTTGGCGATCACCTTTCCGGTCGCTGGGTTGACGACCTCCTGGAACTCGCCGCCGGTGCTGGTCTCCCACTTTCCGCCGATGTACATCTCGTGGCGCTTCATGGTGGTGCTCAACTGTCTCTCCTCACGTTTTGGCGCGGCCCCTCGGCGGCTGCAGGCGCACGGCCGGCGACGTCTGCCAGCGCCGAGCCGATGATGTCCAGTCCCTCTTCCAGCTGCTCATCCGGAATGTTCAGTGGCATCAGCGTGCGGATCACGTTGTGGTGCATGCCCGCGCGCAGCAGGATGAGTCCGTGTTCCCGTGCGAGCCCCAGGAGGCTCGCCGTCTCCGAGTCCGCGGGCGTTTTGGTCTTGCGGTCGCGGACCAGCTCCATTCCCGCCATCGCGCCCATGACGCGCACGTCGCCTACCAGCTCGTGCTCGCTCGCCCAGCTTCGCATGCGCTCCTCGACAACGGACCCGATCCGCGCGGCCCGCTCGGGCAGCCGTTCGTCGCGCATCACGTCGAACACTGCAAGACCGGCGGCGCAGGCGACGGGGTTGCCGGCGAAGGTGCCGCCGAGCCCGCCGGGCCCTGGGGCGTCCATGACCTCGGCGCGTCCGACCACCGCCGACAAGGGGAAGCCGGCGGCCAGGCTCTTGGCCACGGTCACCAGGTCTGGCGCCACCCCGGAGTGCTCGATCGCGAAGAAGCGGCCTGTGCGCCCGAACCCGGTCTGGATCTCATCGACGATGAGAAGGATCCCGTGACGCTCGGTGAGCTCGCGGAGCTCGCGAAGGAAATGCGGTGGCGCGGGGACGAACCCGCCCTCGCCCAGTACCGGCTCGATGATCACCGCTGCGACCCGCTCGGGCGAGACCGACGATTGGAGGATCTCCCGCAGCGCTGCCAGCGCGCGGTCTGATGTCCAGCCTCGGTATTCATACGGGAAAGGAGCCTGGTAGACCTCGGTCGCGTAGGGGCCGAAGTTCTGCTTGTAGGGATTCACGGTCCCGGTCAGGGTGAGCGCCAGGAGCGTGCGGCCGTGGAAGCCGCCCGTGAAGCTGATGACCGCAGGGCGGCCGGTGTGGGCGCGCGCGATCTTGACCGCGTTCTCGACCGCCTCCGCGCCCGTGCTGAAGAAGATCGCCTTTTTCGCGCCCACGCCGGGCGCCATCTCGCAGAGACGCTGCGCCAGGCGCAGGTACGGCTCGTATGTCACGACCTGAAATGCGGTGTGGGTGACGCGGTCCAGCTGCGCTCGGACGGCCTCCATGACGCGCGGGTGGTTGTGGCCGACGTTCATGACGCCGATCCCACCGGCGAAGTCGATGTAGCGCTTGCCGGCCGCGTCCCACAGCTCGGAGCCCTGGGCGTGGTCGGCGACGATCGGGTGGGCGGTGGTCAGGCCACGCGGCACGTAGCGCTCGCGAAGGTCCTTCAGCTCCTCACCCAACTCCATCGTCCAGTCATTCAAGCACACCACTAAACTCGCCCCAAGTCAGGTGGACGTTCACGCCGCGGTCGATAGGTTCTGGCCGGATCGAGGCGCGCGTATCGAGCCGCTGTCGGGCGGTATCACCAACCACAACTTCAAGGTCGAGGTCGACGGCAACGCTTTCGTACTGCGCATGGGCGGCGCCCAGACAGACCTGCTCGGGATCGATCGGCAGGTCGAGTACGAGGCGAGCGTTCGCGCGGCGGAGGTCGGGCTCGGGCCGGCCGTCGAGGCCTTCATCAAGAGCAAGGGCTGGCTCGTCACGCGATTCATCGACGGTCGCCCGATCCCGCCGGACGACATGCGCCAGCCGAGCAACATCCGCCGGGTCGCGGCCGCGCTGCGGAAGTTCCACGAGGCGGCCCCGATCTCTGGCCGCTTTGACGCGTTCGCCGTGGTCGAGCAGTACCGCCGCGACGCGGAGTCCCATGGCGTGGCCATACCCGCGGCCTACACGGCCGCCGAGGAGATCGCGGACCGGATCCGTACCGCGCGTGGTCCTCAACCCGAGGTGCCGTGTCACAACGACCTCCTGAACGCCAACTTCCTGGATGACGGCGAGATCCGGATCGTCGACTGGGAGTACGCCGGGATGGGGGACCGGTTCTTCGACCTCGCCAACTTCTCGGTGAACCACGAGTTCGGTGAGGCTGAGGACCTCGAGCTGCTGGCGGCCTACTTCGGCGATGCGCCTGCGTATCGGCTTCGGGACATCCGGATGATGAAGGTCATGTCCGACCTCCGTGAGGCGATGTGGGGCGTGCTCCAGAGCGGGATCTCGGAGCTGGACTTCGACTTCACCGGATACGCGACCAAGCACTTCGAGCGGCTAGCTGCGAACGCGCTCGCCCTTCGGGTCTAACAGCGGTTCGTCAGCGACCTCGCCGTGGACCCACGTGCCGAAGATCTCCACCTCGACCTCGGCACCAGTCCGACATGACGCGGGCACATACGCGTACGCGATGGATCGCCCGACCGTGTAGCCGAAGCCCCCGCTGGTCACGCGCCCCGCGACGCGGCCTTCGATGCGGACGGGCTCCGACCCGAGCGCGACCGACCGCGGGTCGTCCAGCACGAGGCATGCCAGCCTCGTCTCGGCGGGGGCTTCGCCCGCCTTGACCAGAGCTTCGCGGCCGATGAAGTCGCCCTTGTCGAGCTTGACGCAGAAGCCAAGGCCGGCCTGATATGGGCTGACCTCAGGGCTGATGTCGGAGCTCCACACCCGGTAGCCCTTCTCCAGCCGCAGCGAATCCACCGCCTTGTAGCCGCCGGCGATCAAGCCCTGAGCCCGACCGGCCTCCCAGATGGTGTCCCACAGGCCCAGCCCGAACTCGGACGGGCAGTAGAGCTCCCAGCCGAGCTCACCGACATAGGTGACGCGCAGCGCGAGGCACGGCACGGAACCGATCGCCAGCTGCCGCGCGGTCATGTAAGGAAACGCAGCGTTGCCTAGGTCGCCCGGCGTCAGCGGCTGCAGGATGTCGCGGGCCCTGGGTCCCCACAGACCGAAGCATGCGAACGCTGAAGTGAGGTCTTCCACCTCGACAGAGCCGTCATCGGGGGCGTGGTCACGGATCCAGAACAGGTCGTGCTGCCCGAAGGCCGTGCCGGTGATGATGCGGAAGCGGTCTTCGGCCAGCCTGGTGATCGTGAAGTCACACTCGATGCCGCCACCGTCATTCAGCATCTGCGTGTAGGTCAGCGCTCCGACCGCCCGCGCGACCCGATTGTCCGAAAGGCGTTCGAGGAATGCGGCCGAACCGCTGCCTCGGACCTCGATCTTGGCGAACGAGGTGAAGTCGAACAGCGCTGCTGCCTCACGGCACGCGCTGTGCTCTGCGCCGATGGCGGGCGACCAGAGGCGGCCCGCCCACCCACGCGGCCGCAGGGATTCGTCGCCGCGCTTTGCGTGGGGCTCGAACCAGTTGGCGCGCTCCCAGCCCGACTTCTCGCCGAACGCGCAGCCGAGCTCTTGCAGGCGCGGGTATGCCGGCGACACCCGCAGCGGCCGGCCGGCGCTGCGCTCGTGGCCCGGGTACTTGACGTCGTAGTAGGTCGAGTACACCTCGCGCGTCCTGGCGAGCGTGTAATCGCGACTCGTGTAGTGGCGGCCGAACCGGCGCGAATCCATCTCCCAGACATCCAGGCCCGGCTTGCCGTCGACGATCCACTCTGCAACCAGCCGGCCCATGCCGCCGGCGCCGGCGAGCCCGTGAGCGCAGAACCCGGCCGCCACCCAGAAGCCGCGAACCTCCGACGGGCCGAGGATGAACTCGCCGTCGGGCGTGAAGGCCTCCGGCCCGTTGACCAGGCGCACCACGCCGGCCTCTTTGATCGAAGGAGTCCGCACGATCGCGTTCGTCATCAGGGGCTCGAACCGATCCCAGTCCGGCTCCAGGAGCCTGCCGTTGAAATCGGCCGGGATTCCGCCCATGCCCCACGGCGCCGGGTCGCGCTCGTAGCCACCCATGACCAGGCCGCCGGATTCCGGGCGGTAGTAGACGAGCAGTGAGGGGTCGCGCATCGTCGGCATGTCGAGGGGCAAGCCGGACGGCGTCGTGATCAGGTACTCATGCGCCATCGGGACCAGCGGGACGGTCACTCCGACCATCCGGCCAATGTCCGGCGCGAACATGCCTCCCGCATTGACGACGAGCTCGGTGTCGATCGCGCCCTTGTCGGTGACCACGCGCCTGACCCGTCCGCCGTCCGATTCGATGGCCGAGACCCGCGTGTCCTCATTGATTTCGGCGCCCCGCCGCCGGGCGCCTTCTATGAGCGCGAAGGTCAGCTGGCTCGGGTCGATGTACCCGTCGGTTGGGAGATGAGCAGCGCCCAGCACGCCGTCGGTGGACATCGGCGGGAACATTCGCTGGGCCTCTTGTGCAGAGACAAGCTCGAGGGGCAGGCCGAAGGTCTTCGCCCAGCCGGCCTGGCGGGCCAGCTCCTCCATGCGCTCGGGGCTCGAGGCCAGCCGCAGCGACCCGACCTCGTGCCATCCGGTCTCCATGCCAACTTCATCGCGAAGCGCACGATAGAGCTCGACCGAATTCATCATCATCCGGGTCAGGCTGAGCGAGCCGCGCAGCTGCCCGACCAGGCCCGCCGAGTGAAACGTCGACCCGCTGGTAATCCGTGAGCGCTCGACCAGCACCGTGTCGGTCCAGCCGAGCCGCGCCAGCCAGTAGAGGATGGCGGCGCCGCCCACGCCTCCGCCGATGACGACCGCGCGGGCGTGGGACCTCACGTCTGCACCATCAGCATTCGGTTACCACCGTCCCCTCCCCCGCGGCGCGCAGGCGCTGCGGGACCTCCCCACAAAGTGGGGAGGCAAGGGAGCGTTTGACGCAACACGCCAGCTCTTCCGCCGTCAGCGGCGCTTTACGGAGACTCTGCTACTCGGCGTGGCCGAAGGCCTTGATCTCGGCCAGCTCCTGCTCCGACAGCTCGCGCGGCACCTGGCCTCGTTCGACCTTCTGCGCCTGGACCTGATGTTGGATGGTCTGCACGACCTCTGGATTCGCAAGCGTCGTTATGTCGCCCGTGCCGGTGAAGTTGGAGATGCCGGCGATGACGCGGCGCATGATCTTGCCCGACCTCGTCTTTGGCATGTCCGGCACGATCCAGACGTTTTTCGGTCGCGCGATCTTGCCGATGAGATTTTCGATCGCCGCCGACACCTTGTCCTCGATCTGCTTGCTCGCCTTGTAGCCGGGCTTCAGGGCGATGTAGATCTCGACCGCGCGACCTCGCAGATCGTCCATCACCGGCACGGCGGCCGCCTCCGCAACCTCTTCGACGGTGATGGTTGCGGATTCCAGCTCCTTTGTCCCCAGGCGGTGGCCGGCGACGTTGATGACGTCGTCGACCCGGCCGATGATCCGGAAGTACCCGTCTTCGGCCTGAAGCGCGCCATCGCCGGCGAAGTAGGGCCAGTCGTGCCAGTCCTTGCTCTTCTTGTCCTTGTTGTACTTCTTGTAGTAAATGTCGACGAACCGTTCGGGCTGACCGTAGACGGTCTGGAAGATCCCTGGCCAGGGATTGCGAATGCAGATGTTGCCGGCTTTGCCGCTCCCGGGCGGGACGGAATTCCCCTTCTCGTCGAGGATCTCGGGAAAGATGCCGAGGACACCAGGACCGCAGCTTCCGGGTTTCATCTTCTGCAGCGCCGGCAGGGTGCTCCCGAGAAAGCCTCCGTTCTCGGTCTGCCACCAGGTGTCGACGATGACGGCCTCGCCCTTGCCCACAACGCTGTGGTACCAGCGCCATACGTCGGGCTCGATCGGTTCGCCGACCGTGGTCATGTGCTTGAAGTGGTAGTTGTACTTCTTGGGCTCGTCGGGTCCGAGCTTGCGCAGCATCCTGATCGTGGTCGGCGCCGTATGGAAGATGTTCACCCCCAGGCGCTCGGCGATCCTCCATGGGCGGCCTGGGTCGGGGTAGGTCGGCACCCCCTCATACATGACACTCGTGGCGGCCAGGGCCAGCGGTCCATACACGATGTAGGAATGGCCGGTGATCCACCCGATGTCAGCGAAGCACCAGTAGGTGTCCTCGGGGTGGATGTCCTGGTAGTACTTCGAGGTCCCCGCGACGTAGGAGAGGTAGCCGCCCGTGCTGTGCTGACAGCCTTTGGGCCGTGCTGTCGTGCCACTCGTATACATCAGGAAAAGAGGCGCCTCGGCAGGCATCGACACCGGCTCGACGATCTTGCCTTTGTGCTCGGGCAGCAGCTCGTCCACCCAGAAGTCGCGACCCTTGACCCATTCCGCCTTGGAAGAGCTCTGGCCCGTGTGGCGCCGCCAGACCAGAATCTTGTCGACGTCCTGGCCGTTCTTCTTGGCGGCCGCAAGCGCCTCCTCGGCCTTGCTCTTGTGGTCCAGAAGATCGCCGTTCCGGTAGTACGCGTCTGTCGTGATCAGGACGCGGCTGCCTGAGTCGGCGATGCGGTCGCCGCAGGCGGCGCCGCTGAAGCCGCCGAACACCTCTGAGTGGATGACGCCCAGGCGGGCGCACGCGAGCATGGTCACCGGCAGGTCCGGAACCATGGGCATGTGCAGGGTCACGCGGTCGTCCGCCTTGAGCCCACAGAAGTCCCGAAGCACAGCGGCGAACTCGTTGACGCGCCGGTAAAGCTCTTGATACGTGATCGCCTGGGTGACCTGGTCCTCGGGCTCCGGCACCCAGATGAGAGCCGCTTTGTTGCGGTACTTCTCCAGGTGGCGATCGACGCAGTTGTATGACGCGTTCAGCCGCCCGCCGACAAACCACTTCCAGAAGGGCGGGTTGCTGGTGTCAAGGGTTGTGTGCCAGTACTTGTCCCAGGTCAGGAGATCGGCGTATTCCTTGAAGCACTCGGGAAAGTTCTTCTCGGCGAACCGCTCGAGGATCGCGGGGTCATTGGCGTTGGCCTGGCCGATGAACTTCGGCGAGGGCGAGTAGTACTCCTCCTCTCGCCAATGGACCGCAATCTCGGCCTCCGAGACCTGGACTTCACTCATCGCCTGACCTCCATGACTCCAACCCCCGGCCGTGACGGACGTCGCCTCAGAGGCAGGATACTTTGAGCGATCAATTGGAAGCAATCGAGGGCGGAGGGCGTTTGAACTGGGATCGATGAACCGGCTGATCGACAGGTATGCGGTGGTTTTCGTCGCGGTGGCGGCGACGCTGTGGGCGTCGGACGCCTATTTCCGCAACCAGCTCGTCACGCACCTGACCCCAAGCCAGATCGTGGTCGCCGAGGACGCCCTGGTGACGCTGTTCCTACTGCCGGTGTTGATCCGCAGCCGCCACGAGCTGCGAGCACTGGG
>DASXTG010000018.1:0-22389 GCA_036505515.1 Candidatus Dormiibacterota bacterium | reverse complement strand
CGTCTATCCGCCCGATCCCCTCGACCCCATCGCGCACCCGGAGCGCGCCATCAAGCGCGCGCTCGCCAGGCCCCTGGAGGACGACCCCTTGAAGTCGCTCCTGCGGCGGGGCATGAAGCTGACGATTGCGTTCGACGACCTTTCCCTTCCGCTGCCTCCGATGGCCGCGCCCGACGTGCGCCAGCTGGTCATGGAAGAGGTCATCGACATGGCCGCCGAGGCCGGCATAGAGGACATCCACCTTATCGCGGCGCTTGGCCTGCATCGGCGGATGACCGCAGACGAGGTCCGCCACATCGTCGGAGACCGCATCTACACCACGTTCTGGCCCGACCGCCTCTACCAGCACGACGGGGAGGACCCGGAGGCCAACGTCTACATCGGCAAGACGGCGCAGGGGGAAGAGGTCACGCTCCACAGGCGCGCGGCGGAGTCGGATCTCGTTGTCTACGTGAACCTCACGCTGGTGCCGATGGACGGCGGCCACAAGTCGATGTCCACCGGGCTGGCCACGTATCGCGGCATTCGCGCCCACCACAACGTGAAGACGCTTCTGGGCTCGCGGTCTTACATGAACCCTCCCGACTCCGCGCTACATCACTCATGCATCCGCCAGGGCCAGCTGATCGAAGACACGGTGCGCGTCTTCCACATCGAGACCACGGTCAACAACCACGCATTCCCGGCAATCGCCAACTTCATGCAGAAGCGTGAGACGGACTGGACTCCGCAAGACCAGGCGATGTTCCTTGGCATGAAGCAGTTCAGCGACCTGGCGCCGCCCGCGTTCAAGCGCAATGTCTTTCACGCCATGCGGGCGCCGTACGGGCTGACTGCTGTTCATGCGGGCCAGGTCGATGCGGTGCACGACAAGACCCTGGAGGCGGTGCGCAACCAGATCAGCGTTCGCGTGGAGGGCCAGACCGATGTCGTGACGATCGGCGTCCCTTACCTGGGTCCCTACAACGTCAACGCGCCGATGAACCCGGTGCTGGTGGTGTGCATGGGGATCGGCTATCTCTTCAATTTCTACCGCTCAAAGCCAGTATTGAGAAAGGGCGGCGTCCTCATCCTCACGCACCCGTGCCGCTACGAATTCGACGCGGTCCAGCACCCGAGCTACATCGACTTCTATGACGAGGTGCTCGCCGACACTACGGCCCCGCTCGAGATCGAGTCGAAATACGAGCTCCGGTTCGCCGAGGATCCGTGGTTCCGCCAGCTCTACCGCAAGTCTCACGCGTACCACGGCGCCCATCCGTTCTATGCGTGGTACTGGGCGGCCCACGCGATGGAGCATGCGGGCGACATCATCGTGGTCGGGGGCGAGCGGGACGTCGTCCATCGCCTCGGGTTCAAGTGCGCCACCACGCTGGAGGACGCGTTCGAGATGGCCGAGCAGACGGTTGGACGTCACCCGAGCGTGACGCACCTGCGGATGCCCCCGATCATGTTGTGTGATGTCGAGTAGCTGATGCCCTGGTACTCGGGCGACCGCGGCCTGAATCACCTGGCCGGGATCGTGGGTGGGATCGCCGGCGACGTGGCGCGCGTGCGACGAGGCTGGCACTGGAGCACGCCGCGGCCGCGAACCTGGCCAGAGCAGGGGGCGGTGGTGCCCGCTCCCGCCCATGACCTCGGATGGGCGCGCCAGGAGCCGGTGCGCACGCTGCGCTACATCATCCAGCGCGGTCTGCTGCTCCCGTTTACGGAGGTGATGGCGCATCCGAAGGTCGAGGGGAGGGAATGGGTGAGAGAGCTCGAGCGGCCCGTGATCTTCGCCGCCAACCACTCGAGCCACGCGGACACGTCGCTGATCCTGCACGCGCTGTCAGACCGCGCGCGGGAGCGCACGGTGGTCGCGGCAGCCGCCGACTACTGGTTCAAGCGACCGCTGCTGGGCAACATCGTGAGCCTGTTCCTTAACACGTTTCCTTTCTCGCGCACGGGTGGGGCCCAGGGCCAGCTGCACAGCTCGAGCCGGTTGCTGAAGTCAGGCTGGAACCTGGTGCTGTTCCCGGAGGGCAGCCGATCACCCGACGGCAGCATCCAGGAATTCAAGCCGGGCGTTGGCCACCTCGCCAACGAGACCGGCACGCCCGTGGTCCCGATGCACATTCAGGGTGCATACCAGATCATGCCTCGGGGCCAGAAGATTCCGCTGCCCGGGCCGGCGCGGGTCCGCATCGGAAAGCCGATGGTGCCCCAGCGAGGCGAAGGCTCACGCGAGTTCACCGCGCGCGTCGAGAAGGCTGTGCGCACGTTGGCCGCCGAGCCGGTCCAGCCTGAGCTCCAGGGGGGTTGGATCGAGCGGTGGAAGGCGCTCAAGCCCCGCGACCTGAGGTACGGAGACTAGGCACGTTGGGCGCGGCCACCGACCTCGCGCGCGGCCGCACCGCTTACGACAAGCACGACTGGTCGGAGACGCACACACGCCTGCGCGCCGCCGACGCAAAGGAGCCGCTGGCGGCCGAAGACCTGGAGCTCCTGGCCGTCGCCGAGCAGCTCATGGGTCGCGAGGACGAAGCCGCCGAAACCTTGCAGCGCGCCTACAACGCTTTTCTCAAGCGTGGTGAGACCCTGCGAGCAGCCCGCTCTGCGGGGAACCTGGTCATGAACCTGATGAACCGCGGTGATATGGCGCAGGCCGGCGGCTGGCTGGCCCGATGCAGGCGACTGCTGGACGATGGCCGTCGCGACTGTGTGGAGGCCGGCTACCTGCTGATTCCGGCAGCCCTCCAGGCCTTGATGCAGGGAGACGTTCAGGCCGCCGGCGAAACCTGCGCGCGGATCATGGAGATCGCGTCTCGATTTGGCGACCCCGACCTTGAGGCCATGGGACGCATGGGCAGGGGTCAGTCGCTGATCGCGCTCGGCGATCTCGAGGCGGGCCTTAGCCTTTTTGACGAGAACATGGTCGCTGTCACCTCCGGCGAGGTCTCGCCGATCGTCGCTGGGATTGTCTACTGCACGGTCATCGATGGATGCCGTGAGATCTTCGACTTGAGGCGGGCCACCGAATGGACGGAGGCTCTGAACGAGTGGTGTGAGTCGCAGCCTGGCCTCGTCCAGTACCGCGGGAACTGCCTTGTCTACCGGGTGCAGCTGATGCAGATCCACGGCTCCTGGACCGAGGCGATCACCGAGGCCGGCAAGGCGTGCGCCCGGCTGTCCGAACCTCGCGTGCAACCGGCTCTGGGCGAGGCCTTCTATCAGCTTGCCGAGATACACCGGCTGAGGGGTGAGTTCACAGCGGCCGAGAAGGCGTTCGGGCAGGCCAGCCAGGTGGGAAGGTCGCCAAATCCGGGCCTGGCGCTGATGCGATTGGCAACCGGACATGTTGATGCGGCCGCGGCGGCCATTCGTCGCGAGCGCGACGAGGCTCGGGACCTTGGCCACAGGTGCGCAATCCTGCCGGCGTTTGTCGAGGTCATGATCGCGACCGGCGACATCGACGCGGCACGCGGGGGCAGCGATGAGCTGGCGAGCGCCGCCCGAGCGCTCGAGGCGCCGTTTGTACGCGCGCTTGCCGCATACGCAAGCGGTTCCGTGCTGCTTGCTGCAGGCGAACCTCGCCTGGCGCTGGGGTCGTTGCGGTCCGCCTGGAACCTGTGGCGCGAGCTCGATGCTCCCTACGAAGGCGCCCGGACACGAGTCCTGATCGGCGTCGCATGCAGTCGCATCGGAGATGCGGATTCGGCCGCGATGGAGTTGGATGCGGCGCGCAAGACGTTCGTCACGCTCGGCGCTGCGCCGGATGTGACTCGGCTCGAGGGTCTCTTGGGCGCCTCGCAGCCAGCCGGTGGCCTGTCTGCTCGCGAGGTCGAGGTCATCCGCCTGGTCGCCTCGGGCAAGTCGAACCGCGCCATCGCTGCGCAGCTCTTCATCAGCGAAAAAACGGTGGCACGGCACGTGAGCAATATCTTCACCAAGCTCGGGGTCTCGACTCGCGCCGCGGCCACGGCCTACGCGTACGAGCATGGCCTGCAAGCCGGCCGTACATAGAAATACCCATTCGCAGCGCACCGCAAGTTTGGATATTTCGCTCGATGCCGAAAGCCGAGTCGCGCACCTACGTTGATCGCCGACGAACAACAGGAGGCGAGCAATGGAAAGGCACTGCGAGACGGTCATCATCGGTGGCGGCCAAGCCGGACTCTCTGTCGGCTATCACCTGGCGCGGCAGGGACGGGAGTTCTTGATCCTCGACGCGAACAAGCGAGTCGGCGATTCGTGGCGGAATCGGTGGGACACGCTTCGCGTGTTCACCCCTGCGAAATGGTGCGGGCTGCCGGGCATGCGCTTCCCGGGTCCCAGGCTCTCGTTCCCGACCAAGGACGAAGTCGGAGATTTCATGGCCGATTATGCGGCGAAGTTCAAGCTCCAGGTCTGCAACGGCGTCTCGGTCGAGGGGGTCTCGCGACAGGGCACGCGCTTCGCGGTCACCTCAAACGGCGGCTTGTTCTCGGCCGATAACGTCGTGGTCGCGACCGGTGCATCCCACACGCCCAGGATCCCACCCTATGCGACCGAGCTCGATCGCGGCATCACGCAGATGCACTCGAGCGCATACAAGAGGGCGGGGCAGCTGCGCGATGGACCGGTGCTCGTGGTCGGCCTCGGCAACTCGGGCGCGGAGATCTCGTACGACGTCTCGCGCTCGCACCGGGTCTTGCTGTCCGGAACGCCGCTAGCCGAAATCCCCGTCCGGCACGGCTCCCTGCTATCCCTGCTCGTTTTCATGATGATCAAGTTCCTCGGAACGCACGTCCTCACCATGGACACGCCGATTGGGCGCAAGGTGTTGCCCCATGTGCACGGTGCGCCACTGATCAGGCTCAAGGTGAAGGACCTGACAGCGGCCGGCATCGAGAGGGTGGCCAGGGTCACCGGGGTCCGCGATGGCATGCCACTACTGGCGGACGGCCGCACGCTAGAGGTCGCCAACGTGATCTGGTGCACGGGATTTCGCTCCGACTTCGGGTGGATTCAACTACCACGAGCCTTCGACGTGGATGGGAAACCGATCCAGTACCGCGGTGCCGTCGCCGCTGAGCCCGGTCTTTACTTTGTCGGGTTGGAGGGCCTTTACGCGGCGGTCTCCGACGTGCTGCCGGGGATCGGCCGCGATGCCGCCTACATCGCCCGCCACATCGTCAACCGCCGTCGGCTAGACCGGGTCGACTCGGAAGACCGGATGGTCCGGCGCGATCCGGCGGAGCTCGGCGTCGGATGACCTGTCGCTGACCCCGCCGTTCGACGGAATTACGATACCGGGCGTTGACGTACTCGATCGTCGCCCGCGACAAGGACACCGGCGAGCTTGGGGTCGCGGTGCAGTCGCATTACTTCCAGGTCGGCCCGATCGTGCCGTGGGCGCTGGCCGGAGTGGGAGCGGTAGCAACGCAGTCGCGGGCCAACGTCGCGTTTGGGCCTCTCGGCCTCGATCTGTTGAAGGCGGGCTACAGCGCTGAGAATGCGCTCAAGGCGCTGATCGCCGGCGACCCGCTGGCCGATGAACGCCAGTGCGCGATCGTCGACGCCTCCGGCGCGGTGGCCGTCCATACGGGCAAGAGCTGCATCCCCGCGGCCGGCCACGTCGTCGGCGACGGTTTCAGCTGCCAGGCCAACCTGATGGAAAAGGAAACGGTGTGGGATGCCATGGCAGAGGCATTCAAGTCGTCAGGCGAGCCGCTGGCGGAGCGGATGATGGCGGCCCTCGACGTCGCAGAGGCCGAAGGCGGGGACATCCGCGGCAAGCAGTCGGCGGCGATGCTGGTGGTCACCGGCAATCCCACCGGCCGGTCGTGGGATGACCGCCTGATCGACATCCGGGTCGAGGACTCTGCCGAACCGCTGCCGGATCTGCGCCGCTTGCTCCGCTTGCGGCGCGCATACCAGGCGAGTTCGGAGGCCGCTGAGCTTGCTGAGTCCGGCGACCTCGTGGTCGCCGCCGAAAAGCTTCGCCTCGCTCTGGAGCTCGCACCCGAGGTTGGCGAGTTTCGCTTCTGGGCCGGGGTGGAGATGGCGCGGGGCGGCGCCCTCGACGCAGGCTGCGAGATGCTGGCCGAGGTGATACGCATGGAGGGCGCTCGCTGGGTCGAGACGTTGCGCCGGTTGGTACCTGTCGGTCGCATCTCGCCCGAGCTGTGTTCGGCGATCGAGGCGCGATTGGCCGCCACAACGCGAGCCAAGTAGACTTTCGAGCGTCTTGGGTAAATCGAAGGGTCAGCGAAAGGGTCCGCGGCGCCCCGAAAAGGTGCGCAAGCCCGACCGCGACGACGGCGATCAGAAGGAGCAGGCGGTCGTGATGGACGCGGTCGTGGCGCAGGCCCTGCCCAACGCGATGTTCGAGGTCGAGCTCGAGAACGGTCACAAGCTCATCGCGTACGCGGCCGGCCGCATGCGCCGCTACTTCATCCGCATCACCCCCGGCGACCGCATACGGGTTGAGCTGTCGCCCTACGACCTCACGCGCGGCCGTATCGTCTACCGATATCGCGAGTAACGTGGCCGGCGGCTTCGCCGAAACGCTCGGCTCGGCTCGGGTCTTCGATCTGGAGCAGCCTCGTTACGCAGGCGCGCCAACTCACCCGGCGCACGCCCCGGGCTACAACTACTTCTTGCATCGCCATCACGCGCGAGGCGCGCCTGAGTCGAGGACGAGCGCATCAGGCCTGGTCGTGATGCCGGAGCACTCAGGCACGCACATCGACGCCCTTTCACACCAGGCCGAGAACCTGACCCTGCACGGCGGCGTGCACGTTGATTCCGGCGTGCAGACATCTGTCGGCTTTCGAGTCCACGGCATCGAGTCGCTGCCGCCCCTGGTGGGTCGCGGCGTGCTGCTGGATGTTGCACGTGAGGAGGCGCTGCCGCCCGAGCACGCGATCACCCGGCAGGAGCTGGAGCACGCGGCCGGCGCCGCCGGAGTCGAGGTTCGAGCCGGTGACGTCGTCCTTGTGCGCACGGGCTACGGTGCCTTGTGGGAGGACGCGCCACGCTACCTCCGCGCGGCGGGCGTCAGCTCCGATGGATCACGCTGGCTGGCAGACCGCGGCGTGCGCGCGGTCGGTGCCGACAACATCGCATGGGACGTGGTCGGACCTCGCGACCCGGAGCTTGGCGTCACGCTTCCCGGGCATCTCCTGCTGCTGGTCCGCGCAGGAATCCCGATCATCGAGAACCTCAATCTCGAGGAGCTCGCATCCATCAGGGTGTACGAGTTTGGATTCGTCTGCCTGCCGATGAAGATGCGTGGCGCGACCGGTTCACCCGTGCGGCCGATCGCCCTGGTCCTGTAAGAACCTGACTGGTCGCTCCCCACCGCCGCGAGGTGCGCTTCGCACTCCTGGCGGCACCTCCCCACAGGGTGGGGAGGGTTTCTAGCGGCGGCCTACGGTCTGGAGGCAGTCCAGGCAGTAGACAGGGCGCGCGCCGGTCGGCACGAACGGCACCTGCGTCTGCTTGCCGCAGTTCGCGCAGATCACATCGTGCATGACCCTGGTCCGGCCGTTGCCGTCGGACGCTCGCCGCGCCGCCCGGCACTCAGGACATCTCCGCGGCTCGTTCTGCAGCCCCCGCGACTGATAGAACTCCTGTTCCCCGGCCGTGAAGATGAAATCGCGCCCACAGTCACGGCATTGCAACGTTTTGTCCGAGAAACTCACCGTCTGGCCTCCCCTAGAAATGCGCTCAGAGGCCCGGACGTGGTTGACCGGTCTACCCCCTCTAGCGTTGCGGGGGCGATTTTAACGCGCTTGCCGCAAATTTGGAGGGCGCGGATTGACGCAGGGCCTGGAGGCTGAGCCTCTAGGCGGGAACTGGTTCCTTCCGATCGTCCTTCTCGCGCACGTCTTCGTCCTCCGGCACGGGGGCGCCAAAGCCGGCAGTGGTTGCGCCCGTCAGGGGGACCTCCTTCATGAACACCGTGGACACCAGGGCCAGGATGAGGATCAGCCCGGCGAAGATGTAGATGTCGTGAAGGGTGTCCGATAGGGCGTACCGGATGGCGTTCACGAATGGGGCGGGAAGCTTGCCGAGCAGCGTCGGGTCGAGGATCGCGTTGGCGCTGCCACCCTTCGGCAGCCGGTCGAGGACCTGCTGTGGCAGGTTGAGGTCCGCCACGCGAGTCTTGAGGTAGTCCGGAAGGCGGTTGGCCAGGACTGCGCCAAGGATGGCGCTGCCGACCGTGCCGCCGAGGTTCCGCCAGAACTGGATCTGGCTGGAAGCCACGCCGAGATACGCGCGCGGGAGGGCGGTCTGAACCGCGGTGAGGTAGAGCGGAAACGTCGTGCCGATGCCCAAGCCGACAACGACCAGGTCGACCACGACACGCCACTCCGGGGTACCGGGGGTGACCTGCGAGAGCATCCACATGCCGAAGATCATCACGCTGACGCCGAGCGTCCCCAGGTAGCGGTAGTACTTGATCCGCCGCATGATGAAACCGGTCACTGTGCTCGCGCCGAGAAGGCCGAACATCATCGGCGTGATCAGGGCGCCCGAGTTGGTGGCGCTGATGCCGAGCACGCCCTGGAACACGAGTGGGGTGAACAGGATCGACCCGAACATGCCGAAGGCGGTCAGGAACCCGACCAGCATGGAAACCGAGAAGGTCGTGTTCTTGAACAGGTGGAGCGGCACGATCGGGTTCTCGACCCTGGACTCGACGAAGACGAACGCGGCCAGCATCGCGGCTGCAAGCGCCAGCAGGCCGCTGACCTGGGGAGACGTCCAGGCGTGGTCCCTCGTGATGGAGAAGGCGATCAGCAGAGGCACCACGCCGGCCGCGAGGGTGAAGGCGCCGAAGAAATCGATGTCCCGCCATGAAGCCTTGGAGCGGACGTAAGGCAGGCCGATCAGCACGACACCGGTGGCGATGATGCCGACCGGGATGTTGACCTCGAACACCCACCGCCAGCCCCAGTGGTCGGTGATGAATCCGCCGGCGGTGGGGCCGACAATCGAGGCGAGGCCGAAGACGGCGCCGAACAGGCCGGCCGTGCGGCCTCGCTGCGAGGGCGGAAAGAGGTCGCCGATGACCGTGAACACCGTCGCGAACAGCACACCGCCGAAGATGCCCTGGATTCCGCGGAACACGATCAGCTGGGTCATGTCCTGTGAGAGGCCGCACAGCGCCGACGCGAGGACGAAGCCGATCATGCCGGCGAGCAGGAACGGCTTGCGCCCGAACAGGTCCCCGAGCTTGCCGGCGATGGGCGTCATGGTGGTCGAGGTAACGAGGTAGGCGGTCGTGACCCAGGCCAGGCGGTCGAGGCCGTTGAGGTCAGAGACGATGCGGGGGATGGCGGTGCCGACGATGGTCTGGTCCAGGGCGGCCAGCAACAGCGCGAGCATGGTGCCCGCGGTCGCCAGCACCACCCTCCGCCGCGACAGTCCTTGAGTGATCATGTCCCCAGCTCCTTCCGGGCGTTCTCGACCAGCTGCAGGCACAGGTGTCGCAGCTGCGCGAGGTCTTCCTTGCTGATTCCTGCCGCGATCTCGAACTGGTGCTCCAGCCCTTGCTTCCAGATCGATTCGATGCGCTCCTTGCCCGTGGCCGTCAGCCGTGCGTGCACCGATCTCCGGTCATGGCGATCAGGCACCCGCTCGACGAGCCCGTCGCGCTCGAGGTGGTCGACGAGGCCGGTGATATTGCGAGGCGTCGATTCCAGGCCTTCGGCCAGGTCGCCGAGGGGGGTGTCCCCGCAGCGATACAGGCGGAAAAGAACGCCAAGACGGCCCTCGGTCAAGCCGTGCTGCTCAGCCCACCGCTCCTGGAGCAGATGGAGCGAGCGGCCGGCGAGTTTCAGAGCCGCGAGTGCCTCGACGACATCCGTTGCCACGTGAAGTGGCTCGAACAGCTCCCGCATCCGCACGCTGTACAGGCGGCCGTCGGCGTCGCGGGCCAGCTCACGCACTGGGGAGAGCTCGCGGTCAATCCTTGTCGTGTCGCTATTCATAGTGCGGTCTTTCATAGTGAAGTACTTCATTATTACCAGATACAGCTTTCCGGGTCAAGTTATTCTCGGTGGCGATGTTCGTGGCGGTCGGTGAGATCGGCCCTGAAGCCGGCCTAGCCGCCAGGTTCTGTCAGTGGGCTCGCCGGCTTGGCCACGAGGCGCGCCTCCTGATCCCGGCTCTTCCTGACGATGCCCGAGACGTGGTCGCCGAGCTGGGAGGCGATGGGGTGGACGTGTTCGTGATTTCCGGTTCAGCGCGCCCACACCTGATCGGGGCCCGGCTGCTGCATCTCGAGGCCCGCCACCTGCTCGACTCCAGCCTTGCCGGGATCGCGCGCGGTGCCTTCGAAGAGGCGCGGCGAAACGGGGCCCTGATCTCGATCGATCTCGGCGATTTCGAGTGGATCGGCGAGCGCGGAGGTTCGCGCACCGCCTACGCGCTCGCAGCCATCCATCCCGACATCCTCTTCGCCGACACGTTGTCGGCCGCCCAGCTCGGCGCTCCTCTCGAGGGCATCGCCTCCGTGCCGGTGGTCAAGCGGCCGGACGGGTGCAGCGTGTTCGGACGTTACGTCGCCGCGCCGGCGATGGCGCCCGCAGCGCCAGGCGCGGTCGAGGCTGCCTTCTGCGTCGCCTTTCTGGAGGGGCACGCGCCAGTCGAAGCGGCAGGACGCGCCGTGCTCATTCGATGATCGTCGACGCCCATCTCGACATCGGGTGGAATGCGCTGGAGGGAGGGCGGGGGTTTCTCGGCCCGCCGGCTCCCGGATATGTCGTGAGCCTGGAGGCGCTTCGCGGCGCAGGCGTCGGCCTCATCTTCGCCACCCTCTATACGGCGCCGACGCGAGCGCGACGAGCCATGCGCACGCGCTTCGTGTACGAGAACCCGCACGAGGCGCACATCATGGCAATGGCGCAGATCGGCTACTACCGATCGTGCGGTCTGCCTTTGATCCGCGACGCGAACGAGCTGGAAAAGCACGTGCGCGGCTGGCGCAAGGGCCGGCTCGCGGCGATTCTGCTCATGGAGGGCGCCGACCCGGTGGAGACCCCCTCGCAGCTCGGCGCCTGGACCGAGCGAGGCGTGAGGATCATCGGCCCTGCCTGGGGCCGGACTCGCTACAGCGGCGGCACGGGAGCGCCCGGTGGCCTCACAGAGCTGGGCGTGCAGCTGTTGAAAGCGATGCGCCGCAAGCGCGTGATCCTGGACCTGAGCCACATGGCAGACGAATCGGTGGCAGACGCGTTCGCGATGTGGCGCGGGCCGATCATGTGCTCGCACAGCAATGCGCGGGCCCTGGTGGCCGGCGATCGCCAGATCACCGACGCCACAGCAGCCGAGGTCGCGCGCCGCGGCGGCATGCTCGGCATCAGCTTCTACCAGCACCACCTTCGGAAGACGGGATCGGCGACGCTGGAGGACGTCGTGCGCCACGCTGTGCACCTGGCGCGAGCCGCCGGGGGGCCAGAGCACGTCGGCATCGGGTCGGACCTTGACGGAGGCTTTCCGGCGCGATACGCGCCGGTGCGCGATCTTTCGGAGCTGAGGCGCCTGCCTCAGATGCTGCGGCGTCATTTCAACAGAGCACAGGTCGAAGGCATCATGGGCGGGAACTGGCTGGGATTCTTGCGGCGTTTCCTGCCCGCTGCTAGAGCGACTCGACCAGCTGCTTCGCGCTCATGAAGGCGAAGCCCATCCCATGGCCGTTGTAGCCCGCGCATAGGTACACGTTCGGCATCCCTTCGACCGGACCGATCAGCGGGAGGCCGGTCTCGGTGAATCCCATCGTCCCGGCCCAGCGGTGCGTGACCTCCCCGTCGGCGCCCATCCGCCGCAGGTGGTCTTCAAGGTGTGACTGGATCTGTGCGGTCGGCCGCTCGCCGTAGCCGACCTCGACGTCATAGGCGGTGTCGCGCCAGCCGCCGACCAGGACCTCGCCACTTGGCATCTGGCGCCAGTACCGGTAGCCGAAATGGGAGTAGGTCGGCATCTCGCACAACCGCTCCCGCTCGGGCTCCGAGGCCAGCATCTGCGCCCGGCGAGGGATGATGTTCACCTGCGGCAGCAGCTGCGGCGTGTATGCGTTGGTGGCAAGGATCACGCAGCCGGCGCGACATTCTGCGCCGTCCGCATGCACGAGCACATCGCCGTCGCCGCCGGGCTCGATCGCAGTCACCTCGACACCTTCGCGAACGGCTTCCGGGGGCGCCTGTCGGGCAAATGCTCCCACGAGCAGCGAGGGGGTGACCTCGCCATCCAGTGGGTTGATCAGCGCCTTTCCGTCCCAGCTGCAATCAAATCCGTCCTCTTGCAGGAGCTGGGCGGACTCCGCGAGCAGCTCCGCCTCGTCGTCGTTTGAGGCGAGGATCACGCTGCCCGTGCGCCTGTATCCGACCTCATTCGCGCCGATCGCTTCGATCTCTTCCGCGTGGTTCTCCAGTGTCATCTCCCAGATGTCGCGCGCCCTGGCGCGCCCGAAGACCCGCACGGCGTTGGCATAGCAATCCGCGACCCCCGCGAGCAAGAAGCCGGCGTTGCGGCCGCTCGCACCGGCAGCGATGTGAGAACGCTCGACCAGCACCGCATCGACGCCGTGCTTGTCAAGGTGGTGAAGGAGGCTCACACCGGTGATTCCCCCGCCGATCACGAGCACGTCGGTGCGCTCGGGCAACCGCCCCGGGTAGCGCTCCGGCGGCCTCGGCCAGAAGGGCGTGCTCATCGAAGTCGGATCAGGGGATTGCCTACCATTGAGTCGCCCCATGGATTTTGAGAGCTACGACGTCCTGGTGGTCGGCGGCGGGCTGGCCGGCATCAGGGCAGCGATAGCCGCTGTCGAGGTCAATCCTCGGCTCAAGATCGCGATGGTCTCCAAGGTCTATCCGATGCGGAGCCACACGGTCTCGGCCGAGGGCGGAGCTGCCGCCGTGCTCCGCCCCGAGGACAGCTATGAGACCCACGCCTTCGACACCATCAAGGGCTCCGACTACCTGGCTGACCAGGACGTCGTCGAGGCCTTCGTCCGTGAGGCACCGCTGGAGCTCATCCAGATGGAGCACTGGGGGTGCCCATGGAGCCGTGATGAGGACGGCAAGATCGCGGCTCGACCGTTCGGGGGGATGACGACGTGGCGCACAGCGTTCGCGGCCGACAAGACCGGCTTTCACATGCTGCACACGGTGTTCCAGACCTCGCTCAAGTACCCGCAGATCCACCGGCACGACGAGGCGTTCGTGACCAAGCTGCTGGTCGAGGACAGCCGCTGCGTCGGTGTGGTTGCCGTGGATATGAAGAGCGGCCGCTTCGACGCCATCACAGCGCGCTCGGTGATCCTGGCCACCGGCGGCCTCGGCCGCGTCTATGCCTTCACCACCAACGGCAACATCTGCACAGGGGACGGCATGTCACTTGCGTATCGCGCGGGCGTCGGTCTCAAGGACATGGAGATGGTGCAGTTCCATCCAACTGGGCTTCCTTTCACCGGCATCCTTATCACCGAAGCCGTCCGTGGCGAAGGCGGCTACCTGATCAACAAGGATGGCGAGCGATTCCTGAAACGCTACGTGCCCAACAAGATGGAGCTCGGCCCGCGCGACATCATCTCGCGCGCCATGACCACCGAGTTCGAAGAGGGAAGAGGGTTCGATGGTCCGCATGGAAATTACATGCACCTCGACGTCCGCCACCTGGGCGAAGAGCTGATCGACCTCAAGCTGCCCTTCATGCGTGAGCTCGGGCGCGAGTTCGTCGGCATCGACATCGTCAAAGACCCGATCCCGGTGCGCCCCGTGCAGCACTACATGATGGGTGGCGTGGACGCGGACATCTCTGGAGCCACCCCGCTTGCAGGCCTTTACGCGGCGGGGGAGTGCGCCAACGTTGGGCTGAACGGGGGGAACCGCCTCGGCTCCAACTCGCTCTCGGAATGCATGGTGTTCGGCGCCGCGGCAGGCCGCGCCGCGGCGGAGCACGCGAGCTCGGCCAAAGCGGTGAGCGCGAATCCTGTCGATGCGATGCTCAAGGACGAGGCCAAGCGCGTGGAAGACAACTACCTCGACAAGAAGGGCGGTGATGAGCGGATCGGAACCATCCGCGAAGAGATGCAGCACGCCATGGACGCCGGCGCCGGCGTGTTCCGCACGCGTGACGGCTTGGGGAAGCTGGCCCGCCAGCTGGGCGACCTCCGCGACCGGTTCGAGAAGATCAAGATCGAGGATTCGAGCCGAACGTTCAACACCGAGCTCACGGCAGCTCTCGAGCTGGACTTCATGCTCGAGGTCGCGGACGCCATCACCTACTCGGCTCTGGCGCGCGAGGAATCACGCGGTGCGCATGCCCGCCGAGATTTTCCAGAGAGGAACGACGAGAAGTACCTGAAGCACACGATCGCGTTCCGGACGGAGGAGCTCTCGCCGCGGCTCGAATACCGCGACGTGCGCATCACCAACTTCAAGCCGCAGGCGCGGACGTACTAGGAGGGGGAGTGGCTGAGAAGAGGATCACCATCCGGGCCACACGCTTCGATCCTGAGAAGGACCGACAGCCGCGAACGCAGTCCTACGACATCCCCTTCAGCGACGAAAGCATGGTCGTCCTCGATGCGCTCAACTACATCAAGGCCCATGTCGACGGCAGTCTGAGCTACCGGTGGTCATGCCGAATGGGCATCTGCGGCAGCTGCGGGATGATGGTCAACGGCACGCCGAAGCTCACCTGCAATGCGTTCCTGCGCGATTACTGGCCGCGCCCGGTCTCCGTGGAGCCGCTCAACAATTTCCCGATCGTGCGTGACCTCGTCATCGACATGGAGGACTTCATGCACAAGCTGAAGTCCATCAAGCCCTGGATCATCCGCAAGCAAGAAATCCCTCTCGGCGCCGGCGAGCACCGGCAGACGATGAATCAGATCGACGACTTCAGGCAGTTCAGCGAGTGCATCAACTGCATGCTGTGCTACGCCGCGTGTCCGGTCTACGGGCTCAACCAGGAGTTCCTCGGCCCTGCGGCGACCGCGCTCGCGCGGCGCTACAACCTCGACTCGCGCGACCAGGGAGTCAAGGAGAGACTGCCGGTGATTGCGCACGCGGAAGGCATCTGGGAGTGCAGCTTCGTCGGCGAGTGCTCGGTGGTGTGCCCCAAGGGCGTTGACCCTGCCAAGGCCATCCAGCAGACCAAGCTCGATACCACGATGCGCTTTGTGCTGCCTTACGGCAACCGGGATTGAGCGAGTCCCCTGCCGTCCGCACGTACAAGGCGCCGATGCCGGCCGGCTGGTGGACGCGCACGAGCCATTACTTCTGGTACATGGTCCGCGAGTTCACGGCGCTGCCGATGGCGCTGTGGCTGCTGTGGCTGCTGGTCGAGATCCAGCGGGCGTCTGCCGGTCCAGATCACTACGCCCCGCATGCCTCGTTCGCATTCGTGATCTTCAGCGTGATCGTGCTGCTGTTCTCCCTCTATCACTCCGTGACTTTCTTGAGCCTGGCCGGCGTGATCATCAACATCAAGCTCCTCGACCAGCCGGTGCCGTCGCGCATCATCGTGCTGTCTCAATTTGCGGCCTGGGCGCTGGCCTCGGTCGTGGTCGCGGCAGTCCTGATCGGGTTCGCGCGATGAGAGAAGAAGCGCGCCGGCCGGCGTTCGGCCACCTCATCTGGTGGTTCCTGTTCGCGCAGGGTGGTGTCCTCGCCGCGATCCTGGTCCCGGTGCACGTCCTGGTGCAGGGCATCCTCGGACCGCTGGGGATCGTGCCGGTCGTCGACCGCCACTACGACACCTGGATCCGCATTCTCGGCAACCCGATCGTGAAGCTGTACCTGCTGGTGCTGATCGCCCTCCCGTTCTTTCACTTCGCGCACCGCCTGCGCTACCTGCTGGTCGATCTCGGCGTGCCCGCCGCAAAGAGCACCCCAGCGCAGGTGATCTTCTACGGCGGCGCGGTGCTGGTGACGCTGGTCACGATCTGGGTGCTGCTGACCACGGCGCCTATAACCTTGGGATAGATGTTCACGGTCCGGCTGTTCCCGGCCCCTGAGCTCGGGAACACCAGCTTTCTGGTCGCAGACCCCGAGGCGGGGGTGGCGGCCGTCATCGATCCGTACCGCGACATCGACGGCTACCTGACGCACGCCGAGAAGCACAACATGCGCGTCACCCGCGCGCTCGACACCCACGTCCACAACGACTTCGTCTCGGGCGGCCGCGAGCTGGCCGCCGAGGCCGGCGCCGACATCGGGGACCTGCCGGCCGGCTCAGAGGTAGACCTCGGAGCGCTCAAGATCCGGGCCCTCCACACGCCCGGCCACACCCCCGATCACAAAAGTTACCTCCTCCTCGATGGTGATCGCCCGCGGGTGCTGTTCTCGGGCGGGGCGATCATGGTCGGCTCGATCGCCCGCACCGATCTCTTCGGCCCGCACCTGGCGATGCACCTCGCGATCGAGGCGTTGAGCACGCTCCAGGTTCGGCTGAGGGGCCTGCCCGACGACATCGCCGTCTACCCGACGCACGGCGGTGGCTCGTTCTGCGGGATCGGCGACAGCCAGGGCAGCGAGACCACGCTCGGCCGCGAGCGGGCGACGAACCCGTTCTTCCTGGCCACAGAAGTGATGCCGTTCCTGGCCCGGGCCCTCGACCAGCACCGCTATCCCGACTACTACCGCGACATGGGCGCACTGAACCACCAGGGAATGCCGCTATTGGGCCGCAAGCCCGCCGCGCCGGCGAAGCTGTCACCGGAGCAAGTTGGCGGCCTGATGAGCAATGGCGCGGCAGTGGTGGACATTCGGCCCGGAATCGAATACGACCGGGGCCACATCCCGGGCAGCTACTGCATCGGCCTCGAGGGCGGGTCGTTCAGCGCGTGGGCGGGCTGGTTGATCGCGCGCGATCGAGGCATCGTGCTCGCCGGCGGGAGCGACGCGGAGCACGTCGAGGCGCAGCGACAGCTGTACCGCATCGGTTTCGATCGGGTGATGGGGGCGCTCGACGGCGGCATGGATGCCTGGGCCGCGAGCGGTCGTGAGCTATCAACGTTCGAGACCGCGGACATCGAGGACCTGGGCACGTGGATCATCAGCGGCGAGGTGATGACAGTCCTCGACGCCCGCGATGATCACGAGTGGGCGGACGGCCACGTGCCCGGTGCGGTGCACATGTACGTGCCCGACATCCCGCACCATGCCGCCGAGATCCCAGCCGACGCGCCTGTGGCCGTGCACTGCGGCGTCGGCTATCGCGCAGGAATCGCCGCCAGCCTGCTGGAGCAGGCAGGCCTGAAACGGATCATCCACGTGAACGCCCCGTACGAAGACTGGGCCGGCCGGCTGCATCTCGCCGAGACCGTCCCACACTAAGAATCGGTAGCGGCTGCCTCCAGCAGCGCCGCGAACTTGCGGCGCGCCGCCTGCTTGCGTGTGGGCACGTGCTCGCGCGGCCATATGCCCTCCGGCGGGCGATAACCGGCCAGGATCTGGCGCGCCACCGACACGCGGTGGACTTCGTCGGGACCGTCGTACATGCGAGCAGCACGGGCGTGGCGGTACATCTCCTCGAGCGGCAGGTCGGAGGAGTAGCCGAGCGAGCCGTGAACTTGGATGGCGCGATCGATCACGTCATGCAGCACCTTGGCGCCGAAGAACTTGATCAGCGAGATCTCCTTGCGCGCGGCCGAGGCGCCTTGCGTATCGATGACCCAAGCCGCGTTCAGGGTCATGAGCCGCGCCGCCTGCATCTCCGCCGCCGAGTCGGCGATCCAGTTCTGGACGGTTTCGTGCCCGGCGAGCTTCTTCCCGAATGCTTCGCGCTGGAGGGACCGCTCGCACAGCATGTCGAAGGCGCGCCGCGCCTGGCCCAGCCAGCGCATACAGTGGTGGATGCGGCCCGGACCGAGACGTGCCTGCGCGATGAGAAAGCCTTGACCGCGCTCGCCAAGCAGGTTGTCCGTGGGCACGCGGACGTCTTCGTAGAGGATCTCCGCGTGGCCGTAACCGAAGCGCTCGTGCTCGCCGGCCATCGTGGGAATGTTGCGAACCTTTTTCAAGCCGCGTGCGTCGCCGGGCACGATGATCATCGAGGCGCGCTCGTAGGGATCGGCGTCGGGCTCGGTGACGACCATTGCGATCAAGAAGTCGGCGATCATGCCATTGGACGTGAACCACTTGTGGCCGTTGATGACCCACTCGTCGCCATCGAGGACGGCGGTGCTCGACAGCGTGGTGGGGTCCGAGCCCGCGGTGTTCGGTTCGGTCATCGAGAAGGCGGACCGCAGCTTGCCGTCGAGCAGGGGATAGAGCCAGCGTTTCTTCTGAGCCTCGGAGCCGAAATGGGCGAGGACCTCAGAGTTGCCCGAGTCTGGGGCCTGGTTGCCGAAGACGATCGGCGCCCAGACCGTCGCTCCCTCGATCTCGTGCATCAGCCCGAGCTTGACCTGGCCGTAGCCCTGGCCGCCAAGCTCCGGCGGCAGGTGCGTCGCCCAGAGCTTTTGCCGCTTCACCTCGGCCTGCAGAGGGCCGATCGTTCGCATGAAGCCCGCCTCGTCGGTGTCAAGCACCTCGAGTGGGTAGATCTCTTCCCGCACGAAGGTCCGCATCCATTCGAGCTTCTTCTCAAACTCGGGTTCGGTCGAGAAATCCCAGGGCATGCGTCGGACTCCTATGCGCTGCGCGTGAGCAGCGCGATGCCCTCGTCGATCATGCCCGTGATGGTATCCGTCAACCCTTCATACATGGGGTCGGGCCGCTTGCCTCGGCGGTGGAGCATGAGGTTGTAGCCGAAGATCGACGCGTATTTGTAGAGGCTGAGGGCGAGGTACCAGCGCATCTCACCGGGGTCGGCACCGTACAGCCGGTAGAGGTCTTCGATATCGACGTCGATCGCGCCGCCGGGGTTGGGCGCGCCCTGGTACTGCCGGCGAACGGAGACGATGCACAGGCAGCCGAGATCGAGCAGCGGCTGGCCGATCTGGGCGATCTCCCAGTCCAGCACCGCGAGCACTTTGGCTCCCCGAAAGAGCATGTTCCCGTAGTGGTAGTCGCCGTGCACGAGCGTGGGGGTGCGCTCGTCAGGGACTTTCCTGACCAGCTCCTCGCCTAGCTCGCCGGCTCGCGTCGTGAGCTCTTCGGGCGCGCGCTGCATGAGCCAGGCCCAGCGCATCATCTCGGCCTGCAGCCCCACCGCTTCCTCATCTCCGATGCCGGTGCGATCGAGCGGCAGCGCCTGCAGCCGCTTCAAGACATCAATTGCCGACGCCGAGATGTCGAGCGGACGGTGCTCGGCGCCCGCCTTTTCGATGCGCGTGCCTTTGATCGCCTCCATGAGCACGAAAGGACGGCCGTCCACCACGGGTTCCGAGCTCATCGCGGGGATTGCGGGTGCGGGCAGGCCGGCGGAGTGGAGTGCGGCCATGATGCGGCCCTGCCTGATGACGTCGGCGGGACCGGCGATGCGCGCGCCGGGAGGGGGGAGGCGGAGGACGTAGCGCCGCGCGCCGGCAGAGTCTTCGGTCCCGACGTAATAGGTGAAACCCGAATGCCCCTCCGGGATTGGGTCGATTGAGACCACGCGAAGATCGGGCCGCCCCAGCTGTTCGCGGCACTGAAGCTCGAGGTCGTGCTGGATCGCGGCCGTCACTCGAGGTGCGCGGTGTCGCCGAGCGAGCCGACCATCTGCACGTCGCCCAGCACCCTGAGGACGCTCACTGATGTGTAGAAGGGAAGGAAGTGCAGCTGGCCCGGTTCCATCCTCAGCACATGGGTGAGGTAGACGATCATCGCCGCTCCATGGGTGACGACGATCACCCTCTTGCCGGGGTGAGCCTCGGCGATCTCGTTGATCACGGCCCCCATGCGTTCGATGACCGTATCCGGCTTCTCGATGAACTCGAAGAGACCCTCGTCGCTGAGCTGCATCTCCATCTCGACCAGGCGCGGATCGACCTTCACGTCGTCGGCGAGCATGCGTGCGGTCTCGAGGGCGCGGCGATACGGGCTCGAGTAGACGGCGGCGGGGGGCGTCCGTTTGATGCGGTTGGCAAGCAGGGCCGACTGCTCGCGTCCTCGCCGGCTCAGCGGAGGATCGGCGCCGTTCGACATCTCGTCGTAGCAGTCTGCGTGACGTACCAACCAGATCTCGGAGACACCTTCGACCCCGATCAGGAAGGCGGATTCAAGAGATCGCATCGCAATCGTCAGTCGCTCTGGGCCCGCCCCCATGGGTAACATTCGATCACATGCTCCGGGCAGCGGGCATCGTCGCCCTCATCGTCCTCACAGCCTGCACCGCTTGCGGCCAGTCGTCATCACAGGCCACACCTTCGCCGACACCGGTGGTGGCGAGCGGCAACTGGACGCAGAATCTCACCTTCACGGGCGAGGTCAATGGGCAGATGAAGGTGATCGTTCCGGACAGTGGTTCCCAGCAGAGCCAATGCACCGGGTCGAGGACGCACAGCGGGGAGACGTGGGCGGACTATTTCTTCGGAACCCTGGACGCGAGCGGCAACGTGTGGGGAGTCGTGTTTGTGATCAAGAACTTTCGCGGTCCCGGGACTTATGCGAACACGAGCGTAACCGTCCAGGTGCACAGCGCGGACAACAGCCAGGTCTGGCAGAGCTCGGCATCCGACAAGGTCGTTTTCGTTGTTGACCGAAACCAGCAGTCGGGAACGATCAACGCAACGATGACGAACGCCGCCACGGGCAAGGCCGGGGTGCACCTTACCGGCCG
This sequence comes from Candidatus Dormiibacterota bacterium, assembly GCA_036505515.1. GTDB lineage: Bacteria > Chloroflexota > Dormibacteria > Dormibacterales > Dormibacteraceae > DASXTG01. The sequence continues at coordinate 1,701 of DASXTG010000018.1, read as the reverse complement.
CTGGAACTGCCGCGAGTAGAGGGCGCATGGAGGTCAGGTTCGACGGCCACTGCTTCGGATGTGGACCCCTCAACGAGGATGGTCTGCGCATGACTTTCGCGCCCGGCCCCGAAGGCTCAGTTGCCGAGCTCGTGGTGCCGGAGCGCTTTCAGAGCTGGTCTGGAATGGCGCACGGCGGGGTCGTCGCGCTCATGCTCGACGAGGCTGTGGGGTGGGCGGCCTGGCATGCTGGTCACCCAGGTGTGACTGGGCGGCTGCAGGTGAGCTTTCGCCGGCCGCTCAGGTTGGGTGAGAGTGTGCGTGTGGTCGGCAGTGTGGAGAGGGTGAGGCGCACGCTCGTTTACGCGAACGCGTACATCGAGAGCCGAGATGACGGCAGCCGCATCGCAGACGCGACTGCGACCCTGGTGTCAGCGATCCCGCACGTCGACGTCCCGGGCTCGGACGACCGTATGCGCACCGCCCACGGCCTGGGGCGGCCCAATGACGTCTAACGGATAGAATCACGAGCGAGTCGGGGGCTGGCGCAGTTTGGCAGCGCGCACGGTTCGGGACCGTGAGGCCCCGGGTTCAAATCCCGGGCCCCCGACCAATTTCTGAATTCAGAGTTGCGCCCGTAAACATAGTTAATCTGATAACCCTGCTGTATTACAAAGCTATGAACGAGTCCTTGCGAATGCTGGGTGCCTATGGACGAGCCGGCCGGCAGACGACATAACTCGCAGGGCCACCCGCGAGCGGGGAAGATACTCAACCGTGCCATTGAACCGCCAATAGCTCCTAAGGAACCCCTCCTTAGTCCGGATCGCATGTCGCTCAATGGCGTCGGCCACGTCCTCAGGAATACCGATCTCGACTCCTTTGACGATCAACTTGCAGGTGCGCTGGCGCTCCTCTGACAACATGAACGTAGTCCAGCTCCTTTCGCCGTCAATGAGTTCCAGCGTGCCGGTTGCCTGGATCATGAGCTCAGCCCAAAGGTCTCGTTCCAACCTTTGCCACCGCCACAGCCACTCCCAGGCGGCAGCAGTCGCCAGCAAGAGAGCGCTACCCGCAAGCCCGCCCGCGCTGAGTTGCAAGATCCGTTCTTGCACGATCGCGGCCACGACCAAAGAGACTGCGCCCAACGCCGCAAGGGCAATCGCGATGCGTGGTCGCCCTAAATTGTTCCGCAGGGCACGAGCCTCCTCTGGTGTGATCGGCAACGTCCGGACGGTCATGCCCTGAGATGGTGCCTGGTCGGCTGCTAAGGTGACCCCGCTCGCCATCGCTGGCGTGATTGGGAAGCCAGCGCCTTCGAGCGCAGGCTGGCTGCCAGCCAGTCTCTCGACTCTTGCCTTTCGCCACCAATGGAGCGAGAGGCGGAAGGCGCGGGTGCCATCTGGCAAAAACGCGTCGAGATGGCTGGCGTTCAACTGAACCCATCGCAACTCGTCCACGGGCCATCGCTGCTGTACCCGAAATACGTTGCGCTTGATCAGGACTCCGTTCCTGACTTGTAGGAGTGGGTTGACCAACGGCAGCACAACGCTTGCCAAAACGGTCGCCCCAATCGCAAGGCCCACCAGGCCAGCTTGGTGATCTCCGGGGTACGCCTCAGGCGGGACGGCGAGGGCGGCTCCGCAGGAGCCAACGAGCAGGCCGAGCACCAAAGCTGGGCTCAGTAACAGCCAGGCCCGCAGCCGTGGCCGGACGGTCCGC
>DASXTG010000017.1:0-2211 GCA_036505515.1 Candidatus Dormiibacterota bacterium | reverse complement strand
GCGCTCGCGCGCGATCCGCAGCACGAGGCCGGCCGCGACCAGGCAGAGCAGACCGGAGCTCATGAAGGCGATCTGGTAGTCGCCGAAGAAGGTGCGCACCGCGCCTGCGGCGAAGGCGATCGCGGCCGCGCCCATCTGATGCGCCGCGAAGATCCACCCGTAAACGATGGCGAAGTTCTGGGCGCCGAACACCCGGCGCGCAAGCTGGACGGTCGGCGGCACCGTCGCCACCCAGTCGAGACCGTAGAAGACGATGAAAAGGATCAGCGCGAACTGCGGGCTCCCGAACACGAAGGGAAGCAGGAGCAGCGAAAGCCCGCGGAGCCCGTAATAGAAGAACAGCAGCCACCGGCTGTCGAACCGGTCGGTGAGGTAACCCGAGGCCAGGGTGCCGACGATGTCGAAGACGCCGATCACCGCCAGCAGGCTCGCCGCCGCGACCTCGGCCATGCCGTGGTCCATCGAGGCGGGGATGAGGTGGGTGCCGATGAGGCCGTTGGTCGACGCGCCGCAGATGAAGAAGCTGCCGCCGAGGAGCCAGAAGTCGCGCGATCGCACGCCGAGGCGAAGACCTCGAAAGGCGTTGAGGATGGGGCTCCCGGTGTTGGTCGGAGCGACGTCCGCCTCGGCCGCGCCGAGTGCTCGCAGTCCGAGATCGCTCGGCCGGTTGCGCATGAAGATGGCGACCAGCGGGACGACCGCGAGGGCGGCCGCGCCGACGGCGATGGCCGCGTATCGCCAGCCCGAGTTTTCAGCCAGCCAGCCAAGGCCCGGCAGGAAGATCAGCTGGCCCGTCGCCCCCGCCGCCGTCAGTGCGCCCAGCACGACCCCACGGCGCTGCACGAACCAGCGATTCGCCACCGTGGCCGCGAGCACCGAGGCCATGCAGCCCGTACCCAGGCCGACGACGAGACCCCACAGGATGTAGAGCTGCCAGGGCTCGGTCATCACCGTGGTCAGCAGCGCGCCTGTCGCGACCGTGATGAGCGCGGCGACGGTCACGACCCGCAGCCCAAAGCGATCCATCAGCGCCGCCGCGAAGGGCCCCGTCAGCCCGAACAGGATCAGGTTGATGGAGACGGCGACCGAGATCACGGCCCTGTTCCAGCCGAACTCGTCCTGCAGCGGAACGATGAGCACGCCCGGCGTGGCGCGAAAGCCGGCGGCGCCCATGAGGGCGACGAAGGTGACCACGGCCACAATCCAGGCGTAGTGGAAGCGTTTCACTGAGTCACCGGTTCACAACCAGCGGGCGACCGGAGCTCATTCCGGCGGACTCTACCTGTCTTCGGCGAGCCTCGTCAGGGCGATGGTCCAGGTGGTGTCGTCGAGATAGGGCACGAACAGCATCGGCACGAGCCTTCTCGCTTTGCCCTGCCTTCGAGGCGGTCCCGTGTCCTCCAGCGGGGCGAAGATCGAGTACATGCTCCTGCGCTCCAGGCTGCGATAGTCGCGCTCGTCCTTTCGCATGGCAATTACTACCCTATTCAGTAACGCCGGTCTGCGCGGCGAACAGGGTCAGCTGGACCCCATCCGGCCCCGCCAGACGCACGTTGCGATCGCCCCACGGCGTGTCCACTGGACGGCCCACCATCTCAGCGCCGGCCCTGACCAGGGCCTCGGCGGCAGCGTCGCTGTCCGCGACCTGAAAAGCGATCCGAAACGGGCCGGAGACACGCCGGCCAACTTCGATGTCGTCGATCGCGCGCGCCTGAGCCTCGTCGAAGATCTCGAGGGTGGCCCGACCCGCGTCGAGCAACAAACCGTGACCGCCATCGTTCTCGAACGCCGCGATCTCGCGCAGACCGAGGCCTCCTCGAAAGAACCCCGCCGTCCGCTCGAAGTCTTTCACCGTCATCACCAAACGCATCTCCAGCGCTCCCATGAGTCGAAGTATTGGCTCCGCGCGCGGCTGGTGCGATGCTTGGTGCGTCAGCCGGCTGGTTGGTGGGAGGACTCGACATGCAGACGCTGGACAGAACCGATGCGGCCGTGGAAGCTCGTCAGGCGGCGCAATCGCGGCCCTTCCATCCCAAGGACCTTCTGAAGCAGGTCGTCATCTCGTCGATTGCTGTCGCGCCCGACGGCTCCTCGGTCGTGTACGTCCGGCGAACGGTCGAGGAAGGCAAGTACGCGCGACGGCTGTGGCGGACGACCTTTCGCGGCGGCCGGCCGGAGCAGCTGACAAGCGCTCGCGCGAGCGACGGTCGG
>DASXTG010000016.1:0-1546 GCA_036505515.1 Candidatus Dormiibacterota bacterium | reverse complement strand
GCGGAACGATCGCTCAACTCAGCGGGCAGTGCCACGCCGGCGTTGTTGAAGAGGATGTCGAGGGATCCGACCTCCTCCGCAGCCTGGTGAACCTGCGCCGGATCTGTGACGTCCAGGGTCAGCGGCGTGACGCGCTTGTCGGGGTGAACCAACGGCTGGCGCGTACCGGCATACACCCGCTTCGCGCCTCTCCGCAAGGCTTCCTCGACCAGCGCCTGCCCGAGACCCCGGTTCGCGCCGGTCACCAGAACTGCCTTACCTTCGATTGTCATCGCCTTCGTGCTCATGGCAGCCTCCCTGTCCTGAGAGTCGTTGTTGTTTATTGGTTGAGGGACTGGCCTCGACAAGACGTCGCAGCAGGGAGGGCGATTTGGACCGCCCTCACGGCGTTGGCTGTGAGCGCGGTCAAGCTCCTTGCGCTCGAACGCCGTCTGGGCGCGCCGCCGTGGTCGAATCTCAGCCCGCTCCTACGCGCGCACGGCGCCCGCAGCGTCACCTGCGCGGCTCAGCCGCCGAACCGGACGATCTAGCGCTCCGGTCGTCCTCACGGATCGCCCACATCTCGCCGGCGCTGCGGATCAGCTGGGCGCCGCTCGGCCAATGGAGAGGGCCGGTCCCGCTTGCGCTGTCCAAATGGGCGGCGTGCAGCAAGGTAATGATGAGGGCCGCGTAGGTGTGGCGAAAACCACGAACGCTGGAGGCGCGATGGCTCACTACATGTTGTTGGTGTATCAAGAGGAGGTCGACCCGGCCGAGCAAGCCGAGCGCGAGAGGGAAATGCCGATGTTCGTGGAGCTGCACCGCAGCCTGCGCGAAGCAGGGCTGCTGGTAGGCGTCCAGCGGCTGCATTCGACGGAGAGCGCGACGTCGGTCCGCGTGCGCGGTGGCGAGACGGAGATCACCGACGGCCCGTTCGCGGTGACCAAGGAGGTCCTGGCGGGCTACTACATCCTCGACTGCGCCGACCTCGACGAGGCGCTCAAGCAGGCCGCCAGGGTGCCGGCCGCGCGCTGGGGGACAGTGGAGGTGCGCCCGATCATGCCGGCCGACGAGTGGCTGCGCGTATCGCGCGAGGCCGGCGCCGACCTGCCCGATGAGGCAGTCAAAGACATGGCATGAGCGGCGGCGTTCACCCGGCCGACCCGGTCTCGGACGCGGTCGCACGCGCGTTTCGCGACGAGCGCGCGACCGTGCTTGCCACCCTGATCCGGCAAGCCGGCGACTTCCAGCTGGCCGAGGACGCGGTGCAGGACGCGTTCGAGGCGGCGGTCACAGCCTGGCGGCGCGACGGTATTCCGGCCAATCCGGGTGCCTGGATCACCACCGCGGCGCGACGGCGGGCGATCGATCGCCTGCGCCGCGACCGGTCGGTGGCGGATCGCGCCGAGCGACTGGCCGAGCTGACGCGGCTCGACGCCGAGCACGAGGAGGAGTCAGCCATGGACGACGAGAGCTCGATCGTCGACGACCGGCTGCGGCTGATCTTCACTTGCTGCCACCCGGCGCTGGAGATGCCGGCGCGGGTGGCGCTCACGCTGCGGACGCT
>DASXTG010000015.1:0-5006 GCA_036505515.1 Candidatus Dormiibacterota bacterium | reverse complement strand
CCGCTGCGAGGCCAGGGCGATTTCGTCCACCGCCCCCTCGAACGCCGCCTCGTGCTTGCTCGTCGGCCGCTGGAATCCGCTCACCTTACGCACGAACTGACGCGCCGCGGCTCGGATCTCCTCGTCACTGGCGATCATCTCGGCGTGTCGAAGGGTCTTGATGCTTCTGCACACGCGACAACAATACGAAATGAACGGAACCTAGCCGCCGCGGTGGGGCGGCAGCTCGGGCAGCTCGGGCGGCGACAGCCGGCCCGGGTCGAGGCCCGCTCGCTTGATCATCGCCGCGGCCAAGCGCTCGTACCGCCGCTCGGTGATGTCGCCAACCGGGTCCGCGCTCGCCGACATGAGCTGCCTGAAGCTGAGCGTCGCCACCGCTCGATAGGCAAGCACTGCGCGCGCCTGGTCGGCACGTCCGGTGATCGAGGCGATGCGGACGAAGGCGAGCGCCGCCCCCGTCTCACGCATGTCGCGCCACCTCCACGCGCTATACGGGAGCAACACCAGCAGGATCGGCGGCAGCGCGACGAGGAGTGCGAGTACGACGGCCACCTGGATGATCGCGTCATGGACCTGATGGCCGGCCGAGATGAGCGGGTCGCCCGAGTACTTCTTCAGCTGGTCCGCGATATTGAGCAGGAAGTCGGTCACCCCGGGGATGCCGCCCGGAACCGCATTGCGAAATGACGCGATCCAGGCGTCGAACGTGGTGCCGGTGCTCGTGATCCCATCCGCGATCACCTCCAGCCCGAGCACGGTCTTGTAGATCAGCCAGCCGAGCACCGCCCATGCGACGCTCCAGGCCACGGTCAGGAAGTCGGCGATGACGCGCAGGAGCGCCGGCATCGTCCGATCCGGGTAGACCTTGATCACCCCCCGGACGATAAGTCAGTTGGGCGCGGTCTGCCGCCTTTCAGCCGGTGACCCGACGGTCAGAACGGCTTCAGGACCATGTCCGCGATGATCGCCACGAAGAGCACGACGTTGATCGCCATGGCGACAAGAAGGCCGACCCGGAGCCGGGACATGCCTTGCACCACCTTGTCAGCCGACCCCTGTCCCGCCTCAGCCGCGACCGCCTCGCGCACTAGCGGACGCAGCCTCTGGACAAACGGGGAGACGTTGACGAGCAAGATCGCCGCGACCATCACGTAGGCCGCGATCAGCCAGCCGGTCAGGAAGTTGATGTGGCCGGTCGCCGCCAGGATCAGGCCAAGCGCAATCCCCACCACAAAGGAAATGGCGCCGGCAGCAGTCAGGCCGAGGCGAGGCACCAGGCGATCCAGCGCCGCCAGCGCGCGAACGTCTCGCCGCCAGACCGCCAGGCTGAGGAACAGGCCGTCGCCGATGGTCAGCGTGACGGCGGCGAACATGCTGATGACGTGTAGCGCTTTCAGGACGATATACACGGCGCTTGGCCGTGGATTGTATGGCCATTCGGTGCGACCCGCCTCTCCGCTAGGCCTCGATCGTGTAGTCCACCTCGACTGAGACCTGAACGTCCAGTGACCCGACCGGGACCTGCGTGGCCACGTCTGGAGCTGCTGCCCCCACCGCGTACCTCGGCGACGAATAGCCCGAGAAGCTGAGTTCGCTGACGCGCATCACTCTTCCCAGCTTGGCGCCGGCCGCGCTCGCCATCGCCTGAGCCTTCGATCGAGCATCGGCGATCGCCAGGCTCCGCGCCTCTGCTTGTGCCGCCTTGGGGTTGGCAAGGCCGAAGCTAACGCTGATGTGGGTTGCGCCCCCTTCCTGGACCAGGGCGTCCAGCGCCTTTCCGGTCGTGTCGACGCTGTGCCACTTCAACAGCAGAGACTCAGACGCCCGGTAACCATCGATCGCCCCGCCGTTCGGCGTGTAGTTCGGATTCACCGAGTAACCCGACGTGTTGATGTCGTTGTCGGGGATCCCCAGCGCTTTGGCACGCGCGATCAACTTCGCGGCTTTGGCTGCGAGGTCCTTTTGCGCAGACGAAGCAGTGGATTGCTTGGACTCGACACCTACATAGATGACCGCCTGGTCCGGTTTCTTGGATACGGTCCCTTCCCCGCTGGCGATGACGCCGGCCTCGGGCGTTCCAGTCGATGCAGTTGATGACGTGACGAGGATCGCCGGCCGGCTCACGGCGACCACTCCCAGGGCGACCACCAGCGCGCAGAGCGTGCCGACGGCCGCAGAAGCCAGGACTGTGCGGAGCGAAGCTGACAATTTGAGAACCTCCTGGCGGTGCAAACGACGCTCGGCTCCGCCGGGTAACGAGCGACGATCAGCCGATCCGCGTGAGCCTCCAGAACCGCGTCGGCGGAAATAGTGGTGCTGCCGTCACCACCGTTACGTCGACCTTGTAATCGCCGAGCACAATTTGGAGGGTGCCCGCCCTGGTACCGGGTGGCAGGTCTTTTTGGATGACAAGTGTTCGAGCAAACAACGTGCGTCGAAGAGCCATCCCCGGCCATCCGATGAGCTCGACGTCTTCTGTTGAAATGATGTCCGCGCCTCCGCCCCAGGCAGGGTCGTACCTGCCGACAACTTCGTTCTTGGTCACCACGCGGCCGACCCTGAGACCGGATTTCATCGTGGCGATCAGCGCCTTCGCCGCATTGAACGCGTGGTCCAGCGTCGGCTGGCCCATCACGCACCCGAAGAGCGTGATGTCGTGCCCGTCGATCGTCGCGGCTGCCGCGAACAGGAAGTTGGCGCCGGCGTTCAGTCCGGAGCCGGTCTTGATACCGATGATTCCGCTCTGACCAAGCACGTAGTTGACGTTGTAGACGGCGCCCGCAACCGGAAGGTTGGCCTGCGCGCTGTTCACGATCACCGCAAAGACGCTCAGCTTCATCGCAGCCATCCCCAAGGCAAGGAGGTCGCTCGGCGTGCTCACGGTCTTGGGTGACGCGCCGGCCGGGTCGGCGAAGTTCGTGTGCGCAAGCCCGAGAGTCTGTGCACGCTGATTCATCTTCGCGACGAACGCGTCCAATGAGCCGGCGTCCCAGCGAGCGAGGGTCGACGCGATGTTGTTGCCCGACGGGATGAGCAGCGCCTCCAGCGCCTGGAACTCTGTCAGCCGTTCGCCGGCTTGAACTTTGACCACGGACTGCTGGTCAGCCTTGTCCGCCTCGTAGGCCTGCACGTCGGCATCTGTGATCAGGATCGACGGCCCAAGCTGGCCGACTTCGAAAGGCCTGTCCTCGAGGATCACCAGAGCGGTCATCACCTTGGCGACGCTGGCCATCGGCATCGGCAGGTCTGTTCCCGACATTGCCATCAGGCCCAGTCCTGAAACGCCGACCGCCGATGAGCCTCGACTGGGCCAGGGAAATGCCGGCGGAGTCCCTGCGATGGTCGTCGAGGTTGGGAAGGCCGCCGACGCCTCGAGGTCCGGGACGGGTCGGAAATAGTTGATGGCGCCCAGCACAAACACGAGCAGCAAGAGCGCCAGCGACAGCTTCTGCCGCATCGCATCCTCAAGGTACTGCTTCCATACTCGATTCATGCTGCGAGGCCTACGCATCGCCGACGTCATCACATCGCGGCTAGCACGAGCCCGACGCCAACCAGGTAGCCCTGGCCGAGCACAGCGAGCAACCAGACGATCGGCAGCAGAGCGATCTGAAGCGGCATCACCGACGTCGTCGACGGGTATGTGGCGCGCCGCCTCGGCTTCGTCCTCGGAGCTGTGCGCCGTGCGGTAGCGGCGAAGCAAACGTCCATCGCCATGATCGAAGACGTCAGCAGCCCGATCCCTTCCGATGAGCGCGCCAGAGCTGGTCTCCATGAACCGTGCGATCTTAGATTGGCCAGCGATGGGAAAGCCTGCGGCGCTGATCGAACTCGAACGCCGGCGAACCATCGAATGCCGGCTGACCCCGGATCGAGCTCTCACCACGCTCGAGCAGGCAGCCGCCTTCCTTTCAGAGCGAGGCATGCTCACGCGGATGCCGGATTCCGCGCTGCCAAGTCTGTTCGGCGCCTGTCACGAGGAACCCGCCCAACCAGACAGCCGGGGGTTCGCCCAGTGGCCGAAAACCAAATGGATCTGGTCCTTCCAACTGACGTCGCGGCCTGGGGCGGTTCTCACCAAGATCCATCGGGGGAAATCCCTGTACCTCTCGGTGGAGACTGCTCGAGTTTTCGATCCCCTGGTCCGGCAGGAAATCGCGGCTGCGGCGGGTGACGAAGCTCGCCTGCTGCAGCACCTAGCCAAACATGGCCCAGCGATGCGTGAAGACATCGAGGTGGAGCTTGGCTGGGATCGCAAGCGCCTGAAACGTTCGCGCGACCGCCTCGAGCGGCTCGGGGCGATCGTGAGCGACGGGCTGGTTTTCGAAAACGCATCGACGTGGTACTTCGCTCCGATGCGACGCTGGGACCAGGTCATCGGCAAGGCCACGCAAACGCGCGAACCTCACTCCGAGGTCGTGCTCGCGGGCTTGCGAGCTGCCGTGATCGCACCGGAGTCCAACATCCGGAGCTGGTTCAGCTGGCCGGTCCCCGCCGGGACCGTCGACGGCCTGGTCAAAGCCGGCCGGGTCACGCGGCCGCAACCCGGCTGGGTGGCGATTGCGCAGGGCGGACACGCGCAACAGGCACAATCCGCTGTCGAATAACGAGCGTTTGGCGCCAAAAGTGCGGAATCGCAGTCTGAGCCACCAGAAGACGTTTGGCGGAGGGGCAGGGATTTGAACCCTGGATGGGCTTGCACCCATAACGGTTTTCAAGGGCGCCCTACGAGTGTTCGTAGAAGTCCGCCAGAGTCCATTCTGTATTCAAAAAGAGGCTGGCGGTGTCGATTCTGTTCTCTACAATCCGCCAAAGTCCGCCGGCTTGGCAGTCAATCTGCCGGTCACGCGTCAATCTGCTTAAGTGCGTTCAGCTCAAAATTGTAAGGTCTGTCCTCTCTGACCGTTGGCCTGAGCTCGCTTCATCGGCCGCGTCTGATAAGAACGCCGGGCAAGTTTCTGCGCGCTGAGCTGGCCAAGCTCGGAAACAACATTGTCGACGATGCG
>DASXTG010000014.1:0-24830 GCA_036505515.1 Candidatus Dormiibacterota bacterium | reverse complement strand
GCGATCATCACCGCCGCCTCCGCGGTCGCGGTCCTCGCCACGCCGCACGGTTTCAACCTCTACCTCTATCCCTTCCAGACGGTGACCAGCATGGCCCAGGAGCGGCTGATAGTGGAGTGGTTCTCGCCCGACTTCCACCAGCCGTACCTGCGCGGGTTCGAGGCGATGGTGTTCTTGCTCATCGCCGGCTTCGCCTTGCGCCGGCCGACGCTCTATGAGTTCCTGCTTGCCGCCGTGGGCCTGGCCCTGGCCCTCCAGTCAGTCCGCAACGTGGTCCTGTTCGTGGCGACGGCGACGCCTGTGATGATCAACTGCTACTCGGACTACTGGCGAGAGCTGGCGGCCAAGCGCGGCTGGCAGCCCACGCTGCCGAGCCATCCGGTGTTTGCAGCCATCACCGCCGTCGTGCTGCTCGCGGTGACGCTGGGCGCCATCGCCGTCATCACCCTCCATGTCAATCCCACAAAACAGCGGAGCCTCGACGCCTCGACATATCCGGTCGGGGCCGCGGACTGGCTGGCCTCACACCCGGAGGTCGGCACCAGGATGTACAACCAGTACGGGTGGGGTGGCTATCTCGTCTACCGCTTTTCTGGGGCGCCAAACCGCCAGGTTTTCATCTTCGGTGAGGCAGCCCTCATGGGTGACGACCTCCTCAACCAGTACCAGGACGTGCAGACGCTCCGGTCCGACTGGAGGGAGGTCCTCGACCGCTACCGGGTCGACTACATCGTATACAACAAAGGCGAGGCGCTCGCCAACGTGCTCGCCACGCAGCCGGGCTGGAAGCTCGTCTACGAGGACTCGGTGGCCGTCATCTACGTCCGGGCCGGTCCTACGTCTTAGTAGACGCGATAGATCTTGAAGTTGGGCGAGTCATAGGCGGGCGGTCCAAGCATGTCCGGGGGAGGCGCCGGCAGGTCGGCCGTCCAGATCACATACCGGATGTGCTCGACGTGCACGAAATCCAGCAGATCCGCCTTTCCGGTCAGCAGGTCCAGCGCCTGCTGCGTCTTGGTGTAGTAGTCGAAGGTCTCGTCGTAGTGACCGACGTACACGATGTCGGCGCTGTAGGCAGGGACGAACAGGCCGACGCCCGGCATGCAGAGGACTCGTCCCGCCGGTTGGCTGCCGAGCCAGTTCAGGCCGTCGAACTCGGCACGGCTGACGGAGTACTGCGGCTGGGTGGCGACCCCCAGTGGCGCCAAGATCAGGAAAGCGCTTCCTATCGCCGCGAACGAGACGTAGGAGAACGGGATCAGCGCGTGGGCCCGCCGGCTGTGCAGTCGAGGCAGGATGGCTTCGTAGAGACCGCGCGCGCCGAGGACCGCCAGCGGTAGGTAAAGGCCATCGAGGAAGCGGCGCCGCAGGTCACCGGCAGGGTTCGGCAGGTAGAGGATGACTGCCAGCAGCACCAGCCAGGCGATCAGGAAGAGGTCCTCGCGACGGCGGCGGCGGATGGCTCCTGGGATTCCTGTCAGGGCGAGCAGCAGCTGGGGCGCGATCGCAAAGAACAGGCTCACGCTCTCGGGCGGCAGCGCATTCTTGGAGTGGAAGGTCCAGCGCTGCACCTCCGGGTTGCCGATGAAGGCGAAGTAGCAGTAAAGGACGTAGGGCGCCGGGATCGCGAAAGCCAGTGCGGCCGCAGCCCAACCTCGCTTCGGGGCCGGGCGCAGCAGCAGAGCCAAAGCTGTCGCGCCTCCCATGAGGATCGGCATCTGGGGATGGATGGAAGCCTGGCCGAGCCACGCGACGCCGGCGAGAAGCCCCAGCAGCAGGCTCCCACGCTGGATCGCTTTCAAGGTGAGCGCCGCCCCGATGCCAGCGAAGACGCCGGACCAGGCGAAATGCGGGAGGGCCAGCACCGAGTAGAAGGCGGTGAGCTCCGGCATGCGCCAGTCGAGCGTGTCCGTGCGGTTCCCGAACACCACTGGATGGCCGAGCAGCTGGATCACGTAGCCCATCCCGAGCCCGACCGCGACGAAGAGGAACGCGAAGCGACGGGCCGAACGATCCTCGATGAAGTGCGTGATGAAGAGCCAGGCCGCCGCCATGAGCGCGAACGCGGCGGCGACCCTCGCCAGGTGGAAGGCCAGGATCAGGGGTAGGTGCAGCAGAGCCGCCAGGTGGCCGAGCAGGATCCAGAACATGAAGAGGTAGGCGGTCGGGCTGGACTCGGTCGTGTAGCGGTTCTGCCAACCCCACGCCCCCTCCCAGCCCTGGCGCATCTTGGCCAGGTAGGTGTTGGCGTCGTCGCCCAGGTAGAAGAAGCCCATGAACACCTGGTCGTGCGGCTGGACCGCGTACGCGTACAGGTATGGCACCGCAGTCACCACCGCGAGCACCAGGCCGGTCAGCAGCGGCAGCCGCCATTCCCCCAGCCGCCCTGCGCCGGCTTCTTCCCGGGCGGTCGGTACAGGCCCTACCGCTTCCATCGCTCCAGGCTCAAGCGCAGCACGGTCCACAACGCTCGCCGCACCTCTCCCTGCGACACCTTGGAGGCACCAGCTACTCGGTCTTCGAAGCGGATCGGCACCTCGACGACGGCGTAGCCTCGCCGGCGCGCTCGGTGCACCATCTCGATCTGAAACGAATACCCCTCTGACACGACCTGGTCGAGCCCGATGTGCGTGAGCAGGTCGCGGGTGTAGCAGCGAAAGCCCGACGTGCAGTCATGGGTGGGCATCCACAGCAGCACCCTGCAGTAAACGTTGGCGGCCCAGGACAGCAGGAAACGGTGCAGCGGCCAGCCCACGACCTTGCCGCCGGGAATGTAGCGCGAACCTATCGCAAGCCCGCCGCTGCTCTGGGCCGCTTCGATGATCGCGTTGAGATCAGACGCGAGGTGTGATCCGTCTGCGTCCATCTCCACGAAGAGCCGTACGTCCTCGTGCAGTCCCATCCGAAAGGCATCCTCATAGGCGCTGCCCAGGCCCAGCTTCCTCGGCCGGTGCAGGACGCGCACGCCCCCATCGGCGGCGGCCAGCTGGTCGGCAAGCTGGCCCGTGCCGTCGGGGGAAGCGTCGTCTACGACGAGCACGTCATGACCTAGCTTGCGGACGCCGCCCACCACGCGCTCAAGATTTGGGCGCTCGTTGAACGTAGGCAGCACGACCAGAACAGCCTCGCTCAACTGCTGCCGGACCTGATCCTGAGCCTGACGACGTGGCGAAGCATGTCCAGGGAGCTGCGGATTGCGCTGACCTTGGTCGGCGCGGAGTTCCGCCACACGACCGCCACCTCGGCGATGGCCACGCCGCGGCGTTTCGCGCGGTAGAGGACCTCGGGGTCGAAGCCAAAGCCGTCGGTGGTGAGGCCGGCGAACGCGTCGCGGGCGACGTCGGCGCGAAACAGCTTGAACCCGCACTGGGTGTCCCAGATCCCCGGCAGCAGGACGGCCTGTACGATCAGGTTGAAGATCTTGCCCATCAACACGCGGTAGATCGGCTGCGAGACCTCGACGCGAGAACCCTTTACCGCCCGCGACGCGATCGCGACTCCGGCGCCTTTCGCGAGGCCAGCCTCGAGCTTGTTGAGCTCCTCGATCGGCGTCGAAAGGTCGGCGTCGGTGATGAGCACCTTCTCGCCGCGAGCAACCGCAACGCCCTCGGCCAGCGCTCGGCCTTTGCCCCGGTTGCGAGCCAGCGCCTCGATGTGGACCGCCGGGTTCCTCTCGGCGGCCGCATCCATGACCTGACGCGTGCCGTCTGTGGAGCCGTCGTCGACCAGGATCAGCTCGTACGACTCAGCGCGACCGCCGAGAAAGCGTTCGATCTGTTCGATGGTGCGTGGCAGGCGCTGCTCCTCGTTGTAGCAGGGGATCACAACGCTGAGCTCTGGATGCGCTGGATCGCCGGCCACGGCGCCCAATCATATGTAGGCGGTTACGGTCGGGATCGCAATACTTGCACTGCGAATGCCGGGAGGACCGCCATGCGACGGACCCGCCACGGCTGCCGCCCCAGCCTGAACACCCACTCTATTCCCGCCCTGCGCATCCACATCGGGGCGCGCGGGATGCGCCCGGTCAGGTAGTCGAACGCGCCGCCGACGCCGATTGAAACCGCCACGTCCAGGCGTTCCTTCAGCCGGTCGATCCAGAGCTCCTGATTCGGCGCGCCGTAGGCAACCAGGAGAACCTTCGGCCGGGCGGCCTCGATCAGTCGAAGCGTCTGGGCATCGGAGGCCGCCGCCGGCGAACCCGCGTACGCGGCGACCTCCAGGCCAGGGTGATCGGAGCGCAGCCGCCCAGCGAGGTCGTCCGCAACTCCGGGGGCCGCCCCGAGGAGAAAAAGCGCGAAATGGCGGCGGGCACAGAGGGCGGCCAAGGGGGGAATGAGGTCGACTCCGGTGACAGGTCCATCAAGGGTGCAGCCCTGGCGGCGCGCGGCCCAGACCACGCCGATGCCGTCGGCCAGGCACAGATCGGCGGATTCGAGGACCCGCGCGAACTCACGATCCTGGCGCGCCCTCATCACGAACTCGGGGTTCACGGTGGCCACAACGTGATTGCCGCCCGCGTCAACCAGCGCCTCGATCCGTGCCATCGCGGCTGCCATGTCGATGCAGTCCACCCGCACGCCGAGCACTCGCGCCTGCAATTGAAGCCTAGGGCGATCCAATGGCGATGTCGAACGCGGGTGACTCAACCGTCGGTTCGACTGGACCGAGATTGCGGATGAACTGGCTGAGCGCCTCTCCACCGGCGACCCTCACCCGCGTCCACGTGTAGCGGTCGGCGCGGCTGTGATAGGTCCCCGGAATCGTGGTGACCGCCGTGTCATAACCCGCAAGGCGAACGGCGGACACAACCTGTGCATCGAATTTTCCGGACGGGTATGCGAAGTCGACCACCGGATGATCCACAAGATCCTGCAGCGACGCTTTCGAAGCCACCAGCTGGTACATGACCCAGGGCAGCGACGCCCGCGCGAGGTCGGCGTGGTCAACCGTATGGGAAGCGATCTCGAAGCCGCTGCGATCGAGGTCCTTGACCTCGGCCGCCGTCAAGTACCCCGGCCGGCCGACAAAACCGCTGACGACGTATGCGACCGCCTTGAAGCCGTACAACTCCAGGAATGGAAGCGCCGCCGAGAAGAGATCTTGATAGCCATCGTCCAGCGTGATGACGACCGGCCTGCTGGGCAACGGCCGTCGATTCTCGAAGTAAGCGCGTAGGTCATTGAAATCGACCGCGTGATAACCGTTGACTGCAAGCCAGTCCATCTGCGCATCGAAATCGCCGGGGCTGACCGACAGGTTGTAGCCGATCGGATCTCTCAGCCTCGACGGTGGTGTCCGGATGTAGTGGTACATGAGAATGGGGACGCTGATGCTGCGACGACCGAGCGGAATCACTCGCCGGTCCGGTGCAGTGAGTTTGGTACCGCCGCCCACTCCCATGGCGAACGGAGCCTGGAGCTGAGTCGCCTGCTCCAGCGGTTGCCCCTGAAGGATTGAATCGTCGGTTTGCGCGACCAGAAAGCAGGCGATGAGCAGCGTCATTGGGGCGGCGCCGCGGCGCAGAGCTGCGTGCACGGGCGATAGCTTAAGGGTCATGCGGAACGGTTCGAGCAGCAGCCTGTGACGGCGACCATCGCAGTGGATATCAACCCCGCCACGCGTGAAATCGTTACGGGAACCGAGGCCTACGCGCGCGAGGTGGGCCGAAGGTTGCCGTCAGCGGCGCCTGAGCTGCGATGGCTTTTCTTCGCGTCGCGCGCCCGTGCCGGGCTGGGCGTGGACGTCACGGTCCTGCCCATGAACCGCATGTGGTCACAGGTGCGCCTGCCGCTGGCGCTTGGCCGCGTACGTCCCGACCTTCTATTCGTGCCGTCGCATGTGGTTCCCTTCGCGTGGCCGGGGAAGGCCCTGACGGTCGTGCACGACCTCGCCTTCGAGCGGCATCCGGAGGCGTACTCGTTCGCGGAGCGGACATACCTCCAGGCCACAACCCGATGGGCCGCCGCTCGCTGCCCGCTCCTGATCGCCGTATCTGAATCCACCAAGCAGGACCTGGTGGACCTCTACGGGGTCGGAAGGCATCGCGTGCGTGTGGTGCCGCTCGGCGGCGGCGAGAAGGCGGCGGGCGAAGTGGCGCCGGAATCGCGACTGGCGCAGCTCGGGCTCCCCGGCGAATTCGTGCTTCAGGTCGGCCGGATCGAGGCCCGCAAGAATCAGGGCGCTGCGCTCAGCGCGGTCGAGAGGCTGGACGGCATGACCCTCGTGGTCGCCGGCCCCGAGCGTGACGCGCAGCTGGCGGCCAGGCTGCGCGCTTCGCCGCGCTGCCGCGTCCTCGGTGTCGTAGACAGGCCCACGCTGGAGCTGCTCTACCGTCGCGCGCGCGCCGTGGTGGTCCCCAGCCTGTATGAGGGATTCGGTCTTCCCGTGCTGGAGGCAATGTCGCGCGGTGCGATCGTCGTCGCTGCGCGAGCCTCCTCACTGCCAGAAGTCGGAGGCGACGCGGTGCTCTATGTCGACAACCCCAGCGATCCCGAGCAGCTCGCACGCGCGCTCGAGTCTGCAATCGGCGACGGCAAACTGCGGGCCGCGCTCGCCCGCGCTGGACGAGATCGCGCGAGCGGCTTCACGTGGGATCGCTCCGCACAGGGCGTGGTTTCAGTGATCAAAGAGGTGCTCGCCTGACGACGTGGTCGACCACGCGCCAGGTCTGGGCGGCCGAGCGCGCCCAGCTGAACTCAGCTGCGCGCAGGAGGCCGCGGCGTCGCATGTCCGCCGCTCTCGACGAATCCCCGAGCAGCTTCTCCAGAGCGCTGCGCCAGGCGTCGGGATCGTCCGCCGCCACCACAACGCCCGCATTGCCGACCAGGTCGGGCAGGCTGGCCCGGTCCGAAACCACGACCGGCGTGCCGCATGCCATCGCCTCCAGAGGCGGCAGGCCAAACCCCTCGTACCAGGCCGGGTGCGCCAGGACTCGGGCCAGGTTGTAGACCGCCGGCAGGTCGGCTGGGTCCAGGGCGTCGAGATGGTGGACGCCCGGGCCCAGGCGGCTGATGCGCTCCCGGATGGGCTCGTATCTCCAGCCCCAGCCGCCGACGATCACCAGGTCCGGGCGGTCGCGCAGCATCGCCCACGCCTCGAGCAGCGTGGGCAGGTTCTTCCGGGGCTCGATGGTGCCGACGAAGAGGACGTACCGTTCGGGCAGCTTCAGGCGCGCGCGCGCCTGCGCAAGGTCCTGGCCGCTCATCGGCCGGAACCTCGAAGCGACGCCGTTGGGGATGACCTCGACGTGTGAGCGCGGGACGTCGAACAGGTCCTCCAGGTCACGCGCTGTGTGCGCGGAGACGGCGATCAGCATGTCGGCCCGGGCCAGCGAACGGGGAACGACCCAGCGGGTGCTGAGTGGCTGAAAACGCGGGAACCAGGCCGAATTGCGGTAGATGGCGAGGTCGTGGACCGTGATCACAGTTGGACAACCGACATCCCGCAATGGGAGCGCGCCCACAGGCCCGAAGAATGCGTCCGGCCTGAGCTGCCGCAACAGCGCGGGCCACTGCACGTGTCGGCCGAAGAAGCGGGTCGTCGGCAGCTCTCGATAGCTGATCGTGGGTGGACCAGGCTCGGAAGGGTCGCCGGGCGTGAAAACCGTCAGCCGGCAGTCAGGCCGGTCGACGGCCATCGCGCGAAGGATCTCGGACGTGTAGACGCCGACTCCCGCCCGCGGCCGCGCCAGGCCGACTCCGTCGACCGCGACATGGAGCCCCGTCACTCGTACGTGCGACCGTGGCCCCCATGCTCGGAGTCCAGCGCGACGCTCTCGATCCGGGCGCCGACCGAGGCGAGCTTGCCTGCCATGTCCTCGTACCCGCGGTCGACATGCCAGGCGTTCCGAAGCATGCTCTCGCCCTCAGCACAGAGGGCGGCGATGACCAGCGCCGCCCCGGATCGGATGTCGGGGATGCTGACCTCGGTGCCGCGCAGCCGGCACGGGCCGTGTACCACCGCGTGGAGACGCCCTTCGACAGTGATCCCAGCCCCCATTTTCGCGAGCTGCGTGACGTGCTGGAAGCGATTCTCGTGAACGTACTCGGAGATGACGGTCTCGCCGTCGGCCTGCGTCATGAGCGCCATGTACTGCGCCTGAAGATCGGTCGGAAAGCCCGGGAACGTCCACGTGGACATGTCGATGGGCTGGATCCGGTTGCGGGGCCTGCGGCCCACCTTGAACCACCCGTCTCCGGACTCGACATGCGCACCGGCAAGCTCGAGCTTGAGCAGCACCATGCTCAGGTCTTCGGGCCGGCTGCACTCAAGCCGCAGCTCCCCGCCCGTGGCCGCCACGGCGATCGCATAAGTGCCCGCCTCGAGGTAGTCGGGGATCACCGTGTGCTCGGCGCCGCCGAGCTCACGCACGCCCTCCACCACCAGTCGCTCAGTGCCGACGCCCTCGATCCGCGCGCCCATCTTTCCAAGCAGACGGCAGAGGTCCTGGACGTGCGGCTCGCGCGCCGCATTGAAGATCTCGGTGCGGCCTTCGGCCAGCACCGCGGCCAGCAGGATGTTCTCCGTCCCCGTGACCGTGGGCAGGTCGAAAACGATGCGCGCGCCGTGCAGCCGATCGGTCTCGGCGATGATCTCGCTCCCCGTCTCCTGGATCCGCGCACCCATCTGGCGCAGCCCGCGCAGATGCTGGTCGACGCGCCGGGCTCCGATGTCGTCACCGCCTGGGCGCGGGACACGCGCCTGTCCGAAGCGGCCGAGCAGCGCGCCGAGGAGGACGATCGTTGCGCGCATGCGTCCTCCGAGGTCGTCCGGGACACCGGCGTCGCGGGCGTGGGCCATCCGCAGGGTGACTGAGCCCTCCCCTTCGGAACGCCCGCCGAGTCTGGTGAGGATCTGCGCCATGAGCGCTGTGTCGGTGACCCTGGGCACGTTTTCCAGCCGCAGCGGCTCGGTCGTGAGGAGGGCCGCTGCCATCTCCGGCAGGGCCGCGTTCTTGGATCCCGCGATGCAGATTTCACCGGCGAGCTGCGAGCCGCCGCTGATCCGAAACGCGACATCGCGACCGTGCGGGCCCGGCTTCATCAGGGGCTACGGTACCGCCCCGACCCGGTGGCCGGGCTAGCTTCTGCGCATTCGAGCCAGGCGCAAGCGCGCCTCGGCCATCGCCAGCGCCTGCTGGAACTCGGTCTCCTCCGCGGTGCTGAGCGTGCCGGCCAGCTTCTCCTGCGCGCGTTTGCGCGCCTCCTCGGCGGCCGCGACGGAGATCTCCTCCGCGTGCTCGGCGACGTCAGCTAGCACCGTGACGCGGTCAGGCAGGACCTCGAGGAAACCGCCCCCGACGAACAGCAGCTCCTCTGTCCCGCCATACGTCTCCTGGATGCGCAGAGGACCGGGCTTGAGCACCGTCATCAGCGGCGCGTGGCGTGCGAGGACGCCGAGCTCTCCATCGGCCCCGTTGGCGATCATGAACTCGACCTCGCCTTCGAACAGGCTTCGCTCGACGCTGACCACGCGCAGCGGGTACTTCATTTCGAGCCCGTCATCCCTTCTTCTTCATCGCCTCGCCCTGCTCTCGCGCTTCTTCGATCGTGCCGACCATGTAGAAAGCCTGCTCGGGCAGGTCGTCGTGCTTGCCCTCGAGGATCTCGGTGAAGCCACGCACCGTGTCGGCGATCTTCACGTACTTGCCCTCTCGTCCCGTGAATCGCTGCGCAACGCTGAACGGTTGGGAAAGGAAGCGCTGGATCTTGCGGGCGCGAGACACGGCCTGCTTGTCGTCTTCCGACAGCTCCTCCATGCCGAGGATGGCGATGATGTCCTGCAGGTCCTTGTAGCGCTGCATGGTCTTCTTCACGCCCTGGGCTGCGTCGTAGTGCTCCTGGCCCACCACCGACGGCTCGACGAACCGGCTCGACGAACCGAGCGGATCGATGGCCGGGTAGATGCCGATCTCGACCAAAGAGCGCTCGAGCCGGACCGTCGCGCCCAGGTGAGCGAAAACGGTCTGGATGGCGGGGTCCGTGTAGTCGTCCGCGGGCACATAGACGGCCTGCACGGACGTGATCGACCCCTTGCTGGTCGAGGTGATCCTTTCCTGGAGCTCGCCCATCTCGGTCGCCAGCGTCGGCTGGTAACCGACGGCCGACGGCATGCGTCCGAGCAGCGCCGACACCTCAGAGCCGGCGAGCAGATAGCGAAAGATGTTGTCGA
Organism: Candidatus Dormiibacterota bacterium; assembly: GCA_036505515.1. Classification (GTDB taxonomy): domain Bacteria; phylum Chloroflexota; class Dormibacteria; order Dormibacterales; family Dormibacteraceae; genus DASXTG01. Next base: position 14,657 of record DASXTG010000014.1, on the reverse strand, counting down.
CGAAGAGGAGGACGTCCGCTCCCTCCTCGTCTCGAAAGTACTCGGCCATGGTCAGACCCGTCAGACCCACGCGGGCCCGCGCACCTGGCGGTTCGTTCATCTGCCCGAAGACGAGCGCGGTCTGAGGCAGAACGCCCGCGTCCTCCATCTCGCGGTACATGTCGTTGCCCTCGCGGGTCCTCTCCCCCACGCCGGCGAAAACAGATCGGCCCTTGTGGTGGTACGCGATGTTGCGGATCAGCTCCTGCACGATGACCGTCTTGCCCGTGCCGGCGCCGCCGAAGAGGCCGATCTTGGAGCCTTTGGCAAACGTGCAGATGAGGTCGATGACCTTGATCCCCGTCTCGAGGATCTCGACCTTCGCCTGCTGCTCCGACACCGGCGGCGCCTTGCGGTGGATGGGCCAGCGCGTTACGCCCTCGGGCGCAGGTTCGTCGTCGATGGGCGCGCCGATCACGTTGAAGAGGCGGCCGAGAGTCTCGACGCCGACCGGCACTGAGATCGGCCCTCCAGATGCGACCACGGTGTCGCCGCGCCGAAAGCCGTCCGTCGCGTCCATCGCGATGCAGCGCACGACGTTGTCGCCGATCGCTCCTTCGACCTCGAGGACGACGCTGCGGCCGTCCTTCGTCTTGACCTCGAGCGCCTCGAAAAGCTCTGGCTGCTCGCCCGGCGGAAACGTGACGTCGACGACGGCCCCGATGACCTGGGTCACACGCCCGTCGCGCGTCTTGTTCTTGGTGTCAGCCATGTCCCTCGCTCCCATGAGTTAGCTCGATGCCCGCATCGCTTCAGCGCCACTGACGATCTCCATGAGCTCGGTGGTGATCCCTGCCTGCCGGACCTTGTTCGCGTAGAGGGTCAGAGCCAGGATCAGGTCGCCTGCCGCGTTGGTGGCGTTCTGCATCGCGATCATCTTCGCGCTGTATTCGCTGGCCTTGTTCTCGAGCACTGCCTGGTACACCTGGGTCTCCACGTATCGCGGCAGCAGCGCGTCGAGCACCGATTCCGGATCTGGCTCGTAGATGTAGTCCGCCCGCGGTCCGGCTTCCTTCTCACGCTGGGGGATCTCAGCCGGGATCAGCGTGCGCACCACCGGCTCCTGCCGGAGGGTCGAGATCCACTTCGCGTAGCACAGGAGCACAGCATCGACGTTGCCCTTCTCGTACTCGTCGAGGGCCACGGCGACCCCGGCGAGAATGCCGCCGATGCTCGGCCGGTCGGGCAGGCCGCTCGCGTCCGCGATCACCCGCCGCCGGAAGCGCAGGAGGAAATCGCGCCCCTTTCGGCCCAGCGTCACGTAGTGCTGCGACTCCGGGAAATGCTCGGTCATGTACCGCGTGCCGGCGCGGATGTTGTTGACGTTGAGTGCGCCGCACAGGCCCTTGTCGGTGGTGACCAGGATCATCACCGCCCGCTTCCCCTCGCGCCGGACCAGGAACGGGTGCTTGTACTCGGTCGCGCGCTCACCGGCGGTCTGCAGCACCTCGAGCATCTTCTCGGCATACGGCCGCGTGGCCTGCACAGCCTGCTGCGCCTTGCGCAGGCGGGTGGCGGCGACCACCTGCATCGCCTTGGTGATCTTCTGCGTGTTTCGGATGCTGTCGATTCGACGGACGATGTCGCGATACGCGGGCATTAATTCACCTCCCCATTCATGGGGAGGTCGGCCCGAAGGGCCGGGTGGGGACCATCATTAATTCACCTCCCCATTCATGGGGAGGTCGGACTCGCGCGTAGCGCGCGTCCGGGTGGGGGTCCTCACTTAGATTTCTTCCTCGACGGAGCTTTTGGCTTGGCTTCAGCTTTCGGCTCTTCCTTCGCCGCCTCGGCTTTCGGCGCCGGGTCTGGCACGTCGCTGTAACCCTCCACGCCGAACTGATGGTTGAAGGTCGAGATCGCCGCCTTCAACCGCTCGAACAACCCATCGTCGAGCGCTTTCTTCTCCTCGATCTCCTGGAGGACACCCGGCCGCTCGCTCTTCAGGAAGCGCAGGAACCCTGCCTCCCACTCCCTGACACGGGCCGTCGGCACCTTGTCGAGATGGCCCTGGGTACCCGCGTAGATCGCCGCCACCTGCTCACCCAGCGGCACGGGCTGGTACTTGTCCTGCTTCAGGAGCTCGGTGAGGCGCGCGCCGCGTTCGAGCTGGTTGCGGGTGGCGGTATCGAGGTCGGAGGCGAACTGCGCAAACGCGGCGAGCTCGCGGTACTGGGCGAGATCGAGCCGGAGCTGGCCGGCAACCTGCCGCATCGCCTTCGTCTGCGCATCGCCACCAACACGGGAAACGCTGATGCCCACGTTCAGCGCCGGCCGCTGGCCGGCGTTGAAGAGGTCGGCCTGCAGGTAGATCTGACCGTCAGTGATCGAGATCACGTTGGTGGGGATGAAAGCGGATACGTCGTTGGCCTGGGTCTCGATAACCGGGAGCGCAGTCAGCGAGCCGCCGCCACGGGCGGCTGACATCTTGGCAGCGCGCTCGAGCAGTCGGGAGTGCAGGTAGAACACGTCGCCGGGGTACGCCTCACGGCCTGGCGGACGGCGCAGCGTCAGCGACAGCTCGCGATAGGCCCAGGCCTGCTTGGTCAGGTCGTCGTAGCAGCAGAGCGCCTCCTTGCCTTTCTCCATGAAGTACTCGCCCATCGCGCAGCCCGCGTATGGCGCGATGAAGTTGAGAGAGGCGGGCTCGGACGCGGTGGCGGCGACGATGATCGTGTACGCCATCGCGCCGTTTTCCTCCAGCGTGTTCGCGACGCGAGCGATGGATGCCGCGTTCTGGCCGATCGCGACGTACACGCAGATGAGGTCCTGGCCCTTCTGGTTGATGATCGTGTCCAGCAGCACGGTGGTCTTGCCCGTGAACCGGTCGCCGATGATGAGCTCGCGCTGCCCGCGACCGATGGGGATCATGGTGTCGATGGCCTTGATCCCGGTCTGAACCGGACTGTCGACGCGCTTGCGCGTGATCACCCCTGGCGCGATCTTCTCGATGGGCATCGTCTTGCTGGTCTTGACCGGCCCCTTGCCGTCGATGGGCTGGCCGAGGGGATTGACGACACGTCCGATGAGCTCCTCACCGACGGGCACCTCGAGCAGCCGGCCGGTGGTCCGCACCTCGTCACCCTCGTGCAGGTGCCCGAACTCTCCGAGGATCACCGCCCGCACCTGGTCCTCCTCCAGGTTCAGAGCCAGACCGTACGTGTCGTGCGGGAACTCGAGCAGCTCGCCCGCCATTGCGTCCTGAAGCCCGTAGATCTGCGCGATGCCGTCGCCGGTGGCCACGATCCTTCCCACGTCAGTCGCCACCAGGCTGGCGTCGAAGTCCTTCAGCCGTTCCTTGATGACCTCGGAGATCTCTTTGGTGCTGATGCCCACTCTTAATTACTCCTACGTGGCCTCCGCCAGGCGGCGGCGCAGCTGATGCAGTCGGGTGGCGACGGTGGCGTCGATCAGGTGATCGCCGTACTGGAGCTTGAGACCGCCGAGGATGCGGGGATCGACCACCGATTCGACCCGTACGTCCTCGCCCATCTTTTGCGACAGCCTGGAAGCGAGGCTCTCCTTATCCACCGTGGACAGCTCCACCGCGGTGGTGACCAGAGCCCGCACGCGGCCCGCTGCCTCATCGGAGAGCCGATCGAACTCCTCCAGGATCGCCCCCACGTCCTCGACGTGGCTGGATTCGATGAGCAGCCGCGCAAGGTTGGTTGCCTGCTGATCGAGGACCGATTCAGCTGCGGAGAGCAGCTCCATGCGGCGGCTGGCCGCGATGGTCGGATTTGTGAGGACGGCTGCGAGCTTCGGGTCGGACACCAGCGCGCGCAGGGCTTCGAGCCGGCCCCTCCACTCCTCGACGCGCCCCTCCTCCGATGCGAGCTCAAAGGCCGCTCTCGCATAACGTCTACCTACTGCCGTCGCCACTCGCAACCTCCTGGATCGCCTTGTCGATCAGCTGCTTGTGCCTGGTCATGTCCAGGGTCTCGCCGATCACCTTCTCGGTGGCGGCGACGACGAGGCCCGCCACCTCGTCCCGCACCGATCGGATCGCCCGCTCCCGTTCGGCCTCGATCTCCTTTCGAGCGGATTCGAGGGTGCGCTTCGCCTCGTCTTCAGCCTTTTGCTTCAGCTCCTGCCGGAGCTGCTCTCCAGACTTGTTCGCGGCGTCGATGACGCTCTGCCCGGTCTTGCGCGCGTCGGTCAACTTCGCCTCGGCTTCTTTGAGCTTCGCCTCCGACTCGGCGCGCGCCTGCTCAGCCTCCTTCAGCTGCTCGGCGATGGCGCGTTGGCGGGCCTCGGCCAGCCGCACGACCTCGGGGTAAACCCAGCGCGCGAGGATCGCCATCATGGCCAGGAACGTGATCAGCTCGACGATCGCCGTCCCGTTGATCTCGATGACGCCGGCTCGGCCCTCCAGGAAATGCATTACTTCGGGGCGACCTGGCCCAGGAACACAAATCCGAACGCGAGGTTGATGAAGTACATCGCCTCGACAAGGCCGACGATCGTGAAGAGCCAGGGGATCATCCTGCCCTGGGCCTCGGGCTGTCGCGCGACGCCGCTGATGAAAGCGTTGCCGGCGAGGCCATCGCCGAACGCCGCACCAATGGCGCCGAGCCCGATCGCGAGGCCGAATCCGACCAGGGCGCCGGCTAGCGTGATTCCGTGATCCGTCATCAAACGCCTCCTAGTTGTGTTGATGTTCGAGGCCCTCGCGGGCCGCGCCGAAATAGATGACCGTCAGCAGCATGAAGATGAACGCCTGGATGAAGCCGATGAAGATGACGTCGAACGCTTTCCACACGGCGAGCAGAACCGAGCCGATGACCACTCCCGGGACTGTGCCCACCGCAGGGAGGCTCAAGAGTCCAAGACCGGCGATGAGGCCGATCATCACCGCGCCCGCGAATATGTTGCCGAAGAGACGAAGCGACAACGTCGCCGGCTTCACGATCTCCTCGAGGATGTTGAATGGAGTAAAGCCGATGCGAGCCAGGAGCGGGAGCTCGAAGGGCTTGGTGAAGCGCCGGAAGTAGCCCCGCCAGCCCAAGACCCGCACGCTGTACCACTGCACCACCGCGATCACGATCACGGCCATGGCCAGGGTCTGGTTCAGGTCTGCGTTGGCCCCGTGCAGGAGCTCGTTGGGGATGAAGGCCAACGGAAAGATCTCGATCCAGTTGGCGACGAGGATGTAGAGGAACAGTGTCATCGCCAGGGGGATGATGAACGTGGCTTCTTCGGAGACGTTCGCCTTGATCAGCCCCCGCAGCTGGTCATAACCCCACTCGAAGATCGCCTGCACCCGTCCCGGCTCGCCCTCGCGCAGCTGCGAACGCAGCCAGAAGGCGATGCCGAGGGTGACGATCACCGCGATAAAGCTCGAGATGACGCTGTCGTAGTTGATCGTGCAGAGCGTCCCGCAGCCCAGGTCTATGGTCGGGTGGGTGCCGGGGGTCTCTTGCGAATGGATCATGCCCGCAGGCCCTGGCGAACGCCCGCAGCGACCATGACCATCTGCGCGATGCCGACGCCAAGCAGCACGGACCAGGCCGAGCTCCCCAGGATCAGCGCGGTCACCAGAGCCAGCGAGCTCAAGATCGCCATGCGGAGGATGCTCGCGGCCACGAACGGCGCCCGGCGCTCGACCAGCGCGGCGATCAGGTAACCGTTGCCTGAGCCGAGCAGCAAGCCAAGGCCGATCCCAAGGCTCGGTGTGGCGTGACCCGCAAGCGATCCGGCGATCGCAACGAGGGCGGCGAGGACGGCCGAAGCAGCCACCGTCTCCCGCAGCATGGCGCCTACCTTCACCGTGTGAACTCCCTCACCTTCAACCAGATGGCGACCCCACCGGCAACCAGGCCCACGAACAACCCGATCAGCACGAACACGGGCGACGAATGGAACACGCTGTCGAGCCCGACGCCCCCAAGCAGCGGCAGCAGAACGCAAGCCGCCAGGTAGATCCCGATTCCGGCCATGTCGGACCCCGTTGGGCCAGATCTCGAGGGGGGCGCCATGCCCAGGTCAATCCTACCGGGAACTTGGTTCAGCCAGAAGGCGGCGCAGGAAAGGCGCGTGGATGCGCAAGCCCGCCTTCTGCAGCCGGTCGGCGGCGATCGTGGAGGCGAGGGCCAGACCCATGACCAGAACGACAGCGAGGATGCGGCGATGGCCGAACAAGAGGAGCCCGACCGTCCCAAAGCCGGCGGTGGCGGCGTAGTAGACGTAGCAGGTCTGACGCTGGTTGAGCCCAAACGCCTGCAGGCGGTGATGAATGTGCAGAAGGTCGGGCACCGACGCCCTGGTGAACCGCCTGCGCACGATCGCCCACGCGGTGTCAGCGATCGGCAGGGCCAGGGCGAGGATGGGAGCAGCGAGAGCGAAGGCCACGGCGACCTTGGCCACGCCGAGGATTGAGATCACGCCGAGCGCGGCGCCAAGGAAGTGTGCGCCGGAATCGCCCATGAAGATGCGCGCCGGGTGAAAGTTGAACAGCAGGAAGCCCGCACACGTGCCTGCGAGCGCACCGGCGAGCTGAACCACGTCGATCTGGTTCTGGCCGGCGGCGGCGATAAGCAGCGTCAGCGCAACGATGAAGACCACTCCCGCCGCCAGCCCGTCAGCGCCATCGAGGAAGTTGACGGTGTTCTGCATGCCAAGCAGCCAGAACAGGCTGATCGGGATGCCGAGCCACATCAGCTGCACTATCGGCCGCTCGCCGCCCAGACTCGGCAGGCCGACAAAGGTGATCACAAATCCGAAAACGAAGACGGCAACCAGCGCCACCAGCAGCTGCAAACCAAACTTGACAGCGGGTCGCACCGGCCATCGATCGTCCGCGATCAATAACAGCGCGGCCAGGCCGGAGACCACGAGCACGCCTATCGTCATCTGGCTCTGCGGAACGAAGATCACGACCGCCACCGCGAAACCCATGAACAGGGCGACCCCGCCGAGCAGGGGTGTCGGCTTGGTGTGGGGGTGGCGCTCGCTTGGCATCGCCATCACTCCGCTCCACCTCGACAGCCGGATCATCAACGGCGCTACCAGAGCGCAGACGGCGAATGCGACCAGCAGCGGCCACAGGCCTGGGAGCAGGTGGTCGCGCAGCGTGGCCAGGAACTCGACGCTGAAGAAGTCGGCCAAGGCTAGCGGCGCATCAGTCGAAGGCGTACGGGAGTGGGAACCGCTTGCAGAGGTCGAGCGCTCGCTCGTGAACCGAGTCCAGGACCGCCGCGTCGTCGATGCGCTCGATGAGGTCGGCAAGGCAGTCGGCGATGACGATCATCTCGGCCTCGCGCATGCCCCGAGTGGTCACCAGTGGAGTACCGACACGGACACCGCTCGGGTTGAACTTCGACGCCTCGTCGTACGGAATGGAGTTCCGGTTGAGCGTGATGCCGACCGTGTCGGCGATGTCCTGCACCTGCTTGCCCGTCCGCTTCTGCGGGCGGAGGTCGACCAGCATCAAGTGGTTGTCGGTACCGCCGCTCACGAGCCGCAGACCGCGCTCCATCAATCGAGCGGCGAGCGCCTTCGCATTCACCACCACCTGCTTCGCGTAGACCTTGAACTCCGGCTTCAGGGCTTCCCCGAAGCACACCGCCTTGGCGGCGATCGCATGCATCAGGGGCCCGCCCTGGACGCCAGGGAAAACGGCGGAATCGATCGCCTTCTGATGCTCGCTTCGGCAGAGAATGATTGCTCCCCACGCGCCTCGAAGCGTCTTCTGCGTCGTCGTCGTGACGATGGCCGCGTGCGGGATGGGCGATGGGTACTGGCCGCCGGCGACCAGTCCGGCCACGTGAGCCATGTCGACGACGAACGTGGCGCCGACATCGTCAGCGATCGAACGCATGCGAGCCCAGTCGACGATCCGTGGATAGGCTGAGAAGCCGCCGATGATCATCTTTGGCCGCACCTCTCGGGCCAGCTTCTGCATTGCGTCGTAGTCGATGAGCTCCGTGTCGCGGGTGACTCCGTAGGAGTGGATCTCGTAGAACTTGCCGCTGAAGTTCGCGGGGCTGCCGTGCGACAGGTGGCCGCCGGCCGACAGGTCCATGCCCATCACTTTGTCGCCGAGCTTGCAGACAGCCATGTAGACGGCCATGTTGGCTTGCGTCCCCGAGTGCGGCTGCACGTTGACGTACTCGGCGCCGAAGAGCTTCGTCGCACGGTCGACCGCCAGGGTCTCGATCTTGTCGATCACCTCACCGGTGCCGCCGTAGTACCTCCGCCCCGGGTATCCCTCCGCGTACTTGTTGGTCAGGAGGGTGCCGAGCGCCTCGAGGATGGCGGGGCTGGTGAGGTTCTCGGAAGCGATCAGCTCGAGCGTCTCGGATTGGCGGCGATACTCCTTTCGGATCAGGTTGGCGATGTCCGGGTCCTCGCGGTCGAGGGCGCGAAACGACATCGTGACTATGGGCGCGGCCATGCCCGAATGCTATATCGCTCAGCCGGCGTGAGGCGGAGGCGGGCCCAGCAGCTGAGGGGTGGAGATTGCACCCTCGCGCAGCACGTGCGGCTCCGGGCCAGTGAGGTCGAGCACGGTGGACGCGGTGCCGCCGGGAGCGACTCCACCGTCAAGTACGGCCACGACGCCGGCCAGCGCCCCCGCTTCGCCCGGCGTCATGGCCGGATCTTGGCCGTGCAGGTTGGCGCTGGTGGTCATCAGGGGACCGGTGGCGCGAAGCAGGTCCAGGGCAACCGCGTGCTTGGGAATGCGCACGCCCTGGGTGCCGCCGCCTTTCGCGTGCAGGATGAGCGTCAGAGGCCCCGGCCACCAGTGCCGCATAAGGCCCTCGGCGCGCGAGTCGACGTGCACCCAACCCTCCAGCTGTGAGGGCGCCGCGACCATGAGGATCAGCGGCAACCCCACCGGCCGGCCCTTGATGTGGTAGATGCGTCTACGAGCCACCTCGTCATCGGCAGCCGCGGCGAGACCATAGACCGTGTCGGTAGGAAACGCGATCACCCCTCCGCTGCGGATGAGCTGTGCGGCGCGGGTGAGCCCGGCCCGCGTCGGCTTCATTAAGAGGGGTCCCCGCGAACTCACGCCGAAGGCTCTGAGATCGTGGGGATAGAGGACCACGCTTCGAGCACTCGCTCATGGCCGCCAAGGTCGCGATGAACGGCTCTGCCTGCGAAGTTCCTATCCGCGACTTCGAGCACGGTCGGAAGAATCGCTGGATCGACCTCGGCCAGGACTCTACCTCCGGCCTTGAGCCGAGCCGGCGCAGCCTCCAGAAGCCTCACCACGAGCTCGCTGCCATCCTCCCCGCCGATGAGCGCGCTGGCCGGCTGGGCGAGGACCTCTGGAGGGCGGATGTCACCCGGCGCCAGGTACGGCAGGTTGGCGCACACCAGGTCGAACTCACCGTGCAGAGGCGCGATGAGGTCGCCGCAGGCCAGGTGCACGCGCGTCTCGAGGCCATGACGCTTGACGTTCCGCGCTGCCACCTCGAGCGCGGCCGGGCTGATGTCGACCGCCCACACCTCAACCGAGGGGGCGTAGTGGGCGAGCGCGATCGCGATGCAGCCGCTGCCGGTGCCCACGTCGGCCACCCTCAGTGCCTCTGGCGCGGAACGGGCGATCGCCACCGCGCGCTGGACCAGCACCTCCGTGTCCGGGTTCGGGACGAGGACGTCGGCCGTCACCTCGAAGTCGAGCGCCATGAACTCTTTGTGCCCGACAAGGTAGGCGACAGGCTCGCCCCGGGCGCGGCGTTTGGTCAGGTCGCGGTAGTCGCTTAGCTCTTCGTCCGACAGCGGCCGGTCGAACTGCAGGTAGAGATCGAGACGGCGCAGACCAAGAGCCCTCGCCAGCAGGACCTCTGCATCGAGCCGCGCCGAGTCTGATCCGTGCTTCTGGAGATGCCCCGAAGCTGCCTTGAGGACCTCGATTACGGTCAATTCGGAGAGGCATTCCCGCCGTTCAGCTGCGCCGCACGCTCGGCGTTGACGAGAGCGGCGACGAGTTCGTCGAGGTCACCGTTCATCACCGAATCGAGCCTGTGTAGGGTGAGCTTGATCCGGTGGTCGGTCACCCGATTCTCTTTGAAGTTGTACGTGCGGATCTTCTCGGAACGGCCGCCGGTGCCCACCATTGAACGCCGCTCCGCGCCGATGGCCGCCTGCTGCTCGGCAAGCTTCAGGTCATAAAGTCGAGCTCGGAGTACCCGCAGCGCCTTCTCCCTGTTCTGCAGCTGCGACTTCTCGTCCTGCATGCTGACGACCAAACCAGTCGGCTTGTGGGTCATGCGGATGGCGGAGTAGGTCGTATTCACGCTCTGACCGCCGGGTCCGGTGGACGTCGAGGTCTTGATCTCGAGGTCCTCCGGCTTGATCTCGACCTCGACCGGGTCCGCCTCCGGCATCACCGCGACCGTTGCCGCCGACGTGTGAATGCGGCCCTGCGCCTCGGTCTTCGGCACGCGCTGGACGCGGTGTACGCCGCCCTCGTATTTGAGCTGCGAATAGGCGCCCTGGCCGTGAACCTCGAACACGATCTTGTCGAAGCCGCCCTTCTCGCTGGGCGAGGCCTCTACCACCTCTATCTTCCAACCCTTCTTCTCGGCCCACTTGCCGTACATCCGGAACAGGTCGGCCGCGAAGAGCGCGGCTTCCTCCCCTCCTTCGGCGCCCTGGATCTCGACGATGACGTCGCGCTCGTCGTTGGGGTCCTTGGGGAGGAGCAGCACCTTGAGGCGCTCTTCGAGCTCCGCCAGCTGCGTCGCGGCGCGGTGCTCCTCGCTGCGCATGTACTCCTGCATCTCCTGGTCCTTCTCATGCCTGAGCATCTCGCGCGCGGACTCCATCTCCCGGCGAGCGCGCCGATACGCCTCGTAGGCCTCGACGATCTCGCGCATCGCGTGCTGCTCGCGCGCCAGCTTGGTCAGCTGCGCGTGATCAGATGCGACCTCCGGGCGGCCCATCTCGGCCTCGATCTCGCGATAGCGACGAGCGAGCGCGTCGAGGCGGTCGATCAATCCCGCTTCTCCGCGTGGCCCGGCTCTGCCGGGCCACCGCACCTAATCAACTCAGCGATGGCCCCTCCATGTGATTGTGGGGGGTTCACCGCAAGGGGGGCCTGACCCCCTTGCGCATTCATGCGGCGGCTCCGGCGGTGTCCTCCTCACCCTCGCGAGCGCTGTTGAAGGCGACGATCGCAACCTCGAGCATGTCGTCGGACGGCTCGCGGGTGGTGAACTTCTGCGTCCCGAGCACCGGCAGCAGCAGGACCTTGACGACTGGATTGCTGCGGTTGCGGGCCATGAAACGGATGAGCTCGAACCCCGCCCCGGCGATGATCGGGATCGCCAGCACCCGGCTCGCCACCAGCCAGAACCAGTTCGGGTGGAAGACCGCAACGACCGAGAACACGATGACGCTGACGACAAGGACGACCAGCAGGAATCCGGTTCCGCATCTCGGATGCAGAAGGCTTGCGCGCCGGACTGAGGGGACCTCGAGCGGCCACCCCGATTCGTACGCGTTGATGGTCTTGTGCTCGGCGCCGTGGTACTGGAAGACGCGCCGGACGTCGGGCAGCAGCGCGATGAGCGACAGGTAGCCCAGGACGAGGCCGACGCGAATGATGCCTTCGACGAGCACGAACCAGAAGCTTCCGCTGCGCGGCACCGCGAGGCTCGCCAGCAAGAGGGGCAAGCCCAGGAAGATCGTGAGCGCGAAGACCGCCGCGATGGCGACCGAGCCGGTGATCTCCCGCTTCCCGATCTTGATGTCCTGGCTGCCTGCGTTCACGTTCGCCGACCAGATGAGCGCCTTCATGCCGAGGTGGAGCTGCTCTCCGATCAGCGCGAGGCCGCGCACGAATGGCAGCTTCCAGATCGGATTGACGTAGATGGCGGCCTTGAGCTCCCCACGATCGACGAGGATTTCCTTGGTATTGGGCACGCGCACGGCCACCGCGTAGTGGCGCTTGCCGCGCATCATCACGCCTTCGATGACGGCCTGGCCCCCATAGAAGAAGGGCTCTTTCTTGGGCGGAGTTCCCGTCTCCGTAGGAGCTGTCTCCGGGAGCGGCATCTTAGGTATGAACCCGGGGATCCCGACCGGATCTCGGCCCACCTGGATCTCCAAATCTCTCGGCCGGGCGCCCGGCTCCATACCTAGGTCCGGGTCTTCGCCGCCCGCTTGCGGAACCGCTCGACCTGGCCGCCCGTGTCCACGATCCTCTGTGTGCCGGTGAAGAACGGATGGCAAACAGAGCAGATTTCGGTCTTCAGCTCTTTGCGCGTCGACCCGGTCGTGAACGTGTTCCCGCAGGCGCACGTGACGACCGCGTCCTCATAAAAAGTGGGATGAATCTGTGCTTTCAAGTCGTTGTCTCCTGGCAAAAGTCTACCGAACGAGTGCCTCAACCATTAGCTCGGTCTGGTAGAAGGCGACCCCGAGGAAAAGGACCAGAGCCAGCCACGCGGCCCCGATCGCGTAGCGCGCCGACGCCGGCCCTGACGTCAGGTATGCGTCGAATGCCCGGTCGCGGAACCGGCGGTAGACCATGCCCATTCCCAGGGCGACGACGATCACAACCAGGACATTGACAACGCCGGCGAAGAACAGGACGCCCAGGAGGACCAAGCCCGCGACCTGGACCCATTTGGAGATCGGTGCGGTGATCCAGCCGCCATCCAGCATCCCGAAGGGGATCAGGTTGAAGAGGTTTATCCAGAAGCCGAGATAGGCCCAATAGAGGAACAGGGTCTGGTGCGTGGCGACGTACAGAACCAGCGCGACGATGGCCGCGAGGGTTCCCGCGATGGGTCCCGCGATGCCGATCTGCGCCTGCCGTATGGCGCTCTGCGCGTGCGAGCGCTGAAAGATCGCCGCTCCCAGGAACGGGATGAAGATCGGCGCTGTCGCCTGCATGCCCTGGCGCCGGATCTCAACCACATGGCCCATCTCATGAACGAAGATCATCGCCACCAACCCAAGCGCGACCTGCCATGGAAAAAGCAGCGCATATGCGCCCACAGACACAAGGCCGGTGAGCAGGGTGGTGAGCGCTGGGACCTTGGCGACGAAGAGCAGCGCGTACTTGGCGAACGCCCAGACCGCGAGCGCCGCGGTGATGAGCCCTCCGAGGATGCCGCCGCTGCGCCTCGAGGCAGGCGCGGGCGAGTAGTGGTACGGGGACTGCGGGGGAATGTCCGAGGTCACCGGGTAGATCGGCGGCGGCAGCTGGTTCTTGTCTTCCATCTCGATTCAGATACCCACTAAGTGATACCCGGGGATGGAGATCCCTAATCCCGGCACGGCTGCAGGCTCAGCTTGCGTCGCCCAGGATGTGGTGGCGTGTGGTGATCCGGCGAATCGTGGCGTGGTGGCTCGACATCACAAGGGAGGACGACTCCGCGTAGCCGCTGCCGAAGGCCACCGCCGGCAGCAGGGGCCCGCCGGTGATGCCCGTGATGGCGACCGCCACGTCGGCGGCCGGCGCCAGGTCGGCCACTCCGTACACACGCGAGGCGGCATCTCCAGCCAGTGCCCGCTCCTCGTCGTTCCGCGGCCAGAGCCTGGCCTGGAGGGCCCCGCCGAGGCAGCGCACGGCGCACGCCGCCACCAGGGTCGCGTCCAGGACGCCGACCCCGACGGCCGCATCGATGCCGCTGCCCGGCATCGACGCCATCACTGCCGCCGCGATGTCGCCCTCCTCGAGCATGATGATCCGGGCGCCGGCGGCCGCCACCTCATCGACCAGGTCCTTGTGCCTGGGCCGGTCGAGGATGGCCACCGTGAGGTCCTGGACGCGCGCGTCCCGGGAGAAGGCGATGCGCCTGAGGTTGTCCGCGATCGGATCGTCGAGGTCGACCGCGCCTCGCGCCGCCGGGCCGGCCACGATCCTCTCCACATACCCAACCGCGGGCAGCGTCGCCAATCCGCCGGCCTCGACGGCCGCGATGACCGACACCGCGTTAGGGTGGCCCGCGGCGACCTGACCGGCGCCCTCGACAGGGAACTGCTCGAAAACCAGGCCAAGTTCCGAGAGGCCGGAATCGTCCAGCGCCTTGCGCATCGCATCTGCGGCGACCTCGCGAACGCGGTCAGCGTCGCCCCTGCCGAGCAGGCGCGCGGAAGCGAGCGCGGCCGCCTCGGTGGCATGGAGCAGCTCAAGCGCGAGCTCGCGACGCACGCCGATAGAGCTTCGTGAAGGTTCCTGCATGGTTTGGGGGTCCGGCTAAGAGCTCTGAGGCTCTTCGAGCAGCTCCGCGGGACGGAGCTCCATCTGGTCGATGCCGCTCTGCAGGAATGCAGCGCGCACAAAGTCACGGAAGAGCGGATGCGCGCGGTTGGGACGCGACCGAAACTCTGGATGGAACTGGGTGGCGACGAACCACGGGTGATCGGCGAGCTCGATGATCTCGACCAGCCTGCCGTTGGGCGACACGCCGCTGAAGACCATGCCCGCTTCACCGAGCGATTCGCGGTACTCGTTGTTGAACTCGAAGCGGTGGCGGTGGCGCTCGTACACGACCTCCTCGCCATACGCCTTGTGGGCCAGGGAGCCGGCGAGCAGCTTGCACGGGTAGAGACCGAGCCGCATCGAGCCACCCATCTGGTCGATATTGCGCTGCTCGGGCATGAGATCGATCACCGGAGTTGATGTGAAGGCCGCGAACTCCGTCGAGTTCGCG
>DASXTG010000013.1:0-22655 GCA_036505515.1 Candidatus Dormiibacterota bacterium | reverse complement strand
CTACGGGCTGAGCTTCGGCCTTGCCATTTGTGCCGACGACGGCGAGCACGTCCTTCTCGGAGACGATCAGGTACTCGATCTCATCGAGCTTGAATTCGTTGCCGGCGTACTTCGCGTAAAGGACCTTGTCGCCGACCTTGAGCTCCATCGGCACCTTGGTGCCGTTATCCAGGATCCTTCCGGTCCCCACGGCCTGGACAATGCCCTCCTGGGGCTTCTCCTTGGCGGTGTCCGGAAGCACGATCCCGCTCTTCGTCTTCTCTTCTCTTTCCACAGGCTTGACCACGACACGGTCGCCCAGCGGCCTCAGGTTCATGTGCACCCCTCCATAGCTGAAATTGAGATTGTTTGGCACTCCCCAGACCCGAGCGCTTAGCACTCGGGGGGAACGAGTGCTAATTCTACTACCCAGAGGGGGCCGAATGCCAAACCTCGGCGCCCCCTCCCTGACCCTCCCCGTACCGGGGGGAGGGGACTCGCACCTCCCTAGCTCTCCCCCGTACCGGGGGAGGGGACCTCGTGGTCGTCCGCCTGGCGGATGAGGTCCTCTGCCGCGGGCGCCTGGTCGTCGGGGACCAGCACGCGGGCCTCGGTGAAGTCGATCGCAGGCGAGTAGGCGTGGTCGCCGAACACCTCGACCCGGATGCCGTTCGCCTCCAGGACGGCCGCGATCAGGTCGGCCTTGAGGCGATCGCCCCGGTAGACGATCTCCCACCCCGTGACGCTCATCAGTCCCATCCTAGTGACGGGTCGACCCTGGCGGCTTGCAGAGCCGGCGCGTGGTGCGCGGCCGCCGCGATCATCGCCGCATTGTCCGTGCACAGCTCGAGCGAAGGCATCGTGAGCCTAGCCCGGCCGGCGACCACCTCCGCCGCCCTTCGCCGCAGCAGGGTGTTGGCGGCGACCCCTCCGCAGACCACGACTTCGAGGCTGGGCTGCTTCGTGAGCGCTGCGTCCAGCTTCTCCAGCAACGACTCCACGACCGAGACCTCGAACGCCGCGGCCAGGTCGGCCCGCTCTTGTTGGCCGGCGCCGTCGCCAAGGTCTCGGAGCCGGTAGAGGAGGGCCGTCTTCAGCCCGCTGAAGCTGTACTCGAGGCCGGGAAGCGAAGGCCTGGGCAGGGGCTGGCGACTCGCGTCGCCAGTCCGCGCCAGCCGGTCGAGCGCGGGCCCGCCGGGATAGCCGAGGCCGAGCATGCGCGCCGCTTTGTCGAAGGCTTCGCCGGCGGCGTCGTCGCGGGTGCGGCCAATGAGCTCGAAACGGCCGTGGGCCGGCATCCGCACCAGGTCCGAATGGGCGCCGCTGACGACCAGGCCGAGCAGCGGCGGCTCCAGGTCGGGCCGCGTGAGCATGGCCGCGTAGATGTGGCCCCATAGGTGGTTGACGCCGGTCACGCGTAGGGACCAGGCCGTGCCCAATCCCTCGGCCACGCCGACGCCGACCAGCAGGCAGCCGGCGAGGCCGGGGCCGTGGGTGACGGCGATCTGTCCGATGTCGGCCGGCTGCACGTGCGCGCCGTCGAGCGCCAGATCGAGGAGGTGCGGGAGGCGCTCGAGGTGGTCGCGGGCGGCCAGCTCGGGGACCACGCCGCCGAACTCCCTGTGCAGCTCGACCTGCGAGTGGATGACGTTGGCCAGCACGCGTCGGCCGTCCTCGACCACGGCGACGGAGGTCTCGTCGCATGACGTTTCAATGCCGAGAGTTAGCACGGACGGTTTGCGGCACCCACGGCGCCTCCTCCCTGGCCCTCCCCCGTACCGGGGGAGGGGATCAGTCTCCCTTTGTCAGCAGTTCGCGGCGCAGGCCGCGGACCTCGGCCTCGATGCGCTCCAGGTTCACCTCGTACGCCCGCCGAAATCGTGGCGAGTGGATGGAGTCGGACCACATCACGATCGCGTCCTCGCCGTTGTCCGTGTAGTAACCCTTGCGCCGGCCGATGACCTTGAAGCCGAAGCTTTCATACATGTGCATCGCATTCTCGTTGGAGGTGCGCACCTCCAGCGTCACCCACTTCGCGCCCATGTCGTAGGCGGCCTGCACCAGCCCGGCGAAGACGATCCGGCCATACCCCTGGTGATGGAGCTCACGGCGGACGCCGATCGTGGTCACGTGAGCCTCGTCGTACATCCGCCACATGCCGCCGTAACCGACTATGGTCGGATCCATCTCGGTCGAGCTTGCGACCGGCCGGTCGACCATCCCCTCATGGCGAAGCACCACGTAGTGCGCGCTCGACCGCGAAGCCAGCTCACGGTAGTAGGCGTTGCGCGGCCAGGGCGTGGCAAAGATCTCGCGCTCGATCTCCTGCACGGTGCCGATGTCGCTTTCGCGCATCAGCTCCAGGGCCAGCTGCTGCCGGAGCTGGACCATCACGACTTCCCCGATGCGGTGAACGACTGCATGTACTCCAACCTGAGACGATCATAGGCAACTTCCCGTGCCGACTCCAGCAAATTCGCGGCCGCCTGACCGAACGTTCGCAACTCCTCATCGGGCCGGAAGCGAAGGCCTGCCTCGGTGACCGCCGCCTCCATCCGCGGACCGAGCATGCCGGCGAGAAAATGGGTCTTAGGCAGCTCGCCCGGTTCGCCGAGCGCCGGCTGCCCGCCCGGCACCAGGTAGTAGAGCCGGCCTCGGCCGGCCTCCGAGACGGCTGTCACCGGCAGGTCGCTGCGGGCGGCCTGCAGGTCGAGGGTGGGCAGCGGCACGATCGGGATCTTCAAGCCCATGGCCAGGCCGAGGCCGAACGACACACCCACCCGCAGGCCGGTGAAGGAGCCGGGCCCGATCGCCACCGCAACCCTGGTAAGGCGGTGGTGGGCGCCGATCTCTCGCATGCGATCGACCACGTCTGGGCTTCGGGCAGGCAGGAACATCTCGGAGTGGACGACCCCCGATGGATCGAGGATCGCCAGCCCGGTGAGGCCCGAAGAGGTGTCAATGACGAAGATCACGCGTCACCTGGATTGAGCGGTGATTGCCGCCGAGGTGCTGGATGGAGACGAGGGCGGCGTCGGTGTCTTCGATGCGATCGCCCCACTCGACGACCACCGCTCCCTGGTCGAGCAGCTCGTCGAGGCCCATGTCGCGGAGCTCTACGGCGGACTCCATCCGATAGAGGTCTACGTGCGCGAGCTGCACACGTCCGGGGTAGACGCGCACCAGCTGGAACGTTGGGCTTGCAACCAGCGCGTCGGAACCGCACCCGCGAGCGACCCCGCGCACGAAGGTCGTCTTGCCTGCGCCCAGCTCGCCTTTGAGGAGGACGAGGTCGCCCTTGCGCATGCGGCGGCCCAGCGCTTCGCCGAGGGCCTCTGTCTCCTCTGGCGAGGCCGTCTCACGCAAAGTGGTCGTAGCCATGGACCTCGAGCCGAAGTTCGGTGCCGTCGGGGCCGATGACACGAACCGATGGATCCGTTGTCATCAGGCCGATTGGTTTTACGCCCGCATGGACGACTTTGTCTTCGGGCCCGACGCACACCAGCTCCGCCTCCTCTCCACTCGTCAGTGCGTCCTCGATCGTGGCGCCCGGTGCTATCGGCACGTCCGCGGCACGAATGACGCATCCGACGCCCGACACAGCGGCATATTTCTCCAGCTCACGAACCAGTCCATCCGAGATGTCTCCGCAGCTCAGCTCCGCCTGGTTCAGATGGACGCCCTCCTGGAACTTCGGATCCGCCAGATAGACGCGTCGCTCGCGCAGGGCTACCGCCGCGGCGCCGAGCGCGCCGGTCACTCCCACTACCCACCCCGGGCGGACGCGTGCCCGGGCCAACGGCACCAGCGGAGTCGTACCGAGAACGGTGAGGGTCAGCACGCCGGGCCCATCGATCGCGGTCGTGTCGCCCCCCGCGATCGCCATGTCGACGCGGTCTGCGAGCCTTCGGATCCCTTCATACAGCCCGGTCACGGTCTCCACAGACCATGACCTCGGCGCGGCGAGCGCCACCAGGGCGTACTTGGGGGTGGCGCCTTTGGCCGCGAGGTCACCCAGGGCGAGAGCGAGGGCCCGATGGCCTGCGTCGGCCGCGGGCATCCACGAAAGGTCGAAATGGACTCCCTCGACCGAGGTGTCGCAGCTCGCGACTACGTAGTCCTCCGGGTAGTCCGGGTCGAGGCTCGGCCAGACCGCCGCGTCATCCTCGCCCGCAACGACCGCGTACCCGGACGTGGTCAGGTACGGCAGGATCCTCCGGAGCAGCTCGCTCTCGCCGAGGCCTTCCAGCTTCATCGGTCGTCGAGCATGGTACGGAGGCGGCGGGTGGCCGATTCGGGGTCGGGCGCATCCGCAATTGCCCGGATGACGCAGACGCGGCGCAGTCCGAGGGCGGTGAGCCGGGCGAGGTTCGACGCGTCGATGCCCCCGATGGCAAACACCGGCTCGCGGATGCCGGCGGCCACAGCCGCCACGCCTTCCGGACCGATCACGGCCTTCTCCTTCTTGATGGGTGTCGAGAAGGCAGGCCCGCAGCCGATGTAATCGGCGCCGTCCGCTTTCGCTGCCGTTGCCGCGTCCAGAGTCGACGCTGAAGCACCGATCAGGATCCGATCGCCGCCCACGCGTCGAGCCATCGCCACGGTGATGTCGTCTGGACCGAGGTGCACGCCGTCGGCGCCGGACATCATCGCGATGTCGAGATGGTCGTTGACGATGAAGAGCGCGCCGGCGGCCGATGCCAGCTCGCGCAAGCGGAGGGCCACCTGCAGGAGCTCGCCGCGTGCCAGCTGCTTGTGGCGAAATTGGAGCACATCCGCTCCGCCCCGTAGGGCTGCGGCGGCGAGGTCAACCAGCGCATCCGGTTCGCGGTCGGGGGTGATGACGTACAGCCGCGCGGCATGAAGCCGCGCGATCAGGTCAGGATCTGGCGAAGCTTTTCCCGGAAGGCGGGAGGAGCGGTGTCGCACTCGCAGGAGTGCTTGACCAGCCGCTTCAGGTGGGCCTGGAACTCGTAATGGTCCTGGCAGTCGGGGCAGCTCTCGAGGTGGAGGCTCAGCTCCAGAACCTCGGTGCTGTTGAGCTCACGGTCCACGTAGCGGTCGAGCTTCTCGGAACAGTCCTTGCAGTTCATTGCGTTGGCACTTCCTTGGCGCCGTCGGTGTGGACGATACCCGATTCGACGGCATAGTCATAGAGGGATTTTTGGAGCTGCTGGCGGGCCCGGTGCAGGCGTGACATGACGGTCCCGATGGGAACGCCCAGGGTCTGAGCGGCGTCCTTGTACGAGAAGCCTTCGACATCGACCAGGAGGACCACCTCTCGGTGCAGCGGGGGCAGCTTTTCGACTGCGGCCACCACCTCCGTGGCGGCCAGCTTGTCCAGCACGTCTGCCTCCGGCCTGGCGCCCTCGTCGCGAAGCTTTTCGTAGAGCACGAACTCGCCGACGTCGTCCAGGCTCACGTCCTCCTTCCGGGAGCCCTTGAAGCGGTCCCAGAAGAGGTTGCGCATGATCGCGAAGAGCCAGGCCTTCATGTTCGTGCCCGGCTGATAGCTGTGCTGGTAGCGCAGTGCGCGGAGGTACGCCTCTTGAACCAGGTCCTGCGCCTGGTCAGGGTCGCGCGTCAATCTCAGTGCGCCTCGATACAACGTGTCTAGATGTGCCAATGCCTCTTCTGCGAAGGCAGTTTGGGCCGGACTTTCCGCCATCAGTACTGCCAGTTTAGATACACCTGCCTCGCGTCAATTCGAACCCGGCGCGGCTATCCGCTATTCCGAGTATCTCCGCTTGACGCGGGGGCCGATCGCTGTCAGCACTTCATAGCTGATCGTCCCGGACCATTCGGCCACTTGCTCGGCGGTGATGCTCTCGTCTCCGTCTTGACCGATGAGCGTCACGGCGTCGCCGATCTCAACGCCGGGAATGCTGGTGACGTCGATCGTGATCGCATCCATGCTCACCATGCCGATCAGGGGCGCCTGTCGGCCCCGAACCAGGACGTGCCCGCGGTTGGCGCGAGCTCGGAGCACGCCGTCGGCGTAGCCGATGGCGACGCTGGCGACTCGTGTGGGTCCAGTCGCTCGCCACGTGGCGCCATATCCGACAGTAGCTCCCATCTCCACGTCCTTCACATGCGTCACGACCGAGCGCAGCGCCAGCGCCGGAGTCGTCCCGGGCCACTCGCAGCCGTACAGCGCAATGCCCGCGCGCACGATGTCCAGCGCCATGTCCGGGAACCTCAGCGCACCCGCGGAGTTGCACACGTGGCGGAGGCCAGGCTCCACGCCAAGGCTGTTGGCAACCTCGACGAAACGGTCGAACTGACGCCGCGTCATCGCTTCGTCCGAACCAGCCGACGCGAAGTGGGTCCATGTGCCGGCCAAACGGAGAGCGGCCGAGTCGTTGATGTACCTCGCCAGCCCCGCGGCCTCAGACGGCTGCGCGCCGAACCGTCCCATGCCGGTGTCGATCTTGAGGTGGACCGGGACGACCTCGTCGCTGCCGGCGAGCGCCTTTGCGAACTCCAGGTTGGAAACGGTGATGCTGAAGCCGGCCGTCGAGGCGGCGTCGGCCTGTTCGGGAGTCAGCCCGCCCATGACCAGGATCCGCTCAACGTGGACCAATCCCTGCAGCTCGCGTGCCTCTTCGAGCGTGGCCACCGCCAGCCAAGTCGCGCCGCCCCGCAGCGCGGCCCTCGCCACCGACACCGCGCCGTGGCCGTAGCCGTTGGCTTTGACCACCGCCATCAATCGGGTGCCGTGCGGGAGATGGGCCAGGATTCGGGCGGCGTTGGCGCGCACCGCCCCGAGGCTGACGTCCGCCCAGCGCAGAATCGTCAGACTACAGACCGCCCTGGCGCAGAACGTGCATCACCAGCGGGATCTCGGGCAGCAGGTCGCTCGCGAGGAGACCTGAGTCGCCGAGGCGCTGCGCAATGCGGCGGCCCGCGGCGGCGTGGATGTACACGCCGGTGACCGCGGCCGCGAACGGGTCCGACCCCTGGGCGATCAGGGCCCCGATCACGCCCGCGAGCACGTCGCCGGTGCCCCCGCTCGCCAGCGCAGGGACCTCGTGTGGATCCTCGCTGATGCGCCCGTCGGGGTGCGCGACCACTGTTCGCGCCCCCTTGAGGACGACCACAGCCCCCCAGTCCTTGGCTGCCTTGCGCGCCGCGCCCGGGCGGTCGGCATTGACGGCCTCGGTGGTCTTGCCCAGCAGCCTTGCCATCTCGCCTGGATGGGGCGTGAGGACGCGGTTCTTGCCGATTCGGGTCTTCTTGCGCGCCGCGTCGGCCAGGGCGTTGAGGGCATCGGCGTCGAGCACCAGCGGGCAGGGGGCGTGGAGGGCAAGGTCGAGGATGAGCCGCCAGGTGGAGGTGTCGCGGCCCAGTCCGGGGCCGACCACGCCTGCCTCCGCCGCGGACATCTGGCGCAGCACCGAGTCGTACGCTGCATGGCCGACCGCCCCGGGCGCTACCTCCGGCACAGGGGTCGCCATGACCTCGGTGCACTTGGCGGCCAGGATCGGATAGATGGTGTCCGCGACGAGCAGCCTCACCAGCCCGGCACCGGTACGCGCCGCCGCGGTCGACGCCAGGTAGGCGGCGCCTGTGAACCCGAGGCTTCCGGCCAGCACTACCACCGTGCCGAAGGTCCCCTTGTGGGCCTGGGGCGGGCGTTCCGGCAGCAGGACGGCCTCCGGTGCGGGGAGAAGGCTGTCCGCGACGTCTGGCATCTCCAGGTGGGACGTGGCCACCGCGAACTCGCTGTCGTGGGTGATGCTCACCTCCACCCGCGCCCCACGGTCGTCACCCAGGAGGCGGACCCTGGGCGCGCCGGAAGCGCCCGGAAGGACCTCGATCCGGCGCCGCGGGAAGCAGATGCCGGTGCCGTCGAAGCACTTGATCACCGCTTCCTTGGCCGCCCAACGGCCGGCCAGGCGCTGGGCGTCACCCGCGCAGTAGGCGAGCTCCGCGGGGGTGTAGACCTTGTTCAGGAAGCCGGGGCCGGAGCGCCTGACCGCGACCGCGATGCGCTTGACCGAGACGGCGTCCACCCCGATGCGCTGCACGACTTCATTGTCGTGCTCCGCACAATTTCGGGCGCGGGTTCGCTCCCCACCCGGCTTCGCTTCCGAAGCCGACCTCCCCACCTTGTGGGGAGGTGACCTGGGCTATTCGACCGTGACTGACTTGGCCAGGTTGCGCGGCTGGTCCACATCCTGGCCGAGCTTGACCGCGACGTGGTATGCGAACAGCTGCAGCATCACCGTGTTCAGGATCGCGGCCGCGGCCTCCTCGACCTCAGGCATCTCGAAAACATGGGTTGCGACGCCGTCTAACGAGCTGTCCCCGCGCGTGATGAGCGCGAGCACCGGCGCGTTGCGGGCAACGATCTCATGGACGTTGCTGACCATCTTGACCTTGGTCGAGCTCGCGGTGCAGATCGCAATGACTGGGAAATTCTCGTCGAGCAGGGCGATAGGCCCATGCTTGAGCTCGCCACCAGTTGTGCCCTCGGCGTGGACGTAAGAGATCTCCTTCAGCTTGAGGGCGCCCTCGAGCCCGACCGGGTAGCCGAGGCCGCGGCCGGAGTACATGAAGTTCTTGTATCCGCAGTACCGGTCCGCGATGGCCGCGATTTCCTTCTCGCGACCAAGCAGCTCCTGCACGTGGTCGGGCAGCGTTTTGAGCGCGGCCGTCAGCTCCCGGCGCCGCTCGAGCGACACTCGGCCATTGACCGTCGCCAGGCGAAGCGCGAGCAGGCACAGGCTTGTGAGGTGGGCGAGAAACGTTTTGGTTGAGGCGACGCCGATCTCCGGGCCGGCGTGAAGGTAAATCGCACCGTCAGCGTCTCGCGCTGCCGAGCTGGCGACCACGTTGGTGACCGCCACAGTGCGCGCTCCCCGCTCTTTGGCCTGGTGGAGACCGACCAGGGTGTCAGCGGTTTCGCCCGACTGGGTGATGACGACAGCCAGGGTCTCGGACCCGAATGTCGGCCTACGGTAACGGAACTCTGACGCGTCCTCGGCACGCGCAGGGATGCCGGCCCAGTCCTCGATGAGGTACTCGCCAACCATGGCCGCGTGCAGCGAGGTGCCCATTCCCAGCAGCAGCACCTCGCGGAACTTCTTCATGTCCTTGTCTGAGATGTCGAACTCTCGGAATGACACGCTGCCGTCGTCGGTGAGCCGGCCGCGCATCGCATTGGCGACCGCCTCCGACGACTCGTGGATCTCCTTCAACATGAAGTGCGGATAGCCGCCCTTCTGCGCCTGGTTCACATCCCAGTCGACGTGGATGACCTTGGGGTGGACGGTTGTGCCGTCGAGCGTTGAAACCTGGGCGCCGAGCGGGGTCACTGCGACAACCTCACCCTCACCTAGGACCAGCACTCGCTTGGTGTACGGAATGATCGCTGTGATGTCGGAGGCGACGTAGTACTCGCCCTCACCGAGACCCACCACCAACGGTGCATTCAGCCGCGCGCCCACAAGGAGGTCGGGATCGTCGGTCGAGAACATGGCCAGGGCATACGCGCCGTGGATCCGCCGGAGAGCAGCCCGCACCGCGGCCAGGAAATCTCCCTGGTAGTTGGCCTCGATCAGATGCGGCACGACCTCGGTGTCGGTGTCGGACGTGAACTCGTGTCCTGCCGCCTCCAGCTCACGCTTGAGGGCGGCGAAGTTCTCGATGATGCCGTTGTGGACGACGTAGATCCGGCTCATGCAGTCGGTGTGCGGGTGCGCGTTCACGAACGTCGGCTTGCCGTGGGTCGCCCATCGCGTGTGGCCGATGCCCAGCTTGCCCGATGGCATGTTGGCCTGGAGCTTCTCGATCAGTACGTCGACCTTGGTCTCGGACTTGGTGACGCTCGTGCGCCGCGCGGCGCCGGCCTGCGGCTCCTCGACCACAGCCACGCCGGCCGAGTCGTAGCCTCGGTACTCGAGGCGCTTCAGGCTCTCCATCAGGATGGGGGTCGCCTGGCGGTCGCCCGTATAGCCGATGATCCCGCACATATGAGGTGAACTCCTAACCGGGGTTGTTTCAACGAATGCTGGGTTGAACGGCGAGCGCTGGGATCAGGTTACAAGAACGCCCCCTGCCGAACCCACAGCACCCCCTCCCTACCCTCCCCGTGCCGGGGGAGGGAAAGCCACTACTGGCCAGGCGTCGGTTGGACGTTCGGGTTGGGCGAGATCGAGTAGGTGACCCGCGCCACCGCCACCGTCCCGGTGGCTCCGTTCGGATACGGGATCGTGACTCTGAACGTGATGTCGGACGTGTAGCTGCTCAGGTCCAGCGGTGGCAGGGCGATCGTGTTGATCTTGACCAGGACATCGGCGTTGCCGGTGATGACAACCGTGATGGGATCGACCACGACGTTGGTGACACGGTAGCCGGGCCTCGGACCCTGCGACGGGGCCGAATCGATCAGCACCACCTGCCGGCTCGAGCTTCCGGTCTTGGCCTCGATGTGAATCGTCACGGTGCTGACGTCCAGGCCGGCGTCTGGAATCGTGCGCCGCGTCAGGTCCAGGGGAGCACCGTTCTGGAAGAGCACGACAGGCTGGGTCAAAACTTCGTAGGTGCTGTTCTGGACCGGGTCCAGGAAGTCGGCGTAGGCCTTGAGGTTGGTCTCCCAGCTCGCCGGACCGTCGAATGTGACGGTGCAGGGATTGTCCGGGCAGCGGGTCTCGGCCTTGGTGACCTGCCACCCAGGAGTGACCCGGGGTGTTCGGGCGGTCACCGTGAGTTTGATAGAAGCGCGGCGATCGATGTTGAGGGCAACAGGCACGTTTGGGTTCTGGACCGTGACACCCTGGACGAGTGACTTCGCGACCAGGGTGACGCTGACGTTCGTGCCCGGTTGGGCTTTGGTCAGGTCGAGCGTAGCCACCAGGCTGCTGTCGGTGACCGACGCGAGGATGTCGGCCAGGCCGGTGACCGACACCGTCGTCTTCGACGGCGGATTGATCACGACCAGGTCGGCCGGCACGGAATAGGCGATGCTCACGCCCTGGATCGTCCTGACCTTGGGCGGGTTCTGCGAAAACGCGACCGCGCCGAGCATCAATATCGAGAGGCCCAGCGCCAGCAGCTTCAACCGCCAATCGGCTGTGATCCAGCTCATTTCTTGTTCATCCGCCTGCCGCCGTTCGCCCTGACGTTGAGGAATCCCAGAAGCCCGTTCCCCCTGGCCCCGCTCGCGGGAACTATGAGGCTGACCCGGCGGCGGAGGCCATCAGCGTCGAGATTGCGCGTGATCTTGCCTTCCTCGATGACCGAGATCGCACCAGTCTCTTCCGAGATTACGAGCACAAGCGCGTCTGATGCGAGCGACAGCCCGAGGGCCGCTCGATGACGCGTGCCGAGGCGCTCGCGAACGCTGCTCTCCTCCGGCAGCGGCAGCAGGCACCCGGCCGCGATGATCTGATTCCCACGCACGATCACAGCCCCGTCATGGAGCGGTGAGTTCGGATAGAAGATCGACTGCAGAACCTCGGCCGAGATCTCGCCGTTGATGCGCACGCCGGTGGCGGCGTAGTCCTCGAGTCCCACCTCGCGCTCGAATGCGATGAGGGCGCCGGTACGCTTGGCGCTGAGCCGCTCTGCCGCGCGTATCGCCTCCGCGATGGCCTGGCTGTAGAGCTGGGTGCTGAAAGACGAGAGCGGCCGGCCGATGTGGCCGAGCCGCCCAAGCTGGTCCAGCGCCCGGCGAAGCTCAGGTTGGAACATCACGATCACCGCGATCACGATGAAGAACGCTGCGTTCTTGAAGAGCCAGCTGAGGAGCACCAGATTGAACTGCGTTGCGATGACGCCGATGACCGCGAGCAGGATCAGCCCGACCAGGATCTGCGTGCCCTGCGTGCCGCGAAGCAAACGGAGGAGCTGGTACAGCACGAACGACATAACCGCGACGTCAATGACCTCGCCCCATCCGAGGTGGTGCACCACCTCCACGAGCTGGCTGAGGAACTGATCGAGACCTATGCCGATGTTCGCGCACCTCCGAACAGCTCCGCCATGAGCGCCATCTGCGCGTAGAGCCTGTTGCCGGCCTGGTCGAAGACCATTGAGCGCGGACCGTCGATGACCTCGTCGGTCACCTCCTCGCCACGATGCGCAGGCAAGCAGTGGAGAAAGACGGCGCCCCTGGCCGCGTCCATAAGCGCCTGGTTGACCTGATAGCGGGCGAAGTCGTTGCGCCGTGTCGCGCGCTCGCTCTCCTGCCCCATCGAGGTCCAGACGTCGGTATAGATCGCGTTCGCGCCATCGAGCGCTCCGACGTCGTTGGTCACTGTCAGCGTGGCCGCTCCCGAGCTGAGGCTCCTGGCGCGGTCGAGCACGTTGGGCTTGGGTTCGTAGCCCGGCGGAGAAATGAGCGTGAGGCGGAACCCCATGAGCGCCGAGGCCTCGATGAGCGAGGTGGCGATGTTGTTGCCATCACCTATGTATGCGACGTGCTGCCCGGCCAGCGAACCGCCCACCTCCTCGAGCGTCATGAGGTCGGCCAGGATCTGGCATGGGTGGGATCGATCGGTGAGGGCGTTGATGACGGGCTTTTCCGCAGCGCCAGCCAGCTCGACCAGGTCCTCATGAGAGCGCAAACGCGCGACGATCCCATCGACGTAACGATCGAGGACGCGGGCGGCGTCGGCGACCGTCTCACGGACACCAATCTGAACGTCCTGCTCGGTCAGAGTGGTGGT
Source organism: Candidatus Dormiibacterota bacterium (assembly GCA_036505515.1). Taxonomy (GTDB): domain Bacteria; phylum Chloroflexota; class Dormibacteria; order Dormibacterales; family Dormibacteraceae; genus DASXTG01. Next base: position 10,002 of record DASXTG010000013.1, on the reverse strand, counting down.
GGTCCCACCGAGCCGGGCGATGCCCACCTCGAACGAGACCCGGGTCCGGTGGGACGGCTTCTGGAACAGCATCGCGATGTGGCGCCCCTCGAGGGGCCGCTCCGCCCAGCGTCCGGCCTTTATCGCATGCGCAAGCTCGAGCACCGCGCGGAGCTCGGAGGAATCGAGATCGGCGACGTCAAGGAAGTCTCTGCCCAGGAGAGATGTCACTGAGACGATCATGATGCCGGGACGGCGTACGGTTGGAACTATAGACGGGGTTTGATCAGGTCGCCCGCAACGACCGGCGAGATGGCCAGATCGCGCGCCGAGTCGAATTCCGGCAGCCTCGAGCGCAGCCTGAGGTCGTCCCTGAGCCGGAGGATGAGGTCCCGGCAAGCGGCCGGCTCGAGGCCGAACAGCGCCGGCTTGAACCCCAGCGGCGGCTCGTTGCGGAACTGGATGGTCAGCCGGTCCGTGACCCGAACGTTGGGCCACGAGTTGGGATCGGACAGGGTCACCGACTCCATCAGATCCCACAGCGCCCTCATCTCGTGCCGCCCCTGGATGACCAGCATGCGGTCGCGGAACAGGCAGAGCTTGCCGGAGGGCCAGGCTCGTAGCTGCAGGCCGGCCCGGATCGCGATCAACAGGGCGCCCAACGCCCCGGCGCCGAGCGCGATGCCTGCCACCCAGGCGGCCGGGAGGAGCATGGAGCCGACGGCGAGGGCGCCGAACACGAGGGCGCAGCCGAGGCTCGAGGATGCCAGCGTCACGATCGACCGGCGCGACCGCACGAAGATCAACGGCTCACCCCCAACTATCAGGCGACTAGGGATAGTGTAGGCTCGGCTGGGGTTCCGGACGCCTTTCGAGGAGGGACGAAATGGACGTGTTGGAAGAGCGCGCCGCCATCGACCGCGCCATCTCGAGCAAGACGATCTGCACGATCTTTGCGGACGCAGCCAAGAAGTGGGCCGACAGGCCCGCGCTGCGCTGGAAGGACAACGGCGATTGGCACACGCTGACGTGGAGCCAGTACAGAGACGAAGTCGGCGCGATGACGCTCGCGCTGCGAGACCTCGGCTTTGGCGCCGGGCAGTTCGGCCTGATCATGGCCCGCAACGTTCCCGAGCACATGATCGCGGACCTCGGGCTCGTGCACGCCGGCGGCGCCGCCATCAGCGTCTACAACACCCTGGTCCCCGAGCAGATTGAGTACGTAGCCAACCACTCGGAGGCGACGACCGCCTTTGTCGAGGATGAGGCGTTCCTCGCCAAGTTCTTGGAGATCCGTCCCGCGACACCGAACCTGCGTCATGTCATCCTCATGCACGGCACGCCACCGGCCGACGTGCTCGCGTGGGACGACGTGATGGCGAAAGGACGCGCGATGCTGGAGCGCGATCGCGCCGCATTTGACGCCTCATGGCGCGCGGTTGGACCCGAGGACACCGTTAGCCTGATCTATACCTCAGGCACGACCGGGCCGCCAAAGGGTGTCACTTATTCGCACTACAACATCGTCTGGACTCTCGAAGCGACGCAGAGACGGCTCACGTATACGGACGAGACGCTCGTCAGCTATCTACCCCTGGCGCACGTCGCCGAGCGCTTCACCTCGCAGTGGGGGGGCATCTACTGCGGCCACAACGTATTCCTCTGCCCCGACCCCACGCAGCTGCTGCCCTACTTGCTCGCCGCGCGCCCCACCGTTTTCGTGGGCGTGCCACGGGTCTGGGAAAAGCTGCTGTCCGGCATCCAGGCCGGTGTCGAGGCCGAGCCAGACGAAGCCAAGCGGGCCATGGTTCGCGGTGCGATCGCCGCCGCCCAGCAGGCGTACAGGTTGCGGCGCGATGGGCAGCCGGTCCCGGCTGAGATCGCGGCCGTCGTCGAGAAGGCGCAGCCCCTCTTCGGCCTGCTGAGGTCCAAAGTCGGTCTCGACCGCTGCCACCTGGCGATCACGAGCACGGCGCCGTCCCGCCCTGAGGTCCATGAATTCTGGGCCGCGCTCGGAATGCCGTTGTATGAGGTCTGGGGCATGAGCGAGCTCACGGGCCCCGCGACCGCCGTTCCGCCCGGAGACCACAAAGCCCCCTCGATAGGCATCCCGCTGCCAGGCGTCGAGGTGCGCCTGGGCGAAGACGGCGAGCTCCTGGTTCGAGGAGGCAACGTGATGGTCGGGTACTACCGCGATCCGGAGAAGACCGCGGATGCCGTCGACGCGGAAGGCTGGGTCCACAGCGGCGACATCGCCGTGCTCGGCGACGACGGCCACTTCCGCATCGTCGACCGCAAGAAGGAGCTGATCATCACCTCAGCGGGAAAGAACATCTCGCCCGCCAACCTGGAATCGCTCGCCAAGTCGAGCCCCATCATCGGCCAGGCGGTGGCCATCGGCGACGGCCGCAAGTTCATCTCGGTTCTGGTCGTGCTCGATCCGCAGGTGGCGCCGCTGTGGGCGAAAAAGCAGGGCATCGAGACCACGTCCATGGCGGAGCTCGCCGATCACCCGTCGACGATCGCAGAGGTGCGGCGGGCGCTGACGGTCGCCAACACCCACCTGTCGCGGGTCGAAGGCTTCAAGCGCTTCACGATCCTGCCCACCGAGTGGTCGCCGGAGTCGGAGGAGCTGACGCCGACGATGAAGCTCAAGCGGCGCGTGATCGAGTCCAAGTACAAGGACCAGATCGAAGCCATGTACGGCGAGCCGCCGGCGGGGAACGCCGTTGACGTGGATTACGCGGCGCGACCGGCTGAATAGCCTCAGCGCTTTGGCAGCTTGGTGCCCATTACGGCCTCCGTGAACAGGCGGTTGGCGAGGCGGCTTTTGGGCTCGTGGAGCCGCTCGGACAGCCTGGCCAGCTGATCGACAACGCGCGGCTCGACGCTGAGCCTGAAGAGCTGCTTGACGACGGGTTCTTTGGTCTTCACGGTCGCGATTTTCTTTGCGCCGGGCCGTGAAGCCAACCGTGGCTGTTAAGACGAGGCACGGTGCCTATGCCTGACGGTAAGGCCGGATCAGCTCTGCCAGCTCGTCGAGCCTGCGCAGTGCCTGGTCGCGGCCATCGGGTGGCAGGTAGTAGATGCAGCGTTCGATGCCGGCGCCGGCGTACTGCTCGAGGTCGGCCGCGGCGGGCTTGGGGTAGACGGTCACGGGAATGTCTTGACGGCCGGCTGCCCGCGCCAGCTCGCGCAGCTCCTCAAGGCGGCCGAGGATCTCGCCCCGATTGGGCATCCAGCCGTCGCCGTACCTGACGACCCGCTTCAGGATGTTCGGTCCGCTGCCGCCGAGGATGATGGGCGGATGCGGTTTCTGGACGGGTTTCGGCCAGCACCAGATGGGCCCGAAGTCGACCATCTCGCCGTGATACTCGGCCTTGTCGTGGGTCCAGATCGCCTTCATCGCCTCGACGCGTTCGCGCATGAGCTGCCAGCGGGTCGCGAACTCCGTCCCGTGGTCGGCCATCTCCTCCCGGTTCCAGCCGGCTCCGATCCCGAAGATGACGCGGCCGTTGGAGATGTGGTCGAGGCTCGCCACCTGCTTGGCGGTGTGAATGGGGTCGCGCTCCGTGACCAGGCAGATGCCGGTGGCCACGCGCAGCTCCTTGGAGGCAAGGGCCGCAGCCGTCAGCGCGACGAACGGATCCATGGTGTGCCAGTAGTGCTTGGGGAGCTCCGCCCCGCCTGGCCAGGGAGTCAGACGGCTGGCCGGGATGTGCGAGTGCTCGGCGACCCACAGCGACTCGAAACCGGCCTGCTCGACGGCCGGCGCAAGCTCGCTCATGGAGATGGCGTAGTCGGTGGGAAAGATGGCGGCTCCAAACTTCATCCGTCAATCGTGACCGGAACCCGGCCTTCGCCGCCGACCACCACGGGCCGCCCCTCTACTGGATGATGCTGAGCTCCCTGGCCGTCACCGCAAAGCCGGGCATCCTACCCCTTACCACTGGTCGACCCGGCCGCTCCACACTTCAGACGGAACCGTTCCTTCCACCCACATGAGAGCGAAACCTCGAGACTAACTTTGATCGCCAAAATAGGCGGTTACCAGGACCAGAGCGATTACAGTTGCCTGGGTATAAGAGACTTGCGCACTCACCGGCAGGTCTTGCCTCCAATGCCGGGCGAGGATCTCGCGACCGTCTCGCTGCCAGAGGTGGCAAGCTGGATTGCGATCTACGAAGAGCTCGGAACGGTCCTCCGAACCATAGTCTCGCGCCTCGATGGCGACTTCGAGAAGGCAGGGGAACTCGAACAGATGCTCGGCTGTATCGAGCTTCGCCTGGAAGATTGGCGCGACCGGCACGCAACGCTGGCGGGCGTGACGATTGATCGCAAGAACTACTCCCTCTCCTACAGAGGCCGAACCGTGAAGCTGACTCGCCGGGAAGCTGACCTGCTGGGCTTCATGCTCCGGCGTCCGCGGCGATCCTTCACCGCAAAGCAGCTCGCGACCATGGCCTGGCAAGACTCACGCCTGGCCGACGCCCAGGTCCGCACATATATGATCCGGCTCAGGGAGCGCCTGCGAGAAATAGGGCTCGACGACGTGATCACGGTCGCTCGCAACCGCGGCTATGGAGCCGAGCCACCGATGATGGGGAGCACGATTTGACCCGAACAAGCAACCACAAACAAGAGCCGGTCGTGCGCCTCAGCCACCGAGCATCGACTGCAGGCGCGTGATGGCGGACGGCGTGACCCCGCCTGCCTCCAGGTAAGCCTCCACCCCACCCCACTTGCGCCGTATATGGTCGAGGGTGCCGAGCATCCACTCTGGCGGGCAGCGCATCTCATCGCGCAGCCTTTCCAGGCGCTCCGGCGGAGCGCCCGCGATCCACTCCTCGTATTTCTCTGCCAATTGAGTGTCGGTCTCCGCGTAGTCGTCCCCGATCGCTTCGTCCTCGACGTGAGCCAGCGACAGCAGCATGGCCGCGACCAGGCCGGTTCGATCCTTGCCGGCGAAACAGTGAACGACCACTGCGCCCTCCGCCGACGCGACGGCAGTGAAAATTGCGCCTAGCGCCGCCTTGCGCCACTCCACCATCAACTCATACCGGTCGGGCATCGTCGGCCCTTCGCTGATGATCGGGTTGGTGGCGTCGTCGACGAGCGGCAGGTGGAGGTACGCGGGCATCCCATTGCCGTGGTCGTGACCCGCGAACGGGCTAGGGGAAGCTTTCACCTCTGACTCGGTGCGCAGGTCGATCACGGTCGTCACCCCATAGGCGGCCATCGCGTCGCGCCCGAACGGGTTGAGGCTGCTGACGTTGTCCGAGCGGACCACCACTCCTCGGCGAGTCATGCCGCGAGGTGTCGGCAGGCCTCCGAGGTCCCGTGTGTTCCGGCAGTCGGGCCAATCGAGACGCCGTGAGCCGTTCTTTACCGCTTCGTGTACTGGGGAGCCTTGCGCGCTCTCTTCAGTCCGTATTTCTTGCGCTCCTTCATCCGCGCGTCGCGGGTCAGGAGCCCGGCCTTCCTCAACGCGGAACGAAAATCTGGGTCGAAGTTGATGAGAGCTCGGGCAATGCCGTGGGCGATTGCCCCCGCCTGTCCGCTGGTGCCGCCGCCGATGACCTTCACGCTCACGTCGAACTTCCGCTGGGTGCTGGTGACTCGAAGGGGTGCGAGCGCCGCCATCTCGAGGACGCGCCGCCCCAAGTAAGCCAGCGGGTCCTTTTCGTTGACGGTGATCCGGCCCTCGCCGGGCTGGATGCGCACCCGCGCGATCGCGTTCTTGCGCCGTCCGGTGCCTCGATTGAACGTGTCAGCCAATCTTGATGTCCCCTCTCTCATCGAACGTGATGGTCTTCGGCTTCTGCGCGGCGTGGCCGTGCTCGGCGCCTGCGTACACCCGAAGCCGCTTCAGCATGTCGGCGCCAAGCGTGTTCCGCTGCAGCATCCCGCGGACGGCGTTGGTGACCGGGAAGGTCGGGTCGATCTCCTGCGCCCGCTGCAGCGAGCGCTTGCGCAGTCCACCCGGGTAGCCCGTGTAGCGCGTGTATTCCTTACCGGCGAGCTTGCCGCCTGACACCTTCACCTTGGCGGCGTTGATGACCACCACGTGATCGCCGCTGTTCAGGTGCGGCGTGAAGGTCGGCTTGTGCTTGCCGCGCAGGAGCTTGGCCACGCTGCTCGCCAGGCGGCCCAGGACCTGGTCCGTGGCGTCGACCACAAACCATTCGCTCTTCAAGTCAGCGGCTTTCGCCGTCCACGTCTTCTGTTTGGTCATCTCTTCCCTGGTGCGCCCGGCGCGGGTCCCTAGTAAATCACTTCCACCAATGTCAGCCCCCCGGCGGGAGCCGTTTTCGGCGCCCGGCGCCGGTCGCGCGCCACGAGCACCTCGCCCACCCATTCAGGTGGCCGCCGGCCCAGGCCCACCTCCGCCAGCGCACCCGCGATGCTGCGCGCCAGGCCGCGGAGGAAACCCTCGGCCACCAGCTCGAGCTCTACGAAATCGCCTCGCCGCGACACCTTCGCCAAGCGCATCTCGCGCACCCTGGCATCCTTGGGCTCGGAGGCCGAGCAGTAGCTGGTCCAATCGTGCTTGCCGGCGAGCGCCTTCGCCGCCCGGGACATCGCGTCCACATCAAGCGGGCCTCGAACGTACCAGCAGCGGCTTCTGTCGAGAGCCGGCCGGGCGAGGCGATCGAGGAAGCGGTAGCGGTACCGCCGCCAGCGCGCGGAGTAGCGGGCATGAAACTCATCCGGAACAGCCTCCGCGGACAGGACGGCCACGTCTTCCGGCAGCCGGGCGTTGAGCGCGGCCACCAGGCGCTGCGGCGCGATGCGACCCTCGAACTTGAAGTTCGCCACCTGCCCCTCGGCGTGGGCGCCGGCGTCGGTCCGGCCCGCGGCGTAGACCTCGTGGTCCTTGCCCGTCAGCTCACGCAGAGCGCGTTTCAGCTCGGCCTCAACGGTGCGCCCGTGGGCCTGCTGCTGCCAGCCGGCAAAGCCGCTGCCGTCGTACTCGAGCACGACTTTGATATTCAGTTTTTAAGATCAATCAACCAGTTCGATGATTACCATCGGAGCCGAGTCGCCGCGGCGCGGACCCTTGCGCAGGATGCGCGTGTAGCCTCCCGGCCGCTCCGCCAGGCGGGGCAGCAGGTTGGAGAAGAGCCGCTCGACGACCTCCGGCTTTGAAACCTCCTCGCTCACCCGGCGGCGGGCGCTGAGGTCCTGGTCCTTCGCGGTCGTGATCAGCCGCTCCACCCAGCGCCGCAGCTCCTTCGCGCGCGCCTCGGTGGTCGTTATGCGCCCGCTCTCCAGCAGCGACGTGGACAGGTTGCGCATCAGCGCCTTGCGCGCGTCGGTGTCGCGGTTGAAGCGGCGGCCGCTCTTTTGATGTCGCATGGAGAGATCAGCCCCGAAGGACCGTGCCCATCTCCTCGGGCTTGATGAAGCCCTTCTCGACCAGCTTCTCCTTGATCTCGTCCAGCGACTTGCGCCCGAAGTTGCGCAGCGCCAGCAGCTCCTCTTCGCGCTTCTGGAGCAGCTGGCCGACGGTCTGGATCTCGTTGGCCTTGAGGCAGTTGAACGCCCGCACCGAAAGGTCGAGCTCCTCGATCGGAGTGTCCATCAGCCTGCTCTGACCGCTCTTCTCGCCACGAAGCTCCGCCTCGTGCTTCGCGATCGACTGACCGAAGCGCACGAACAGGTCGAGGTGCTGCGTGAACAGCGACGCGGCGTGGCTGACCGCCTCCTCGGGCGACATCGTGCCGTCGGTCCACACCTCGATCAGCAGCCGGTCGTAGTCGGTCGACTGCCCGACGCGGGTCTTCTCGACCGTGAAGTTCGCCTTCTCAACGGGACTGAAGATGGCGTCGATAGGGATCACCCCGATGGGCTGGCCCTCGCGCTTGTTGCGGTCGGCCGGGACGTAGCCCTTGCCCCGCTCGACGTTCAGCTCCATCCGGAGGTGGCCCTTGGCGGCCAGCGTGCAGAGGTATAGGTCGGGGTTGACGATCTCGACATCGGACGAGGCCTGGATGTGCGACGCGCGCACCTCGGCCGGGCCCTTGACGTCCAGCAGGAGCGTCACCGGGTCCTCGGTGAAGCTCTTCAGGCACAGCTTCTTGAGGTTCAGGATGACCTCGGTCACGTCTTCCTTGACGTGCGGGATCGCCGTGAACTCGTGCGCGACCCCGTCGATCTGGATCGAGGTGACCGCGGCTCCCCACAGCGAGGAGAGCAGCACGCGGCGAAGCGTGTTGCCGAGCGTGGTCCCGAAGCCCGGGTCCAGGGGCTCGATGTCGAACTTGCCGTAGTTCGCGCTCGTCTCGAGCTTGCGAACCTGGGGCGTAACTGTCATCTGCGTGTCAATCGCCAATTTGGGTACCTACCTCTCCTTACCTTGAATAGAACTCGACGATCAGCTGCTCTTCCACGCCCGTCTCCATCTCATGGCGGTCCGGGCGGGCCAGGATCTTGGCCGACTTCTCGTCGGTGTTGAAAGCAAGCCACGACGGCACCGGCCGCACCTTTGATGCCTCGAGCGCCACGTCGAAGACCCCGTTGGCCGGCCTGACCTTCAGCTCGTCGCCCGGCTTCAACTGGAACGACGGCACGTTCACGGTTCTTCCGTTGACCTCGAAGTGACGGTGGCCGACCAGCTGGCGCGCCTGCTTGCGCGACGCGCCCAGGCCGAGCCGGTAGACAACGTTGTCCAGCCGCAGCTCGAGGTGGCGAAGCAGGTTCAGGCCGGTGACGCCCGGTTCCCGCTCGGCCAGCTCGAAGTAGTTGCGGAACTGCTTCTCCAGCAGCCCGTAGATGCGCCGTGCCTTCTGCTTGGCCCGCAGCTGGAGGCCGTAGTCCGACGTCTTGCGCTTGCGCGCCTGGCCGTGCATGCCGGGCGCGAACGCGCGCCGCTCGATGGCGCACTTCGGCGTGTAGCACCGCTCTCCCTTCAGGTAGAGCTTGGCGCCCTCGCGGCGGCAGAAACGGCAGACGGGGCCGCTGTAGTTCGCCACTAGACCCTCCGCCGCTTGGGCGGGCGGCAGCCGTTGTGCGGGATCGGAGTCACATCGGTGATGGCGCTGACCTCCAGGCCGGTGGCCTGGAGCGAGCGGATGGCCGCCTCACGGCCGGCGCCCGGCCCGCGCACGAACACCTCGATCGAGCGCATGCCATGCTCGAGCGCCCTCTTGGCCGTCGCCTCAGCGGTCATCTGCGCGGCGAATGGCGTGGACTTGCGGCTTCCCTTGAAACCCTGCGCCCCCGCCGAGCCCCACGAGATGACGTTCCCGTCGACGTCGGTGATCGAGATGATGGTGTTGTTGAACGTGCTCTGGATGTGCGCCTGGCCACTGACCACGTTCTTCCTCTCGCGGCGGCGGGTACGAACGACCTTCTTTGTCTTTCCCATTTATCTAGCTTCGCCTAAGGTGCCATCACTTGCCGGCCTTGACCTTCTTCTTGCCGGCCACGGCGCGCTTGGGCCCGCGGCGGCTGCGTGCGTTGGTGCGCGTGCGCTGGCCGCGAACCGGCAGGCCGCGCCGGTGGCGGGCGCCGCGGTACGAGCCGATCTCGGTCATGCGCTTGATGTTGGTCGCCACCTCGCGGCGGAGGTCACCCTCGATGAGGATCTCCTTCGCGGAGGCCATGCGGTCGATGATCTGTCGAAGCCGGCCGACCTCTTCCTCGCTTAGGTCCTTGACCCGCGTCTCAGGGTTGAGGTTGGCCATCTTGACCAGCTTGTCGGCCGTCGTGCGCCCGATACCGTGGATGTAAATGAGCGAGATGCCCACGCGCTTGGCCGGGGGTATGTCGACGCCGGCGATTCTCGCCATCTATCTCCTCATCCCTGCCGCTGCTTGTGCTTTGGGTTCTTGGAGCAGATCACGCGCACCACTCCAGCCCTCTTGATCACCTTGCAGTTCGGGCACATCTTCCTGACCGACGGCCGTACCTTCATCTCCAAATCTCTCGAATCCGCCCTCGCGATCGATCGCGGCTCGCGAGCTCGACGCCCACCTTGTCCCCAGCCAGGAGCCGGGTGAAGTGGGTGCCGGCACGATC
>DASXTG010000012.1:0-9470 GCA_036505515.1 Candidatus Dormiibacterota bacterium | reverse complement strand
GTTCCACTTCGAGACGTCGGTCGGCCGCTCCCACGCCGGCGACTTTGATGCGATTCATCTTGACTACGAGCACAGCGGCAACCCGCCGCTGATCAGGAAGGTCAAGGACGAGGTTCGCGAGGTGGCGCCGGGGCTCTGGCTTGGTCTCGCGTACCTGCACATGCGCGACGGCGAACATCTCGCCTGCTTCTTCGGCATCGCCAAGCAGTAAGGCGGTGTTCGGCCGGCTCGACTACCTCTACACGCCCAGCAAGGACGTCGCGGCCGACGCGAAGTACTTCACCGAGGTCCTGGGCGGCCGCCTGGTCTTTGCAGTCGAAGGCATGGGCGCCCGGGTGGCCAAGATCGAGCTCGGTGAAGGCCCGCCGCACATCCTGCTCACCGACCACCTGGAAGACGACCGCCCCATCTTCATCTATCGCGTTGATGACCTGGATGCGGCCACGGCCGGATTGAAGAAACGCGGCTGGAAAAAGGGCCACACCCTGGAGATACCGATGGGCCCGTGCTGCTCGTTCGTCACTCCAGGCGGCCAGCGCATCGCCCTTTACGAGCTGGCGCGCCCGCAGGCGGCGGCACATTTCGACGGACGTAAGGATTTCTGAATTCCACGAGTGCATGCACCGGCGGGTTTGGAAGCGGCGCGTAACCCGCGAGTGCATGCACTGACGGCGTAATGCTATTACCCGGTGTTTTGCAGCCCGGCGGCTACCCCATTCACCGTGAGCAGGAAAACCCGCTCGGCTCGCGCCCGCTCCTGAACGCCTGCACCCTTCGCGCGCAGGGCGCGTAGGGCGCGCAGCTGCAGGTGCGACAGGGCGTCCACGTACGGGTTCCGAAGCTCGACCGCCCAGGACAAGACCCGGTGCTTCTCGAGCAGTCGCGTGTGTCCCGTCACGGCCAGCACACGATCCTTGGTGAGGTCGTACTCCTCAAGCACGCGCTCCGCGAGATCTCGTCTGTCGCCGAGCGCAAGGTAGCGGACGGCGATGCGGCGATCCGTCTTGGCGAGGCTCATCTCCGCGTTGTCCAGCAGCACGCTGAACAGCGGCCAGGACGCATACGCGCGCCGCAGCTCATCGATGGGGGCGGCGGCCAGGCCACTTCCAAGTCCATACCAACCAGGCAGGTTGAGCCGCATCTGCGACCATGCGAACACCCATGGGATCGCGCGCAGGTCCTCGAGCCGGGTGCCGGCGCGCCTCCGCGCGGGCCGGGACGCGATGCGCATCCGACCAAGCTCCTCGATCGGGCTGACCTGGATGAACCACCCCTCGAATCCCTTCGCTTCGACCAGCCCTCGGTAGGCGGCGCGCGCGCTGGCATCGACGGTGGCCGCCAAGCTCTCGAATCGATTGAACGCACGCCCGCCTGGTTTGGGGGCCGCGGCGACCGAGGCCTCGAGCACTGCGGAGGCGACCTGCTCGAGGTGGCGCCGCGCGATCGCGGCATTCCCGTAGCGCGCGAATATGACCTCTCCCTGCTCGGTGACCTTGAAGCGGCCTGCCACCGATCCCGGCGCCTGGGCCCGTACCGCCCGGTTTGCCGGGCCACCACCCCTGCCGAGCGCGCCGCCGCGACCGTGGAAGAGAGTCAGCCGGACGCCACGCCTGGCCGCCCATGCCGCCAGTCCGGCCTGGGCCCTGTAAAGAGAAAGCGTTGCAGACAGCGGCCCGACCTCCTTGGTCGAATCCGAGTAACCGAGCATCACCTCGACGCTGCGGCCTGAATCGGCGAGGCGGCGCCGGACCGGGGCCAGCTCGAGCATCGCTTCCATCACCTGTGGCGCGCGCTCCAGGTCAGCGACGGTCTCGAAAAGCGGGACGACGTCCAGCACCGGGGGCCGGCCGTCAGTCGCCCGATCGGCGAGCTCGTAGACGGCGGCGAGGTCGCCGACATCCCGCGTGAAGCTGACGACGTAGCGCCTGCAGGCAGCTGGACCGAAGCGCGCCTGCAGCGAGCGGACCACCCTCAGCGTCTCGACCACCTCACGCGTCTGAGCCGACAGCTCGCGCTTTCCTCGCAGCTCCGCGAGCGCGATCGCGTGCACCAGGCTGTGCTGGCGGACCTCGAGCTCGGCCAGGTGCAGGCCGAAGGTCTCCACCTGCCAGATCAGGTGCTGCACCTCGCCGTACGCAAGTCGCATCGCACCCGCGGACGCGAGCGATGACTGAGCGGCGCGCAGGTCCTCTAGCAACTGGCTCGATGAGGTGTACGAGCGGGTTGGGTCGCCGGTTCGCGTCGCGGCCAGGCGGTCGGCGACATGGAGGACGAACTGGCGGTGCTGCTCCGATGGCGAGCGCTTCTCAAGGTCGTCCATGCGATCGGGCTCAGCGGCGCGAAGCGCAGCGAGGCGCCGTCGAAGCCCGGCATCGGGTGGCGTCGTGACCGCATCCGCCGTGAGCGAGCGGCCGATGCGCGCCGTCGCGGCCTCCAGCGCAAGCAGGATGTGCTCGGACTGGACGGCCATCGTTTGCGCGGTGACCTGCGCGGTCACCGAGTCGTTGCCGTCGCGGTCGCCGCCCACCCAGCTGCCGAAGCGCAGAAACGCCGGGGCCAGCGGAGGCCGCCGCCCGGAATCGTGCGGTCCAAGCGCCCAATCCAGGCCCCGGTAGATCTCCGGCACGACGCGAAAGAGCGTCTCGTCGAAGATCGCCATCACCGAGCGCGCCTCATCAAGCGGCTGGATCTGAGTGGTGCGCAGCTGCCCGGTGCGCCACAGCCCGTCGACCTCCTCGGTCAGGCGCCGCATCGCCTCGATGCGCTCGCCGCCCGAGCAGCGAGGGTCGTCCAGCCGCTCGAGCTGGTCGCCCACCCGGCGGATGGCTGTGACCACGGCCCGCCGCCGCGCCTCGGTCGGGTGCGCGGTGAAGACAGGGTGCACCTCGAGGCAGCCGAGCAGCTCCATCACCCGCCGGCGGCCGCGCCTTTTGGTCATCGCGGCCACTGTCGCCGCCAGGGATTCAGGAGGAGGCGTGGGCGACCGGTCGCGCTCGCGCAGGACGCGCGCGCGGTGGTGCTCCTCTGCCAGGTTGACCAGGTGGAAGTAGCACGTGAATGCGCGCGCCACCTCTTCCGCGCGATCCATCGACCAAGACGCCACCAATTTTTCGGTCTTGCGTTCCTGCGCGTCGGTTTCGCGCGCGAGAATCACGGATCGCCTCAGTGCCTCGACGTCCTTCAGGAGTGCCTTGCCGCCGTAATCTGCGATGACCTGCCCGAGAACTGCGCCCAGCATCCGCACATCGCGGCGCAGCGGTTCGGGAATGGCGCGCCGTGCGGCCTCCCGCGAGCGTGCGCCGCCTCTCAAGCCGGCTTTGCCGCTCGCGTGAGGTTTGCGTACTCGAACGAGTCGAGCAGGGCCACGAGCGAGGCTTCGATGATGTTGGTCGAGCAACCGACCGTGGTCCACCTCTTCAAGCCCCTCCCGGACTCCACGAGCACCCGCGTGGTCGCCGCAGTGCCGGCACCACCGTCGAGGATCCTCACCTTGTAGTCGTGAAGGCTAACCCCGCGAAGGCCCGGAAACCGAGGGCTCAGCGCCTTGCGGAGGGCGGCGTCAAGGGCGTTCACCGGACCATTGCCAGACGCGGCCGTGTGATACACCGCATCACCGACCTCGACCTTCACCGTCGCCTCCGCGTGCACGGAACTCCCGTTCTTGCGCACGAGCGTGGTGAAGTCCGCCACCTTCCAGGGCGCCTGGTAGTCGGGCTGCATGCGTCGCAGGAGCATCTCGAACGACGCATCGGCGGCCTCGTATGAGTAGCCCTGGTGCTCCAGCTCCTTGAGATGCTGGACCAGCCACCTCGTGTGGGGATCGTCACGGTCGAGCTCCAGCCCGAACTCTTTCGCCTTGGCGAGGATGTTGCCCCGGCCCGATAGCTCTGAGACGAGGACGTGCGGTTCGTTGCCGACGACGCGGGGGTCGATGTGCTGGTACGCGTCGGCATGCTTCAGGACCGCCGCCACATGCTGGCCGCCCTTGTGAGCGAACGCGCCGTAACCCACGAACGGCTGCTGCAGCGGGAGGGCGAGGTTGGCAATCTCGGCGACGGTTCGCGAGAGGTCGGTTGACCGCTCGACAGCACGTGCGGGCAGCGCGGCGATCCCAAGCTTCAGGACGAGGTTCGCCACCACCGAGACCAGGTTGGCGTTGCCGCACCTCTCGCCGTAGCCGTTGATCGTGCCCTGCACCATGTCCGCGCCCGCGGCGACTCCCTCGAGCGTGTTGGCGACGGCAAGCTCGCAGTCGTTGTGGCAGTGGATGCCGACCCCGACCACTCGATCGATCTCCTTCAGGCCGCGTCTGACAGCCTCGACACCGCTGCGGATCTCGGCCGGAAGGCTGCCGCCGTTGGTATCGCACAGCACGACCCAGCTCGCGCCGGCCCCCGCTGCCTCGAGGCAGACCTCTAGCGCGTACTCCGAGTCCCTGGCAAATCCGTCGAAGAAGTGCTCGGCGTCGAAGATGACCTCCCGGCCGAGCCCCACGCCGTAGGCCACCGACTCCCGGACCATGGCGAGGTTTTCGTTGGGCGTCGTCCCCAGCACCGTGCTCACCTGCCAGGTGTCGCTCTTGCCGACAAGCGTCCATGTGCCCGCGCCGCTCGCTGCCAGTGCGCCTAGATTTGCGTCGTCCGCGCAGGTGCCGCCTGCGCGTCGGGTCGCGCCAAACGCCGCCAGACGCGCCTGCTTGAGCGGATGGGCGGCGAGCTCTGCGAAGAGCTCCTCGTCTTTCGGGTTGGAGCCGGGGAATCCACCCTCCACGTAATCGAAGCCCAATGAGTCGAGCGCGCGCGCGATCCGCAGCTTGTCCGAGACGGAGAAAGACACCGCAGGGCCCTGGGCGCCGTCGCGCAGCGTGGTGTCATACACCACGACGCGCCTCCGGGCGCCTGGTCGGTGGTTGGCTGCTTTTGGCTTGGGCATAAAAAAACCTCCGGGCCTTCTGTGGCCGGGAGGCTCCGCGACATCAGCGATGAGCGCCTACGTCGGGGAACCTCCCCGGCGAATCGTGCCGACGATCGCGATGGGCTGCCTGGACATCGGTCGTGAAGCGTAGGGCATCCGCGCCGGCTTGGGCATGGAGTCGGCCGCCAAATCTCGAGCCTGCGATTCATGCGAAGCCGACAGGAAAAGGCACTTTTGGCGCCAAAAGTGCGTTATCGGGCTCGGATTCCGCGTGTTTGGCGCCAAACGTGCGGAAAGGCGCCAATTTTCCTGTTGACAAACGCGCCGGGACCGTCTACGGTTTCTGACAACAGTTCGGCATTGTCGAACAGAAGTCAGACATAGGGGGTCGGAGAGCGATGTACTCGATGCCACAGCGGGCGCTGGCGGAGTTTTTTGGAACAGCGGCATTGGTCCTGGTCGGACCGGGGTCGGTGATCGCCACCCTGACCCTCGCCGGCAAAGCAGTCCCGGCGGTGACCGAGGCCGACCTGCTGGCGATCAGCTTCGCCTTCGGTCTCATCATTACGGCGCTCGTCTACGCGATCGGCAAGGTGTCCGGCTGCCACATCAACCCGGCGGTCACCTTCGCGCTGGCGGCGACGAAGCGATTTCCGTGGCGGGAGCTGCCGGTCTACTGGGCGGCCCAGTACGCCGGTGGAATTCTCGGCGCCTTCGCCATCTGGGGTGTCTTCGGGTCGAATGCAGTCACGTTCGGAATGGGCCAGACCCATTTCGCCGCCGACGCGTCGAGCAGCTACTACTTCCAGGCGGCGCTTGCCGAGGCGCTCGGCACCGGGCTGCTGCTGTTCGCGATTCTCGGGATCGTCGACTCGCGTTCGCCTCAGCAGCTCGCGGGCATCGTCATCGGTGGCGCGGTGGTCGGGATCATCCTTATCTTCGGACCGGTGACAGGCGCCTCCCTCAACCCGGCACGCGCATTCGGCCCAGAGCTCGTGCAGGCGATCGCCGGCGGCGCCACCTTCTGGGCGCAATACATCCCCGTCTACCTGATACCCGGACTCGTCGGCGCGGCGGCGGCGTCATTCCTCTACGACTTCCTCGCCAACCCGCGTCTGGTCGAGCGGCCGATCCGCGAAGCCGTCACGCACGAAGCACACGCATCGGCCGGCTAGGCCGCACATCCTGAGGAGAGAATGACAATGGCAGTCGAAACCAACCAGATGCGCAAATTTCTCAACGAGCCTTCGCAGGTCGTCAAGGAATCGCTCGCCGGCCTGGCCGCGGCTCATCCGGACCTGATCCGCTACGACGCCGCAGCGCAGGTCGTTGTCCGCAAGGACGCGCCGCGCAAAGGCAAGGTGGCCCTCATCTCAGGCGGCGGCTCAGGTCACGAACCCCTGCACGGGGGATTCGTCGGCCTGGGCATGCTGGACGCCGCGTGCCCGGGTGAGGTCTTCACCTCGCCGGTGCCGGGGCAGATGCTCGCCGCGACCAAGGCGGTTGACGGCGGCGCGGGCGTTGTTCACATCGTCAAGAACTACACGGGCGACGTGCTCAACTTCAAGCTTGCCGCCGAGGACGCGGCAGACGAAGGCATCAAGGTGACTTCGGTCGTCATCGACGACGACGTCGCGGTACAGGACTCCCTCTACACGGCTGGACGCCGCGGCGTGGGCGCGACGGTCCTCGCCGAAAAGATCGCCGGGGCAGCCGCCGAGGGCGGAGCGGACCTGGCCAAGGTGACCGACACCGTCAAGCGGGTCAACGACCGCGCTCGGTCCTTTGGTGTGGCGCTCTCATCTTGCGTGCCACCGGCCTCGGGCAAAGCGATCTTCGAGCTGCCCGAGGGCCAGATCGAGCTTGGCATCGGAATCCACGGCGAGCCCGGCCGCCGTCGCGCTGCACTTGGAACGGCCGGCGAAGTAGTGGACATCATCGTCGAGGCGGTTGTCTCGGACCTCAAGGCAAGACGAGGCGCCAACGTTCTCGCGTTCGTCAACGGCATGGGCGGCACGCCGCTGCTCGAGCTCTACCTCATTTATGGCGAGGTCGACGCGAGGCTTCGAAAGGCCGGCCTCAACCCCATCCGCAACCTGGTCGGCAGCTACATCACGTCGCTCGAGATGGCCGGTGCCTCTCTTACTCTGCTCGAGCTCGACGACGAGCTGACGAACTTGTGGGACGCCCCCGTCCACACGCCGGCCCTGCGCTGGGGGGCTTGATATAGCGTTGATCGTCGAAATTTCAATGGACGCCACGACCATCAGCACCTGGATGCGTCAGATCGAGGCGTCGGTGCGCGCCGAGCGGGACCACCTGGTCCAGCTCGACGCCGCCATCGGCGACGGAGACCACGGCACCAACATGGTCAGGGGATTCGAGGCCGTCGTCCAGGCGCTCGACGCCGACATCGGTTCGCCTCCGGGCAAGCTGCTCATACTCACGGGCCGCACGCTGGTGTCGACGGTGGGCGGTGCGAGCGGGCCGCTCTGGGGTTCAGCGCTGCGCAGCGGTGGCCGGGTGCTTGGCGATCAGCCCAGCTTTGACGGTCCGCAGCTCGTCGAGGTGCTCGCCGCCGCGCTGGCCTCCGTCAAGGACCTCGGCACCGCCGCGCTCGGCGACAAGACGATGGTCGACGCACTCGAGCCGGCGGTGGAGACATTGCGTGCTCGCGTCGCAGCGGGCGATAAAGTCGAATCGGCGTTGGGGGCAGCCGCCGTCGCTGCTGAGGCAGGCATGCGCGCGACGATTCCACTCCAGGCGCGAAAGGGCCGCGCTTCCTACCTCGGTGAGAGGTCGGTCGGACACCAGGACCCGGGCGCGACGTCGACCGCGCTGATCATTCGCGCTCTCCAGAAGGCGGTCACCGCCGAGTCCTGATGAGCGAGCGCATCCTGCGCGGGATCAGCGCCGCCCCCGGAGTCGTCGCCGGCGAAGCAGTCGTGCTGGATGGTGTGGGGCCAGTCACGGATGAGGTTGTCCCGCCGGAGCGCCGCAGGAAAGAGCTGGAGCGAGCTCGTGCGGCGCTCGAAGCCGAGACCCAGGGGCTCGAGCAGATCGCTTCGGACCTGCGGAAGCGGGGTTGGAGGGGCGACGCAGAGATCGTTGAAACGGGCGTTTTGATGGCGAATGACCCGGGCCTGGTGGCCCGTGTCGAAGCCCTTGTCATTGAGGCCGGCCTGGCAGCGCCTGTCGCCCTGAAAACAGCGGCGGACGAAAGCGCGGACTTGCTCGCCGGTCTGGACGATGAGACGCTCGCCCAGCGCGCGGACGATGTGCGGAGTCTTGGGCGTCGTGCAGCAGCACACGCGCTGGGCACGAAACTGGTTGCCGGCGGCGTCTTGATCGCGGCCAACCTCGGCCCGGCCGACGTCGCCGACCTCGGTCTGGCCGCAAGCGGCGCTGCGCTGGCCGAGGGAGGCGTAACAGCTCATGCAGCCATCGTGGCGCGATCGCTTGGAGTGCCCATGGTCGTCGGGCTAGGGCCCGACGTGCTGCATATAAAGAACGGGGAAGAGGTGGTGCTGGACGGCGACCAAGGCCTGCTCGTTCGCTGCCCGAGCGCAGCACGCGTCTCCGGTGCGAATGACAGGGCAAATCTCAGATCGCAGGCGCGTGAGGCAGCGCGAGCGTCACGAGACGACCCGGCGGTGACCCGGGACGGGCATCGCGTCACGGTGCTCACAAATGCAGCCACCACGGCGGAAGCAATCGAGGGTTTTGAGCAAGGTGCGGAAGGGATCGGCCTCCTGCGGACAGAGCTGCCGTTTCTCGACGCCAGGGCGTGGCCTTCGCTGAAGCAGCAGACCGAGCTTCTCGAACCGATAGTCGCGCGAGTGGCGGCGCAACCGGCGACCGTTCGCTTGTTCGACTTTGGCGGAGACAAGACGCCGCCTTTTCTGCGTGGAACGAATGACCGGGGCATCGATCTGCTGCTGAGCGCGCCTGAAACCTTGAAGACTCAGCTGTCCGCAATCGTCGACGCCGGCAGGGACGTCGAGATCCGGATCCTCATCCCGATGGTGAGCAGCGGCGAGCAGGTGAGAGCGGTGCGGGACGCGCTCGCCGAAATCCTGGACGGAAGGCGTGCTCCCCAGGTGGGTGCCATGATCGAGACGCCAGGGGCTGCGCTCGGCGCTGCTGAAATTGCGAAGGAGGTCGACTTCTTCAGCATCGGCACCAACGACCTCACCCAGCTCGCTCTCGGGCTGGACCGCGAGCAATCGCGCTCCGCCCCCGTCACAAACGTAAAGGTGTTGCGGCTGATCGACGCAACCGTCCGCGCCGCGCACGCGGCCGGGATTCCCGTTGACGTCTGTGGCGAGGCGGCCTCGGACCCGGTGGCGATGGCCGTTCTGGTCGGGCTCGGCGTTGACGAGCTCAGCGTGGCCGCGGCGCGTGTAGGTGAGGTTCGCCGGTGGATTCGCGAGCTGGACTTCGCGGCCTGCCGCGAAGGCTCTAAGGCCCGCTTACTCGACGAGACCGCTGACGCAGCTGGTAAGAGCGTCTAGCGCGGCAGGCGCGTCTTCACCTTCAGCCACCAGCTTCAGCAC
>DASXTG010000011.1:0-9566 GCA_036505515.1 Candidatus Dormiibacterota bacterium | reverse complement strand
GGATTCGCGTGAGCCTGGGCTATTGTGATCTAGGATTTCCTGCCATCCCTTTACTAGCCACTTTCCGATCGCCTGGTTGAGGCCGTGGCCGCGGTGAAGCCGAATTTGCGCCTGGATTTCGACGACCTCCCGGGGGCGCTCATCGTCTACGACGCCGGCGGCCGGGTCACCAGCGCGAACCCGGCCGCGGCCGCGCTGCTGGGCGTCAGCGTCGAAGACCTCATCGGTTCCCGGGCGGAACGGGCAGAGTGGTTCCTCACCGACGCGGCTGGGTGGCCGGCCGCCGACAACCTGCACCCCGCGCTGGCCGCGATGCGCAGCCGGCAGCCGGAGCGGGAAGTGGTCGCGCGGGTCACGCGGCCCGATGGCTCCGAGACGTGGATCCAGGTGGATGCGCTGCCGGTCCTCACGGACACCGGCGCCGTCAGCCACGTCGTCCTGACGCTGACCGATATCTCCAGGATCATCACCGATGCCCGGCTCCCTCGGCCGACCTATGGCGCCCAGGCGGTGGTGGAGGTCACCGAACAGCTGGCTGGGGCGCGCCTCGACCCTGAAGCGATTCTCAAAACGGTGACCGCAACGCTGAGCCGGCTGAGGTCGGGGACCTGGGTGGCGACGCTGATGAACAAGGATCCGCGCACGGTGCGAATCGTGGCCGCCAGCGATGCGGACCCCCAGATCGCCGAGTACGTCGAGAGCCTGCAGCTGTCGGGCGGGGAATCGATGACGACGCCGATCTCGACGCGGGTCATCGAGAGCGGGGAGCCGCTCCTGATCCCGAACGTCCCCTACGAGGACTTCATGGGCTCCTTGAGCGACGAGATTCGCGAATACGTCGAGAGAAACCGTCCTCCGATCTCCTCGCCCGTCCGGTACATGGGTGTGCTCGTGGTGCCGATGCGCGCACGCGGATCGACTGTGGGCACGCTCGGGTTGTTCGAGAGGCGCGGTTCCAACCCGCTGACGGAGAGGGACATCGCGTGGGTTCAAGACATTGCGGACCGCACCGGCGTCGCTGCGGACAATGCCCAGCTCTACGTCGACGCCATCCACCGGCTCGAACGCCTGACGGCGCTGCGAAGCGTGCGCCTCGCGATCTCGGGCAGCCGTGAGCTGCGCCTCACGCTCCAGGTCATCCTCGACCAGGCGACAGCCGGGCTTGGCGTGGATGCCGCCGACATACTGCTGGTGGACGACAAGGACGGGATGCTCGAGGCCGTGGCGACCACCGGATTTCAGTCCACGTCGATCCCTGATTATCGGCTTCCCGTCGACGAGGGCCTGCCCGGGCGTGCCTTCCTCGGGAAGCGCATCGAGACGGTGACGGCGCTGGGCGCCTTCAGCCAGTTCCGGCGCCGATCGCTGTTCGCACGGGAGGGGTTCAAGGCGTACGGCGCCGTCCCCCTGATCGCGGGCGGCAAGCTCGCCGGAGTCCTCGAAGTCTTCCATAGATCCCAGCTGCAGCCCGACCAGGAGTGGCTGGAGTTCCTGGACGCCATCGGCAGCGATGCCGCCATCGCGATCGACAACTCATCCATGCACAGCCGCCTGCAGCAGGCGGGTCCAGAAGGCGCCCGCAGGGTGAGGATGCCGGCGCCGGACCTCAGCCGGTTGGAGACGGCGATCCTCGGCTACGTGGTAGAGGGACTCTCGAACCGGGTCATCGCCGAGAAGGTGCACCTCAGCCAGCACACCGTCAAGTTCCATGTCGGCCAGCTGCTGGACAAGCTCGGCGTCAGCAACCGGACGGAGCTCGCCCGCAAGGCGACCCAGGAAGGCTGGTTCTAAGCTCTTTTAGCCGGTCGGCTATGCGAATTGACCCGATCGGGCGGTGATTTAACACCATCAGATAACGCGATCTGAACGTGGTCGCCCTAGTCTTCAAATTGTCGTCGCGCAGATTGCACGGCGATCCCCACCCATGTATGCCCACCACCCGACTCAGAGCACCCCGCTCCGGCAATGCCTGATCGCCGAGGTCCCCCAAGCCCTGGCGACTGTCGACGAGTTCGTGGTGGTGGGCGCTCCGCGAGGGCGGGCACTTGCAGTGCTCGCCCTTCTTGGGGCGGCTTTGTTTCTGATCGTGGCACCTGCCGTGATCGGGTCGATCTCGATCCTCGACTCCAGGCTCATCGAGCAGCTTCAGCGCTTGTTTGGGTGGAGTGAGATCGTGAGGCACTTCGTCGATCTCGGCCGGCTCGCCATGGTCTTTCCGCTGGCGGTGATCGTGGCTCGTGCCGGACAGAACGCGTGAGCCTCGCCAACGGCGCCGCGCTCGGACCCTATCGGATCGTCGATCGCATCGGGCGCGGGGGCATGGCCACCGTATACAAGGCCTATCACCCGGCCCTCGATCGCTTCGTCGCGATCAAGGTGCTGCCCGACTTCTTTGCCGAGGACGAGATCTATAGGCAGCGCTTCCAGGATGAGGCGCGCTCGGTGGCAAGGCTGAGGCACCCGAACATCCTCAGCGTCTTCGACTTCGGGCAGGAAAACGGCATCACCTATCTCGTCCTCGAGCTGGTCGCCGGTGGCACGCTGGGCGACCGCCTGCGTGACCGCATGGAGCTTCAGGACGTGGTCGCGCTGTTGCGACCTCTCGCGAGCGCGCTCGATCATGCGCACGCGCTGGGCGTCCTGCACAGGGACATAAAGCCCTCGAACATCCTCATCCACGAGAACGGCACCCCGGTCCTCGCCGACTTCGGGCTGGCCAAGATGGCCGACTCGATCCGGAAGCTCACGGCCAGCGGCACGGTCATGGGCACCCCTGAGTACATGTCACCCGAGCAGGCCGCTGGTGAGCCGTTCGGTCCGCCTTCCGACCTCTACTCACTGGCGGTGGTCGCATACGAGATGCTGACCGGCCGGGTTCCATTCCAGGCCGACACGCCGGCCGCCGTCCTCCTTTCTCACATGAACAAAGCGATGCCGCCGACGCCCGAGCTTGCGGGCGAGCTGTCGAATCATGTGGAAGCGACCCTGCGCCGGGCCCTGGCCAAGGTTCCCTCCGATCGTTACCACAGCGCGAGCGAGTTCGTGCAGGCGCTCACGCCGGCCGCGTGGCCGAGCCAGACGCAGCAGGAGACGACAGGTGTTGCGTCTCAACGCCCGCGCCCCAGCGCCCCGCATTACATCCCCACCGTGCTGGTGGTCGACGACGGCGAGGCGAATCGAGAGCTGATCGAAGCGTGCCTGGCAGAGGTGGAGTGCAGAGTGATGCTGGCCGAGGACGGCCCGAGCGCGCTGCGGATCATCGAGTCGGCATCGCCTGACCTGGTCCTCCTCGACGTCCAGATGCCGGGCATGGATGGGTACCAGGTGTGTGCGCGCATCAAGGCCAATCCGGCTCTGCGCCTCGTACCGGTGGTGATGATAACCGCCATGAACCGCACGGACGATCGAGTCAAGGCGCTGGAGGTAGGCGCGGACGACTACATGTCGAAGCCGGTCGAGCGCGTTGAGCTGGTCGCCCGCGTCCGCTCGGCGCTGCGGTTGAAGTCCGTGTACGACCGCCTCGACAGCGCTGAGCAGGTGATCTTCGCGCTCGCCGCCGCGGTGGAGGCAAAGGATTCGCACACGGAGCGCCACACTCACCGGGTCGCCGAATCAGCGCGACACCTTGGCTCGCGCATGGGGCTCGCCGAGGATGACCTCGACGCCCTGTATCGCGGGGGAATGATCCATGACATCGGCAAGATCGGTGTCGACGACTCCATCCTGCGCAAGCCGGGACCCCTGAGCGCTGATGAGATGGTGCTCATGCGCGCGCATCCGGTGATCGGCGCCAACATCGTTCGGCCGCTGCGCTCAGGCTCTGGCCTCATTCCCATCATCCGCCACCACCACGAATGGTTCGATGGGCGCGGCTATCCCGACGGCCTCCGCGGAGACGACATACCTCTCCTGGCGAGGATCGTGTCGATCTGCGACGCATACGACGCGCTGGTCAACGATCGCCCGTATCGCGCAAGCCGCTCGGTTGACGAGGCGATTCAAATCCTCATGGGTGGCGCGGGGCGGCAGTGGGACCCCAGGCTCGTCGAGCTCTTCGTTTCTGAGCTGCCCACGATCCAGCGGCTGAGCGCCGCCTGACGTCCGATGAAGGAAGTCATCGGGCTCATGCAGAACGTCGACGCGGTTGCGTTCATCATGCTCGGCGTTGCCACCGCGATCGGGTGGGCCAGAAGGCGCGACAGATCTCTGGGCTGGCTCGCGCTGGCCATCGTGCTGCTCTCCTCGGTCTCGGTGCTGGGCCGCGTTCCGGTCCTTCTGGGCTTCAGACCGCCATTGCTGGCCGAGGTCAGCCTCCTGCTCTTCGTCGGCTCCGGATACGCGCTGCTTCGCTATCGAGCATCGCTCATCCCCCTTCCCCCCCGCTGGCATGCGGTCGCAATCGCGGCAATGGCCGCTGCCAGCGGCATCTACTTTGTGGCCCAGCGCCTCGCCGTCGCCGGCACAGTGCCGCGATTCGTGGCGACCTGGGCGGTGATCGCGCTGATCCTAATCTGGTCGGCAGCGGTGATCGAGCCGATCGTCCGGTTCTGGCTCGCCGCCAGAGGCCTGCCCGCGGTGCAGGCGTGGCGCCTTCGCTCGCTGAGCCTTGGCTTCGGCGGTCTTGTCGCAATCCTGCTCTTCGCGGTCGCCGCCGGCGCCGCGGCGTCCACTCCCGCCGTCCAGCTGACGATCCAGGTGATCGCGCTTGTGATCGTGCCCCTGCTCTACGTCAGCTTCTCCCCACCCGCATGGCTTCGCCGCGAATGGCGCGCGTCTGAGGAGGAGGGCCTGCGGGCGTTCATGCAGGACCTCCTGCTCATTCGCGAGGAGCGCGCAGCGCTCGCGAACCGCGCCCTCGAGTGGGCCATGCGGCTTGCGGGCGGGGTGTCGGCCGTGGCCTTTGACGGCGGGGGCGCAATCATTGCTGCTCGCGGCCTCGATGAGGTTGAAGCGGGCTCGGTTAAGGCCGCCACCGCACAGCAACACGCCGGCGTGAATCGGATCGAGCTCGATGGATCCGACATCAGCGTGCTCCTGCTGCCAATCGGCGGCCTTGGCGGCGCCGGCCGGCTCGTGTTGCTCGCCGGTCCGTTCACCCCCGGCTTTGGCTCCGACGAGATCAACCGTGTGCAGCAATTCATGACTGCCGTCACCGCCGCGCTCGATCGCGCGCAGCTGCTCGAGCGGCTCCAGGAGGCCAACGTCCGCCTGCATGTGGCGAACAAGCACAAGAGCGTGTTCCTGGCGAGCATGAGCCATGAGCTCCGCACGCCACTCAACGCGATCCTCGGCTTCTCGGAGCTGATGATCGACGCGGCTCCCGACCAGCATTCGCCGGCAACGCGAAAGAGATTCCTCGAGCAGATCCATGCCAGTGGCAAGCACCTGCTTGGACTCATCAACGACATCCTCGACCTCTCCAAGATCGAGGCCGGGCAGATGGAGCTGCGGCTGCAGCCCGTCGGAGTCGCTGATGTCATCGATCAGGTGGTAAAGACGGTCGAGCCGCTGGCGGCTAGGAAGCAGATCCGGCTCGAGGTCGGCGCCACCGCTGCCGGCGAGATCGAGGCCGACGCCGCCAAGTTCAAGCAGATGCTCCTGAACCTGGCCTCGAACGCCATCAAGTTCACCGCCTCAGACGGCACCGTGACCGTGAGCGCAAAGCGCCTGGACGGCGCGGTCGAGATCTCCGTGGCGGACACCGGGATTGGTATCGCGCCATCGGATCAGGGCCGGATCTTTCAGGAGTTCCAGCAAGTCGACTCCGGCGTCGGCCGTCAGCAGCAAGGAACCGGTCTGGGGCTCAGCCTGACACGGCGCTTCGCGATGCTCCACGGCGGCGAAGTCCGGCTCGAGAGCGAGCTTGGCAAGGGGAGCGTCTTCACGCTGCGGATGCCGCTTCATGCCGTCGAGCGGGAGCGTCGGACTCCTGAGCGCGCCCCTGTGGCCGCACACTCCAACGGGAACGCGAGCCTCCCGCTGGTGATGGTCGTCGAGGACGATCCTGCGGCCGCCGAGCTTCTCGCGCGCCAGCTGGACCGCGCCGGCTTCCGTACCGAGATCGTGTATTCAGGTTCCGAGGTCGTGGCGAAGGCGCGCCAGCTCCGTCCCGCCGCCATCACTCTCGACATCCTGCTGCCAGATCTCGATGGATGGGAGGTGCTCACCCGCCTCAAGAACGATGAGGCGACGAGCGCGATCCCGGTCATCGTCATCAGTGTCGTCGACAATCCCGAGCTCGGCATGGCCCTCGGCGCTCTCGACTATTTCGTGAAGCCGGTGGCGGCAAGGGACCTGATCAGCCGCCTGGGCAAGTACAACTTCGCGCAAAACCTGAACCCCGCCGACACGCACGTCCTGATCGTCGACGACGAACAGGCCAATCGCGACTGGCTGGAGGAGGTCCTCCAACCTGCGGGTTTCAAGGTGATCTCGGCCCGTGGCGGCGCTGAGGCGATCGAGCTGGCGCGTACGCGCAAACCCGATCTGGTGCTTCTCGACCTGATGATGCCGGAGGTGTCCGGCTTCGACGTGGTCGAGGCGCTTCGCTCCGACCAGTCGACGCGGTCGACCCCGATCATGGTCCTCACCGCCAAGGACCTGACCGACGCAGACAAGCGACAGCTGAACGGCCAGGTCTCGACCATCCTGCGCCGAGGCTCCACCGGAGCGGCAGATCTGCTGGGCATGCTGCGTGAGGTCATCACGCACCCCACCAGCGAAACCCTGGAAGCATGAGCGTAGGAGCGTTGATCCTCGTTGTCGAGGACAACATCACCAACCAGCTCTTGACCTCGTCAGTACTCGAGCGCGAGGGCTACCGGGTCGAGGTGGCCGGCTCATCAGTGGAGGCGCTAGAGCTTCTTCGCACCAGCAAGCCAGACCTCATCCTGATGGACATCCAGCTGCCGGGACTTGACGGTCTCGCTCTGACGCGCATGCTCAAGATCGCTTCCGATACTGCGGCGATTCCCGTCGTCGCGCTAACCGCCCACGCCATGAGCGGAGATCGCGAGCAGGCACTGGCGGCGGGCTGCGCCGGCTACATCTCAAAGCCCATCGACACACGGACGTTTGGCGAACAGGTGCGCGGATTCCTGTCCACGATGAATCCCGCATCCAGGTACCGAATTCACGACTGACGGCCGAGGCGCCTCGCGTCAGCTGCGGATGAAGATGTCGATGCTGTGCGTAGTCGTGTCGTCGAGCTGCGCGGTCAGCGTGTGGCGGCCGAGCGACAGGCTCGATGTGTTCACGTTGAATTGGTAGATGCCGAACCCCATGTAGACGAAGTCGCCCACGCTTACGCCATCGACGTAAAGCGTCCCATGGGCATTTGCAACCGGCGCAAGGGCGCTGTCGAGCAAGATGAACTTCACGGGCAGGTTCCGGCCCTGCTTGTAGGTGCCACCAGGGGTGAGCGGGGATAGGAACCCTGTGAACCTGTATGTGACCAGGTATGTCGCTGTAGCGACGGTCACGTTGCCGGCGCTGTCTGTGACGGTCACGCGATAGACGTAGAAGCCGGCGCCCGAAGCCGTTGACGGCGGAGTCAGAGTCGCGACTTGCGTGGCGATCCCCGACAGCGCGTCACTGGCTGTGAAAGTCGGCGTCGGCGCGCCGTTCAGGAAGTAGGTCGCGCCGTCGGTCACGCCGCCGATGGTCACGTCAGGCTGCGTCTGGTCGACCATGAAGTCGACCGTCTGCGAGGCTTCAGCGTTGCCGGCGATGTCACTGGACGAGAAGGTCACGTGGTAGACGCCGTCGGTGAACGTGACCGGCGCCGTGTAGTTCTGAGCGGCTCCGCCGTTGACGGAGAAGGAGGTGGCGGCGACCCCGGACAGGTTGTCTGTGGCGCTCAGGGCAAGCTGGACCGGGCTGCCTGCCTTCCACCACCCATTGTCACCAGGGGTGCCCGCGATGGCCGCGGAGCTGACGGGGGCGATGGAGTCGAAGCTGATGGCGAGCAGGTTGGAGAGCGCCGAAGCGTTGCCGGCGAGGTCGGTGAAGCGCGCGGTGTAGCTCCACAGCCCCTGCCGGTGGTCCGCCCCCAGCCCACCACCTGTGTCCGGGAAGTAGTAGCAGTGGCAGGCGCTGCCGACGTCCCCGGGCCAGTTCGAGGTGTCGAGGCGGCCGTTGGGCGCCAGCTCGGTGATGGCGGTCACCGTCGACTCCGTCGGCGGCGCCGCGAAGAAGTGCCAGACGTCGACGTTGGTGATGTTGTCGCTGTTGGAGACCCCCGAGTCCTCCCCCGCCGGCAGGTCCAGCACCGGCGCCGCGGGGGCGATGGAGTCAAAGCTGATGGCGAGCAGGTTGGAGAGCGCCGAAGCGTTGCCGGCGAGGTCGGTGAAGCGCGCGGTGTAGCTCCACAGCCCCTGCCGGTGGTCCGCCCCCAGCCCACCACCGGTGTCCGGGAAGTAGTAGCAGTGGCAGGCGCTGCCGACATCCCCGGGCCAGTTCGAGGTGTCGAGGCGGCCGTTGGGCGCCAGCTCGGTGATGGCGGTCACCGTCGACTCCGTCGGCGGCGCCGCGAAGAAGTGCCAGACGTCGACGTTGGTGATGTTGTCACTGTTGGAGACCCCCGAGTCCTCCCCCGCCGGCAGGTCGAGCACGGGCGCATCCGGAGCCGTGTAGTCGGTGGTCAAGGTCAGCGTCCCCGGACCGGACTGGTTGCCGGCGAGGTCGTAGAGGTAGCCGGTCAGAGTCCGCGTCCCGTCCAGGAGCACGAAGCCGTTGCAGTCGGCCGCGTAACGAGCCGCGTTGCAGTTGCGCAGGAACCAATCCGCGCTGGCGCCATTGACGTAGTCGGCGACCGTGTTCCCCGTCAGCGAGGAGGTCAGGGTCGCCGCCCAGAGCAGCTCGGCGGCACTCCCGCTAAGGTCGACCACCGGGCTGTTGGTGATGTTGTCGCTGTCCGAGAAGCCGGAGTCCTGAGCCGCCGGCAGGTCGAGCACGGGGGCGTCGGGCGCCGTGTAGTCGGTGGTCAGAGTGAGCGTCCCCGGACCGGACTGGTTGCCGGCGAGGTCGTAGAGGTAGCCGGTCAGGGTCCGCGTCCCGTCCAGGAGCACGAAGCCGTTGCAGTCGGCCGCGTAACGAGCCGCGTTGCAGTTGCGCAGCGCCCAGTCCGAGCTCGTCCCGTTGATGAAGGAGACCACCGTGTTCCCCGTCAGCGAGGAGGTCAGGGTCGCCGCCCAGAGCAGCTCGGCGGCACTCCCGCTGAGGTCGACCACCGGGCTGTTGGTGATGTTGTCGCTGTCCGAGAAGCCGGAGTCCTGAGCCGCCGGCAGGTCGAGCACGGGGGCGTCGGGCGCCGTGTAGTCGGTGGTCAAGGTCAGCGTCCCTGGACCCGACTGGTTGCCGGCGAGGTCGTAGAGGTAGCCGGTCAGAGTCCGCGTCCCGTCCAGGAGCACGAAGCCGTTGCAGTCGGCCGCATAGCGGGCGGCGTTGCAGTTGCGCAGGAACCAATCCGCGCTGGCGCCATTGACGTAGTCGGCGACCGTGTTCCCCGTCAGCGAGGAGGTCAGGGTCGCCGCCCAGAGCAGCTCGGCGGCACTCCCGCTGAGGTC
>DASXTG010000010.1:0-7017 GCA_036505515.1 Candidatus Dormiibacterota bacterium | reverse complement strand
TGATGCGTGCGTTGCGGGACCCGGCGCGCCTCCTCACCCATCTTCAGATGGGGTCGTCGTTGCGCCACCCGCGCCTTCGCACCGGCCGCCTGGGACGCCGGCCTTCGGGCCTTCGGCCTGGTCCCCATCCGACCGTTACAGCCCACTGCCGGTGATGACCTCGGTGCACGCAATCTCGTCGTGCACGGCGTGCATGCGAAAGGCCGCCAGCGGCAGGGTAACGAACCGGAGCGCCGCCTGACCGGGACTTGGTTTGGAGCCGTCGACGGCCACCACTCGCTGTCCCATGGCGGCGCCGCCAAGCGTGCGTCCCGAAACGCTCCAGCAGGCGATGTGATAGCAGGCGCCAATGCCGATGAGCGCGCGCAGCCTTCTGCCTCGTCCCGCGAAGAGGGCAAGGGTGCCGCACACGACCGCGTCGATGGCGCCCGCTGCCAGGCGGTTCGCCGGGTCGGCCGGAATGCCCGGGCTCGGCTGCCGACCCCGCACGCGCAGCAAGTGCAGGCGCGTGAGCAGATGATGGACCTGGAGCTGGGTGAGCGCATAGACCCACACCGGCACGCGAGGTCGATATCCGTCCAGCGTCGCCACCAGGTTGCCACCGGCGGCGGCGATTGTGAAGCGGCCACCCGGCGCACCCGCCGCCAGGCCGCCTTCGATCGGCCAGTCGACGCGGGCTCGTGTCACCTTCGGGCGGCCGAAGCGCAGCAGCTCCAAGGAGCCGAGCCGCATGGACGTGCCTTCCATGCGGGTGAGCCCGAGCGTCAGCTTGGGGACGTCGACGAGGTAGCGGTCGCGAAGCTCCTTGCCCGTTACTGTGCGAGAGATGGCAACCGAGTCTTCGACCGTCACCCGACCGCCGGCCCAGCGCATGTCAGGGATATCTTCTCCTGATGTCCCAGCTCGAGGTCACGGCGGAAGTCACGGCGCGCTGTCCTCCAGAGCGTGCGTTTGACTACTTTGCCGACCATCAACACGTCGGCCAGGTTCTCGAAGGGGTCACGCGCTGGGAGCCGATCGGGACTCGAGCGACCGGTGCCGGCGCCCGCTACAGCGTCGAGCTGAATGCGCTCGGCGTGCCGCTCCGAAGCACGCTGCGGATCGATCGCTGGCGGCGGCCTTGGGAGATTGGCTGGGTTTCGGAATCAGGCCTGATCCGGCAGGAGGGTGGGTTCACCTTCCAGGAGGCGCCTGACGGCGTGCGCATCAGGCTCCACATCAGCTATGAGCCGCCGGCCTGGGTGATCGGGGCGGCGGTGGCGCGGCGCCTGGATCGGGTGGTGCGCGGCCGGCTCCAGCGGGCGCTGGAGCGCATCCGCGACGTGCTCGAGGTGGCTCCGAACTAGAGTTGAACCCGTGCGATTGAGCCGGGAGGCGCGCAACATCCTCGGCCGCGCCCGAATCGGGATGCTGGCGATGCGGGCGGGCCGCCTGCCCCTGGTCAATCCGGCGGCCTTCAGCTTCGCGGCGGGCTCGATCTGGATGACGACGTCCCGATACGCGGCCAAGAACCTGATCGCGAGGCGGGACCCGCGCGCAGGCTTTTTCGTGGACGGTGGCTCGAAAGCCCTCCTTATGCGAGGGACGCTCGAGATCTACGACCCGCTCTCGGTCGGCAATCAGATTCGAGCGGCTCTCGAAGGTCCGGGCCTGTACATGGGCATGGCCGGATACGCGCTGCGAAACGCACCGTTCGTCGCCGGCTATGTGCTGGACCTGGCCGGCATCCCGCGCGAGTGGCTGCCTTACAACCGCATAGTGCTGCGGCTGCGCCCGACCCACGCGGAAGTGCTCGAGGTGTGGGCCTTTCCGGCAGCGCAGGCAGCGCGCGTGCCGGCTGTCCCGGCGGAAGTAAGCCGCCGGCTCGCCGGCGTGTCGCGTGGCTACGCCTGCTGGTTCGAAGGCGGCGCCCCGGTGATCCGTCCCGCGCTGTGGGAGGTAGAACGCGGAGAGGTGACGATCGCTCCCACCGACGGTCACGCACGTACCGGCTCGATTGGCGCGCTCGTCGTGGAGTCACACCATCGCTTCCGCCCTTCGCGAATGGTGGGCGCCTGCGTCCGCGGCACCTTCGGCCCTGCTGCTGATCGCTCCGTTCTCGCGGAGCGCTACGCGATCGACGTGACCGATGTGCCGCCGGCTGTTGAGCTCATGGCGGAACGGGTCACGTCGTGGCGAGGCTTCGCGATCACGACCGCCATCCCG
Source organism: Candidatus Dormiibacterota bacterium (assembly GCA_036505515.1). Taxonomy (GTDB): domain Bacteria; phylum Chloroflexota; class Dormibacteria; order Dormibacterales; family Dormibacteraceae; genus DASXTG01. The sequence goes on along the minus strand of DASXTG010000010.1, from coordinate 4,812 downwards.
CGTGCTGCGCGCCGGCTGCGAGTGGCCGAGGGTTAGGAGCTCTTGCCAAAGCCTGCAGCGCCTGGCTTGAGGATCCGGCGCTGGTCCGCGGGCGCGTGGACGGAAGCGCCGGACGCAGTCGTGACCGAGGAGCCGCTGCAGCTCATGCTCGACGGCAGCCCGCTGGCGGTGGTCATGCGAACGCCCGGCGAGGACATCGAGCTCGCGCTTGGCCTCATGTTCGCCGAGGGCATCGTGCGCTCGGCGCGGGACGTGCGACTGGTGCGCATCAGCGCCGAAGCAGGCGAGGCCGACGCCCGCACCGAGGTACACCCCGTGTTGGTGGAGTCGAACCAGGTGGACGTGGTCCTTGCGGGAAAGGCCAGGCGGAAGCCTCAGCGATCGATGCTGGCCAGCTCCGCCTGCGGAGTGTGCGGAGCTCAGATGATCGAGGACCTGCGGCGCGACCTTGCGATCCTGCCAGCGGGCCCGAAGGTCGACGGCGCGATCCTCCCCGGCCTCGTCGATCGCCTCCGCTCAGGCCAGGGAGTGTTCGAGCGCACGGGGGGTCTCCACGCCGCCGGCCTGTTCACGGCGGGGGGCGAGCTCGTCCACCTCCGCGAGGACATTGGCCGCCACAACGCGGTCGACAAGGTCGTCGGCCGGGCCTTCCTCGATGCGAAGCTGCCGCTGCGCGCTTCGGTGCTGGTCGTCAGCGGTCGTGCCGGCTACGAGATCGTCCAGAAGTCGATCGGCGCGGGCATTCCCGTGCTCGCGGCGGTCGGTGCGCCCTCGAGCCTGGCGGTCGCGCTGGCGCGCGAGTTCAACCAGACCCTGGTCGGGTTTCTCCGCGGCGACCGTTTCAACGTGTACTCGGGAGCAGACCGCCTCGCGAGTCCGTAGCCGAGCACTCGCGCTGTCCGTCCTGAGAACTCGGCCCGCCGTGCGAGCCGGCGTCATCGCAGCCTACGTGCTCCTGGCTGAATGGACCCGGGCGCTCTTCTCGTCCGCGCCACACGCGGCTGCGCCCGTCCTCGTCCTCGGGGGGGTGGCCCTGGCCATGACGGCAATCGGATGGGGACCCGCTCGCATGGGTCTGGGCACCTCTCACATGGCGTTGAGAATCGTGGGAGGGTGCGCGCTTGCGGTCGTGCTTCTCTTGCCGGCAGCGACGCGCGCCGGCGCCGCGCCGCTTCTGCCGCTGTGGCTGGCGTTGCCGGCGGTGGTGGTGTCGATCGGGGAAGAGATCGCGTTCCGCGGCGCCCTTTACGGGGCACTCGAAGACCTCGGCGGGGCGCCGCTGGCCGTTCTCGGCAGCACGGCCCTGTGGACCGCGGCGCACGCTCTGTCGCATCCGCCCGAGTTTCTCCTCGCGGTGGCCGCAGCCGGACTTCTGCTTGCGATCTGGCGCTGGGCGTGCAACGACCTGGTGGCCCCGATCATCGGCCACGTCTTCGCGGACCTCGCGCTGTGACGCGCGCGGCCCTTCTCGCTGCGGCCGTGATCACCTACGTCTCGGTGGCCTGGGCGGTGGCTCCCGGCTTTTACGACGGCTTCGCACCGCAGCAGCCATACAACTGGGTCTGCCCCCCGTTCCATGTCGCCGGCAACCTAGCGCCCAGCTCCGGCCACCTGGACATCAAAGTCATAGGCGGCGTGAGCGATGCCAACTCCGCATTCACCGACGACGGTCAGGTCGTCGTCGGCTTTCTGCCCGGCGCCTTCGACGTGAGCGGTAAGACGAGCATCGCTGTCGACATCAAGCCGGTCGACCCGTGCCCCAAGCCTGCCGGGCTGACCTTCGTGACCAACGCCTATCTCATCACCGCGGACGCACCACTTGTGAAGCCTGCCAACCTGGTGCTGCGCTACTCGGATGTCGTCCCCGCGCCGAGCACCGTGTACTACGCTGCCGACGCGGCCGGTCCCTGGACCTCGATCGGTGCTGGATCCGAGGCCCAGCCGTTCACCATCAACACCAGGACGAGCAAGTTCGGCTATTTCGCCGCCGGGTACCCCGCCGGCAGGGTGTCGAGCGGCGGCATCCGCGGCCAGATACTGCCGATCGCCGTCGCCCTCCTGATTGTTGGAGTCCTGCTGGCGGGGATTCCGCTTGCGATCCTCCGCCGCCGTCAGGCTGCGCCGCCTGACGATGAAGGGCCGGGGGAGCCCGAGCCTTGAGCCCGTCGATCCTGCTGCTCCTCAACCGCGCCTCCGGTACCGGCCACGCCGCCGCGCTCGCGGACGAGCTGGCGGAAGCGATTCGCTCCGGACATGGCACGCGCGTCGCGGTCGATTCGAAAGTTGTTGACGACCACCCGGCTGCGCGCGCAGCCGCACACGGTTTCGTCACCTCCGCGGAGCGCCCCGCCGTGGTCGTGGCAGCCGGCGGTGGAGGGACGCTTCGCGCGGTCGTCGAGGGCGTGATGGACGCCTTCCCACAGGCGCCCCCTCCGGCTGAGGCGGTGCAGCTGGCCGGGCTCCGTATGGGCTCCGGCAACGTGGTCGCACGGCGGCTCGGGGTCCCGCGCGACCCGCTGGTGGCGGCGCGGCAGATCGGCGAGCAGCTGCGGGCGGGCCGCACTAAAGGCTGCGCAGTGCTCCGGTGCAGCCATGGCCTGCCCGGCGGTGGCACCGCGGTTCGCCACGCCGTGACCATGTGCGGGCTGGGGCAGTGGGGTCGGGTTCCCGGCGACATATCGCGGTGGCGGGGGCGTCACGGCGCCGGGAGGCGGCGTGCCGCTTCGTTGATCGGCCTTGAGCGCGTCAACCTGGCGGAGTATCTAGCATTCGGTGCCTCACGAATGCTGGCGGGGACCGTGTTCGGGTCTCGATGCGATCTTGTCGAGATCGAGGGGTCGGGGCCCATCCGGCTTCTGGCCGCTGTGGCTTTGAACCTGCCGCTGCCCCCGCTCCCCGATCCCGGGGTTGCCCTCGGTGACGAAGCCGCTGGCCTGATCGTGGTGCCACGGCTCCGACGTCCTTTCCGCCGCCGCCTCGAACCAGGCGCCGATTTCTCGCTGCGCTTCCTCGACCCTCAATCGGTCGAGTTCTTCCTCGATGAGGATCCGGAAAGGGCCAGCGGTTGGCTGCGGCTGGAGGTGGCAGGGTGCCTGGCGTTCGTGCCCGGAGGCGCAGCTTGACGCTGCAGGTCGCTGTGATCGGGATCGACGGCAGCGGCAAGAGCACCCTCGCCGCCGCGCTGGCTGCGGTGCTTGCCGGCGAGCACGGCTTGGTTGCGGGCTCGGCAGTGGCCGACGAATTCTGGGTGCGCGCACCGGACACGGATCTCTGCGGGCCCAGGTTTCATCCGCAGGGCTACGCCATCGCCGCTCGCCTCGACCGGCTCAGCCGCCGGATCACGCACATGGTGGTCGACAACCGCAGCCTCTACCCGGTGGCAAAGGTGTTCCAGATGCTGCTCCAGGACAACGCTGCCGTGAAGCTGTCTCGTCGATACGAGGTCGACGTCATGATCAGCGACGGCAACCTGCTGCTTTCTGGCGCCGGCCGGGCATTCAATTACCGCGGGCCGCTCAACGATCCACCGACAGCTGAGGACGTCGACGAAACGTTTCAGCATCTCCTTCGTGGGACGCGACTGGGGCCCGAGGCCCGCAGACACCTTCCCGATCTGAAGACGGCGGATGCCCTCGCTTTCACCGCGCGGCTGATCCACCTCCAGGGCATCTGGATTCCGGACCACGCGATCTTTCTGGACCTATCGCCTGATGCAGCGGCGGCGCGCGTGAGAGCTCGCAGCAAGAAGGTCGACCAGCACGAAAACCCAGATGACCTGCGCGTCGCTCGGGACGGGTACTCGCGCGTGCTCGACGTCGTGAGGAAAAACAAAGGCGAGGGGTCTGTGCACGTCATCGAGGTCGGGGCGCTGGGGCCAGGCGCAACGCTTGCTGCCGCCGCAGCCGCGCTCAAGCCGCATCTTCCGTCCGCGGGCGGTGGCGAATCGCGAGCCGGGGCGCTCCACGAAGCGGCGGGGCGTCGAAGCGTGGCCCGGCGTGTGCTGAGCTACCCGTACCTCGGCCGCTACCTGGTGCGGCGTTTCTTCGAGGGTGCGTGGCGCGAGCCGTTGTTCCCGCTCTCCCGCCCGGGGCGCATCTTCTTGCGCGACGGCTATTCCGCCGGCGTCATGCGCCTGATCTACGACCAGCCGGCGAATGCGAGCTTCCTGGAGCGGACGTTCTACGGCTATCCGCTGCACCGCGCTGTGCGAGACCGGCTCGCCATCCTGGAGCGAATCATCGAGGCCGAGCTGCGCCGGCGACTCGAAAGGGGAGCCGAGGTGCGGGTTTTCACCGCGCCGTCCGGCTTCGCCTACGACGTGCTGCGGCCCCTCAAGAAGATCGCTGCGTCGAATCCCGAGCTGGTAGGCCGGATTCTGGTCGTGGCCGCCGACCTGGACCCGGCCGGCGACCTCGAAGGGGAGCTCCGCGCGGCGGCCAAGGACATAGGGGTGGGGCTGCGGTTCCTGCGCGGCGACCTCACCGGCACCGCCCTACGCACCGAGGCTGAGCGATTCACTCACTTCGACCTGGCGCTCTTCGTCGGTCTGTCATCGTGGCTGCCGAAGCCGCCCCTGCTCGAGCACCTGCGCTGGCTGCGAGCGAACCTGTATCACGACGGGTTGCTCATCACGGACTGCTTCACGCCCGCCGCCTACGCCACGGGCGGTGCGGCGATGGGCTACAAAGCGAGCTACTACCCGCCGCAGGTCATGCGGGCGCTGCTCGACTACTGTGGTTTCGACGGGCTGGGCGCGTCGGTCGAGTCTGGGGGCGACGGCATCAACCACGTGCTCGTCGCGCGGCCGGCTAC
>DASXTG010000009.1:0-2522 GCA_036505515.1 Candidatus Dormiibacterota bacterium | reverse complement strand
CCGAGGAGGCCGCATCGGGACCTTTCGAAATCATCTTCTTCGGGAACGAGTCCGCGGACTCGGGCGGCTTCCAGGTCGGGCTTCGCGTTGCACGTGCGCTGCGCCGCCCTTGCGTCACAGGACTCAAGAAGGTGACCGTCGAAGCGAGCTCCGTTCGCTGTGAGCAGGAGGCGGAAGGCGGGCGCGACGTCTACGTGGTGCCTCTGCCGGCGGTGCTGACGGTGAAGGAAGGCCTCAACCTGCCCCGTTATCCCTCGGTTCCGGGCCGCATGCGCGCCGCCCGCAAACCGGTCGCGACCAGCACGCCGGCAAGGCCACCCTCACGGCTCGAGCTCGTCGGGCTGGCGGTGCCGCCAGGCCAGGGCAGGCGCGCCGAGTCGCTCGGCAGCGGACCGGCGGCGGCGCCGGCCGTGGTCGAGATGATGCGGAAGGCAGGTGTGCTGTGAGAGCCCCGAAAAATCTGGCGATTTTTCGGGGGACGCTGTGAGCGTCCTCGTGCTGATGGAGCAGAGCGAGGCGTCCAGGCAGGCGCTGACGCCGGCTCGCAGGTTCGGCGACCCGCTGCATGCCGTGCACATGGACGCCGTGCAGCCGTTTGCGCCAGATGCGATGGCGGCGATTCTAGCCCGAGCTGCGGACGACATCGACGCATCTGCCGTGTTCGCTGCGGGCACCGACCGCGGCAACGAGGTCATGGCCCGACTCGCGGCGCGCACGGGACTGCCGCTGGCCGCGAACTGCGTCGAGGCGGTTGCGGAAGACCCGGTTCCGCTGACGCGCGCGCGGTGGGGCGGCAGCCTCTGGGAGAAAGCGCTGCTGCACAGCCCACGCCCGCTGATCACTGTCGCGCCTCACACGTTTCCCGTCGAGGCCGGGGCGCCACCTGTGGAGGTCGATGTCACGCGATTCGTGGCGGAGCTGGAAGAGCGAGACCTAATCGTTCGAGTCTCCGCGCACGTCGCACCACCAGACGGTGGCGTGTCGCTGGCCGACGCCAAGGTGGTCGTCAGCGGCGGCCGCGGTGTCGGTTCCAAAGAGGGATTCGCCATCATCGAGGAGCTCGCCGGACTGCTTGGCGGGGCTGTCGGTTGCTCGAGGGTAGTCACCAGCGCCGGCTGGCGACCGCACACCGACCAGGTCGGACAGACCGGGACCAAGATCGCCCCGGAGCTCTACATCGCATGCGGCATCTCCGGCGCCACACAGCACATGGCGGGATGCAAGGGCGCCAAGCGCATCCTCGCCATCAATTCCGACGCCGAGGCGCCGATCATGCAGAACGCGGACTTTGTGGTCGTCGGCGACCTCAAGGACGTGATCCCGGCGATCTCGGCGGAGATCAGGCGGCAGCGGTGATTCATTTCGGGGCCGCCCACGTGCTGCTCGCCGCCGCGCTGCTTGTCTCCGGCACGCTCTTCGCGCGCCGTGCGGTCCTGATCTACCGCCTCGTGCGCATGGGCAAACCGGCCTCTCGATTCGATGACATTCCCGGACGAGCAAAGGCCGAGGCCGTCGTCGTCATCGGCCAGAGCAAGCTCCTGCAGCGCCTCCTGCCAGGCCTCATGCACGCAGCAATCTTCTGGGGCTTCATCGTCCTGCTGCCCACGATCCCCATCGCCATGATCGCGATGGTCACGCCACCGGATTTCAAGCTCCCATGGCCCGGGGACCAGGGCTGGTACGCGCTGCTCGTTGACGTCTTCGCCTTCCTGGTGCTCGCCGGCGTGGTCACAGCCTTCGTGATCCGCAAGCTCCAGCGGCCGCGGCGGTTTGCCGGCAGCCATTTGCGCGAGGCGGATCTCATCCTCCTGCTCATCGCCGGGATCGTGCTCACGCTTCTCCTGTGGCACGGCAGCCGCATCGCGCTCGGCGCCAGCGAATACCCAGCGCAGTGGTCGCCGATATCCAGCCTCGTCGGCCGAGCAGTGCCGGGATCGCTTGCGTGGACCCTGGCGGAGGTTGCGGTCTCCGCCCACGTGCTGATCATCCTGACCTTCCTGGTCTACCTCCCCTACTCGAAGCACCTGCACATCTTTCTCGCGGCGGTCAACGTCTTTTTCGGCCGCACGAAATCGAGGGGCAGGCTGGAACCTGTCAACTTCGAGACCGCAGACGTCCGGTTCGGCTCGGCGACGGTCGCCGACATGACCTGGAAGCAGATGGTCGACACCCTGTCCTGCACCGAGTGCGGGCGCTGCCAGGATGTGTGCCCGGCCTACAACACCGGCAAGGAGCTCTCTCCGAAGCTCCTGATCATGGCGCTGCGCGACCAGGTCCTCGCCGACGGGCCCAAGGTGCTGGCGGGCGGCGCTCAGAAGCTCGCGCCGTTGGTTCCGAATGCGGTCACCGACAACGTGGTGTGGGACTGCGTGACGTGTGGCGCATGCGTGCGTGAATGCCCGGTGGGCATCGAGCACATCGACCACATCGTCGACCTGCGGCGAAACCTGGTCATGGTGGAGTCGCGCTTTCCCGACGAGGCGACGACGATGCTGCGCGACGTCGATCGAGCGTCGAACCCG
>DASXTG010000008.1:0-4891 GCA_036505515.1 Candidatus Dormiibacterota bacterium | reverse complement strand
CAGTAGCTGCTCGGCGCCGCCCCGCTCGCCCATCACTCGCCTCAGGCTCCGTAACGTGTTGCCGAGGAGCTCCCGGTCCGCGTCGGCGAGCGCCGGAGTGCGGTCGCGGCTTGCCACGAGTTGCTGGGCCTGCTCGACTCGATCCGTGAAGTGCAGCGTAGGGACATCGAGCTTGCGCATGCCGGCATGCAGCCGCCCGAGCGCATTGGCGTAGTCGGCTGGTGAGACCTCTCGAGGCGTCGCAGGTTCGTAGTAGGTCCACAGCGTGACCACGAAGCCATCACGCTCGTAGACGCGTGGCTCGACTCGAGGCTCAAGAGCAGCCACCGGGCTCTCGGATTCGGCGAGCCGTTGAGCAAGCTCGATTTCGAATTGTGCGACCTGATGCGCTACAGGTGCCACCCGGGCCAGGACGTCACAAGGCAGCAGACGCAGAGTGAGCTTGTTCGAGTCATGAAGAAGGATCGCGTCGTCGACTGTCAGATCAAGTGATGAGGCGGTCGACACGGCCGCAGCCACTGCACGCGGGACCTCCGACGCCTGCATCGTTGCCTGGCCCTCTCCCTTGCGCGCTGCCGTACTCTCCAAGCGGTGCGACCTGGGCCACCGTACCAAGTTGTCGATAGAGAGCCGCGGTGGCGCGACGGGCGGGGCGCGACTGAATCGGCGATCTGCCCCCTTCGGCTGCTCAGCCGACAACCGTCAACAACGCAAACGATTCCGGTCGCGGCACTAATGAGGCCAGCCTCGGACCGCCGAGAACCCACCGTGGTCCCGTGTCGTAGGCTTCGTCGTTCCTGAAGGGAGTCCGAGGCGGTCCTCACGGTGGGGTGTCCATGTGGCGGTGGTGGTCAACATCAACGATGTCCTCGACGGTCACGTCGCCCTCGACCTGGATTGCCTGGACCGCATCGACCTCAACGCCTACGTCCCCAACCTGCAGGTCGGCGGCCAGGTGGTCACGTTCTTGACCCAGCATCTGGGCCACGAGGTGCCGTCCCCAGCCCTGTTCAAACGCATCGGCGACCGCTTCCGCCAGGCGGTCGCGGCCTTCGCCGAGGCAAACGACATTCCCCTGCTGCGCCTCAAGCGGCCCGACCGTACCCGCTGGGACGATCGCAAGCTCGATCACGTCCGTCCCCACTTGGAGCAGGCCGAGGGTGATGGTCGCCATCGGATGGTTTCGGCGGGCAGGAGGAACGCGCTCGCGAAGCGGTGGGCCTGCTGCTCGACCGCCTGGCGGCCCGGTTCGGCATCGTGGTGCAGCACCAGGTGGCCGAGCTCGTATGCGGCGTCGAAGCTGGAGCAGGCGGTGTCGTGCTCGTCGCTGCCGAGCACGACGATCGGGCGCATATTCGCGCAGGTGGAGAAGGCGTCGACGTCGTGGGTGTCGGTCGTCGCTTACCTCATGCGCCGGCCCGGTCCGATGAGGCACATCCGTTAAACTGGTACGACCGTACCAGTACCAGTTTGAGGAGGCGTCTTTGGCCTGGATCCTGCTCACCGGCGCGATCGCTTCAGAGGTCATCGCCACCACTGCGCTCAAGCTCAGCAACGGCTTCACACGACCAGCTCCGAGCATCGTCGTCGCCGTCGGCTATCTGCTCTCCTTCGGCCTCCTCGCCCAGGCACTCAAGCTCCGGCTGCAGGTCAGCGTCGCGTACGCGATCTGGTCGGGCGTCGGAACCGCGGCGATCACCGTCATCGGCATGCTGCTGCTGAACGAGCCGCTCACCGCCGGAAAGGTGCTCGGCATCGTGCTCGTGATCAGCGGCGTCGTGGCGCTCAACTTGGCAGGTGCCCACTGAGTGCACTGAGTGGACGCCGACCTGCCCAAGAGCGCAGCCGCCGACGCCGCGAGGCGCTTGCGAGCGCTGCCGTCGCCCTGCTGGCCGAGGGTGGGTTCGCCGCGATCAGCCACCGCGCGGTCGCCCAGCGAGCCGGACTGCCGCTGGCCGCCACCACCTACTACTACCGCTCACGCGACGACCTTGTGACCCACGCATTCGCGCGACTCGTCGAGCGCGAGCTGGGGGTTTGGCGACGCGCCCTCGCCGGACTCCGCGAAGCTCATGACGCGGCCGCTGCCGCCGACCTGCTCGTGGGCGTGCTTTGTCCCACCGATCCGGAGGTGCGCGCCCGCCAGCTCGCCCTGTGGGAGCTGTACCTGCAGGCCGGCCGCGACCCTAACCTGCGGTCGATCGCGGGGGCCTGGACCGAGGGCTGCATCGCAATCGCAGCCGAGCTTCTGCAGGATCTCGGCTTCCCATCCGGGGCGGCCCGCCTGCTCGTGCTCGCGCTGGGGGGTGTGCTGCTCCACAACCTCATCGAGCAACGGAGCGATGCCCGAGAATCCACACAGCAGGCGGTGCTCACGGTGCTCGAAGCGGCAAGCCAGACGTGGGCCAGCCGCGACGGCTCCTCGAGCGGCCGGTGTTCGCACCGCCGCCCTCAGTGAGTGCCCTGCGCGTCGGCCGCACCCGGGTCGGCGGCATCGCCCGCAACAAGCCACGGATGCGGACCGCGCTGGCGGCGGTCTGGCGCTTGCCGCAGCACCCGCTGGCTTCGGCCTCGCCGACCTTGGCGCCAAGGTCCAGGCGATGGGGCCCAGACCGGCTCCACGGTCCGCCAGGCCGCCGACGACCTGCGCAAGCTCCGCGGCCAGGACCTGAGCGTCAATCCCGGCCGGTCATGGCGCTATCAGCTCCCCTCACAGGCCGCCCGCACCATCAGCGGACTGCTTGCAGGGTGGCGATCAGCTCGACGGTGCGGACTCCCTTGGCGAGGCCGGCATGTGCTCCGGATCGGCGGATGGCGCTGGCGAGCTGGGTGTCGTCTTGCGCGGTCCACAGCACGACGCGGATCCCTGGCTGCTGCCGGCGCAGCGCCTGCGTCGCCTGGATGCCGTCCATCCCTGGCATGCAGAGGTCCATGAGCACCAGGTCAGGGTGGTACATGGCGGCCAGTGCCAGCGCCTGGGCGCCGTCGGCAGCCTCGCCGACCACTACCAACCCAGCCCGCTCGAGGGCCGCGCGGACGCTTTGACGCAGCCACCGGCTGTCGTCGACGAGCAGCACCCGCAGAACCGTGGCGGCATCAGTGTTCGCGCCTGGCATCGCGACCTCCACGAGGGACGAGACCACCAGCGGCATTCACTGCCTAATGGCAATTGCAGATGCACATGCAGATGGCATTTCGGTTATCATCCCGCTTGTTCCACGCGGATGCAAGGACGGATGCACGTGCAGATGAATGGGTTTACGCGATCTGCGGCACCACAGCCAAGGAAGGGAGTGGCAGACTATGCGCTGACCTGGACCCCTGGGGAGATCGGGAGGCAGGGTGACCACCGATCAGCGAGGGAGCGGCCCAACCATCGGCTCGACCGGCGGGCCGACTGTCCTGCGTATCATCCTCGGCGCCCAACTGCGGCGCCTTCGCGAGGCCAAGGGCATCAGCCGCGAGGACGCTGGATACCTGATCCGGGCTTCCGAATCCAAGATCAGCCGGATGGAACTGGGGCGCGTCAGCTTCAAGGAACGCGACATCGCCGACCTGCTCTCCCTGTACGGCATCATCCATCAGGACGAGCGGACAGCCTTGCTGGCGCTGGCCCGCCAGGCCAACACCCCGGGCTGGTGGCAGCGCGACGGCGACATCCTGCCGAACTGGTTCCAGACCTACCTCGGGCTGGAGGAGGCGGCGGCGCTGATCCGAACCTATGAGGTGCAGTTCGTCCCCGGCCTGCTGCAGACCGAGGACTATGCCCGCGCGGTCATCACGCACGGCAACCCGGCGGCTCCCCCCGAGGAGATCGAGCGACGCGTCAGCCTGCGGATGAAACGGCAACAGCTGCTTACCCGGTCAGATGCCCCGCAGCTTTGGGCGGTGGTGGATGAGGCGGCGTTGCGGCGGCGGATGGGCAGCCATGCAGTGATGGGCGCCCAGCTCGAGCGCCTGATCAAGGCCTCCGAGCTGCCAAACGTCACCCTGCAGGTACTGCCGTTCCATGCTGGCGCCCATGCCGCCGAGGCCGGGGCGTTCACCATCCTGCGGTTTCCCGAGCCTGACCTCCCCGACGTGGTCTACATCGAGCAGCTCACCGGCGCGCTCTATCTGGACAAGCGCGATGACGCTGACGTCCACATGGCGGCCATGGACCGCCTCGGTGTTGAGAGCGCCCCGCCGCGCACCACTGTCAAGATCCTCAGCAGGATCCTCCAGGAGACAAGACCGAACCATGACGACACCGCGCACAGCTAACAAGCACGAGCTGCCTGCCGCCGTGCTGTCCACACAGTTGCGCCAGGTCAGATGGCAGAAGAGCCACTACAGCAACTCGCAGGGAAGCTGCGTCGAGATGGCGTTGCTGCCCGGCGGAGATATCGCTGTCCGCAACTCCAGAGATCCCAACGGCCCGGCGCTGATCTACACCCAGGCCGAGATCCACGCGCTCCTCCAAGGCGCAAAGGACGGCGATTTCGACAACCTGCTCCGGTAACGTCCAGCCGCCACCGTCCAGACAACGACAACCCGAGACCCGGCCCATGAGGGTAGCTCCGGGGGCCCCCGCTGGTTACTCGGCCCTCGGCTCGTCGGAAAGGTGGGCCCCGCGTGGCCCCTATGGACCCCGCAGGGGAGAGCTACCCTGCTATCGTTCGTGTGGTCAAGCCCCTCAGCGCGTGCCGGGACCTGGACAGTTCCGATGTGACGGCCACTACACGCACGCGCGCCGCCGCACTGCTAGGAGTCCCCCATGAGCACCGACGACATCCCATCGAAGATCGACACCTCAGTGCCCCACTCGGCCCGTTTTTGGAACTACTTCCTGGGCGGTAAGGACAACTACCCCGTTGACCGCGCGTTGGGCGACCAGATCGCAACGATGGCG
>DASXTG010000007.1:0-4921 GCA_036505515.1 Candidatus Dormiibacterota bacterium | reverse complement strand
ATGCAGCCCGGTTGGGCGACGAACTCTTGGAAACGGCGCGCGCGAAGGGAATCCGGTACAACCTCGCGGTCATCTGCCGGGCGATGGGCGTCTATGCGCGGACGGCCGGCACACCGGAGAAGGCGGAGGCACTGCTGGAGGAGTCACGCGACCTGTTCCGCGCCATGGACTGCCCCTGGGAACTTGGACGGACCTACCGCGAACTGGCCCTGCTGCGCCGCGACCAGGGCCGCGCGGACGAGGCGGCCGTTCTGCTGAAAGACGCCCTGTCGCTCTTCGAAGCTGTGGGCGCCGTCCCCGACATCGAGCGCACCCATAGTTTGATCTGAGTCCACATGATTGGCACCCTGCTTGCCAACCGCTACCGCATCGATGCACCCCTCGGAGAAGGGGGCATGGGCGTCGTGTACCGTGCCCACGATACGATGCTCAACCGTCCCGTCGCCCTCAAGATGCTCTCCCCCCACCTGATCGGGGATGAAGGCGTCAGGCGGCTGCTCCGGGAGGCGCAGGCCGCCGCGCAGCTCACCCACCCGAACATCGTCTCCGTCTACGACGTCATCGACACCGCCGACACGCGGCTCATCGTCATGGAGTACGTCGACGGTCGGCCCCTGGCCGAACTCATCCCGATGGACGTGCCCCGCGCCATCGACACCGTCACCCAGGTCTGCGCCGCGCTGCAGTATGCGCACGCCCGCGGTATCGTGCACCGCGACATCAAGCCCGAGAACATCGTGGTCACGACCGGCGGCACGGCCAAGCTGATGGACTTTGGGCTGGCCCGGTCGGAAGGGCGCAGCCGGATGACACAGTCGGGTCTCATCGTCGGCACGGTCGCGTACATGGCGCCCGAGCAGGTGTTGGGGGGCACCGTCGATGCGCGGACCGACCTGTACTCGCTCGGGTGCGTCCTCTATGAGACCCTCACGGGACGTAAGCCCTTCGGGGGCGAGGATCCGTTCACCGTGCTCAGCCAGCAGGTGAACGTCACGCCGGTGGCCCCGCGCTGGCACAACGACGCGATCCCGCCGACGCTGGATGCCGTCGTGATGCGGCTGCTGGCGAAGGATCCAGCAGAGCGCTACCCATCCGCCACGGCCGTGATCGAAGCCCTGGACCTCGCCGTATCAGTCGCGGCCGGCGATGTGCCCGAGACCGGCGCCGCGCCGGCCGGCACGGCAACACGGACTACCCTGCTGGAGCACATCGTCCGCGGGAAGCTGGTGGGGCGGTCGGCCGAACTGGCTGAACTGCGCGAGCACCTCGACCGCATGCTCAGCGGCGAGGGACGCCTCGTGCTCGTGTCCGGCGAACCGGGCATCGGGAAGACCCGGCTGTCCGAAGAACTCGCGGTGTACGCTCACCTGCGCGGGGCGCGGGTGCTTCGCGGTCATTGCTACGAACAGGACGTGGGCGTGCCCTACCTGCCGTTTGTGGAGAGCCTGCGGCAGCTACTGCACCAAGCGGGCGATTCACTTCAGCAACTAGGCGACCGGGTCTCTGATCTGGCACGGCTCCTCCCCGAAGCGAGCCGAGCCAGGACCGCAGGGCCGGCGCTCACACCCGAGGACGAGCGCGTGCGTGCGTTTGAAGCAGCCGCGCAGTGGGTGTCGCTGGCGTCTCGCGCTCACCCGCTGGTCTTCCTCCTTGACGACCTGCACTGGGCCGACCAGCGAGCCTGCGCCTGCTCCACCACCTGGCCCGAAGTACCCGCACCGACCGCGTGCTCATTACCGGCACGTACCGCGAGATGGAACTCGACACCGAGCATCCGCTCAACGACGCCATCAGCCAGATGAACCGTGAGCGGCTGTTCTACCGACTGCCCCTGCGCCGGCTGTCCGAGGAGGATACGCGCGCGCTGCTGTCGGGCCTGTTCGACGTCGAGACGTCCCAGGAGCTGGCAGGCGCAATCCACCGCGAGACCGAGGGCAATCCGTTCTTCATCGAGGAAGTGGTCAAGGCACTCGTGGAGGAAGGCAAGATCTACCGCGAGGCCGGACGCTGGCAGCGGCTGGAGATTGAGCAACTCGAAATCCCCCAGAGCGTGAAGGCCGCCATCGGCCGGCGCGTCCAGAAGGCTTCCGAGACGTCGAAGCGCGTCCTCACGATCGCCGCCGTCATCGGTCGGGAGTTCGACCCGGACATCCTGGTCAAGATCAGCCAGCTCGATGAGGACACCGTCCTCGATGCCCTTGATGAGGCGGTCCGCCTCCAGGTCATCCGGGAAACGAAGGTGGGGCGAGAGACGGGCTACGCCTTCGAGCATGCGCTCATCCGGCAAACGCTCTACAACAACCTCAATGCGCGGCGGCGCGCCCGGCTCCACCAGCAGGTCGGTGACGCCATGGAAACGATGTACGGCACGCGCCTCGACGATCACCTGGAGGCGCTTGCCTATCACTTCGGTGAGGCCGGCACACCCAGCAAAGGCGTCGATTACAACGTGCGAGCCGCGCGCAAGGCCGCGGGGCTGTTTGCGCTGGAGGAGGCCGAGCGGCGGCTGCACGTCGCGTTCGAGCTGGCAGACAGTGCAGATGACTCCGGTACCCGCTCGGCCGTCCTGGAACATCTGGGTGATCTCTACCTGCTGCTCCAGGACAACCGGGCCGCCGATGCGTACCGCCGGGCGTTACAGGCCGTTACGCCGGCGGACGGTCGGACCACCCCTGACATGCTGCGGCTGTACTGCAGGATCGCGGAAGCAGGAGCAGGATGGTGGTCGGAGCCCCCGCCAGATGCCTCACAACTCGTCCATGCCGCCGCGGACGGGCTGGCCGACGGGCCCGACGTCCCCTTGAAGGCACGGGCGCTCTCGCTGGTGGCTATCTACCGTCTTCGCACGGGAGACACCGAAGGCGCCAGGCCCTTTGCCGAACACGCGGTCGAAGTCGCGGCGGGGCTGAACGACGCCACTGAACTGTCCATGGCATATCGGGCGAAGGCCATGGTCCACCGCTACAGCAATGAGTGGGAGCAGTTCCGCCAGACCGTCCAGCAGCGCACTGCGCTGCTGGGCGGGGGGCTGACGGCGCAAGACATTGACATCTACATCGACCTGATCTTCAGCTACGTGAATACCAATGACCTGGCCACGGCCGAGCGGACGGCGCAGGAATTCCTCGACCTGGCCCAACGGCTGCACAGCCCGTTGGCGACGTATCGCGCCTACGGAACGCTGGCAAACACCCTGTTCCTCAACGGCAAGTGGGACGAGAGTCTCGACGCCGCGGCCCGGGCGATCGAGCTCGGTCGGCATGTGGGCGACAGAGGATGGTTCGCGTCCCGACCGATTCACCGCAGCGCCGAGATCCTGGCCGCCAGAGGACGAGATGAGGAAGCACGGGCGCAACTAGCGGCGTTGGACTCGCTGCCCGAACCAAACCCCCCGGAGCATACCGGAGCTCGGCAGTTTGCGCTAATGATCGCGCTGGAACACCGGGACGTCGACGCCGTCAATCGCCTGCTCGTGCGCGTCGAGCGAGAGCAGCCGCGCTGTCACAGCTGTGCATTCACTCGTGGGCTCGTCCTGGGCGAGGCGCACGCGCTGTTGGGCAACCTGGAAGCGGCGCAGACACGCCTGACCGCGGCGGAAGCGTCGAAACCTGCGGTCGCCAGTCTCACCGACTTGGGAGATATCGCGCACCTCCGCGGAACGATCAGCCGGCTGAAGGGCGACCTCGACGTCGCGATCGCGCACTATGAAGAGGCGCTCACGAGCCGCGCTACGCTCAGGGGACGCTCGGGCTCGACATATACCAGCGGAGGTTTCTACACCGCCCTCTATCTGGAGGAAATCGCCGCACTCTATCTGCAGCGCAATCGCCCCGGCGACGCGGCGCACGGTCGGGACCTGGCGCAGCAGGCGCTGACGGCCTACCGCGCGCTGGGCGCCGTGAGGTTCGAGGCGCGGGCGCAGGCGCTGCTGGAGGCGCATCCCGTTCCATGATCGGCACTCTGCTGACTGGTGCTCTCAAACTCCGCGCACGGTGAGGCCGCGCGATAGCGCGGCAGTAGCTTGGCGGTCGTCGTGCGTCCAGAACTCCAGTGGTTCGCCTTCCGCCTCCGCGGCAAGGACCTCCGCGGTCGCGACGTGGATCGCGTCAAGCGCGCGCACGGTCACGGCGAACGAACTCTTCGCTCCTGCGATGACGCGGTCGTCGACCGCGACGAGATCGAGCATACCAAGCATATCTCCTAGCTCCTTGCGCTTGGTTGCGGTCTGTGTGTCGTCGAGGTTGCCGAGCAACCGCTCGCGATCGACCGCCCGGAATGTCTCAACCTCGACGAGCTGGGAAGACACGACGCGGTCGCCGGCGGTGAGCGGCACGGCAGGCCCCGGTTCAGAGAACAGAACACGCAGCAGGGAGCTAGCGTCGACGTACTTCACTGGGATCCTCACGGACCGCACGAAGCGACGCCTGGATGTCGACGCGCCGGTCGAGCGAGGTGATCTTGAGCCTGCTCCAGTTCTGCGTCCCCGGCCGGAGCCGACCTTCCCGTGCCAACCGTTCGTGCCACAGCGACAGCGCCGCCTGCGGCGGGCCGATCTCCGCGATCGGCTCGTTCCTGTCCTTCACAGTGATCCGCGACCCGCGCGATGCCATCCGCAGATACTTGCTCAGGTGGGCTTTGAGCTCGCTCACATTGATGTCCTTCATGGTCCTATGATAAGACCCTCAAGGTCTTTTGGGAAGGGGCGGAGAAGCGCATCGGAGGCCGCCCCCTTCTTCGGGCCGGCCTCCGCTTACATGCGTGGGTCGTTCAGCGAGCCGCTGTCAGGGAAGGACGGGCGGCAACCCGCCGGGCAGACTTGAGTAGTTCCCGCAGCCTTCCCAATCCGATCCGCCCCGCTCCGTCCTGTTCGCGCTCCGCCGCCCTCGCGAGTCGCCCCTGCTCCGCGTCCCGAAGCTGCTGC
>DASXTG010000006.1:0-17628 GCA_036505515.1 Candidatus Dormiibacterota bacterium | reverse complement strand
TTCGTCGCGCTCCCCAGTAAGCATGGGAGCGACGCTTTTCGAGCGCCATCGCCTCTACTTCCGGAGGCATTTGATGCGGGCAATGTGCCGGCCGAGACGACCGATTGCCGAGGCCCTCCAGGCCGTCACCCTCATAGCGAGACAGCCAGCGGTGCATCGTCTGCCGACAGACGCCCCACTCGCCCGCGACCTCGCCCACCGTCCGACCGTCGCCAATTACCGCCAAGACCGCCTTGTACCTCTGCTCAGTCACGCTCATCTCCCTCATGCGCGGGAGCGTGACAAATCAGCCGAAGTAACTGCGACAAATCAGCCGAAGGTGTGTAACGCATCAGCCGAAGGCCTTTTGAGACCAGTCAGCCGAACTTGCACAAACGCTTTGGTGCCCCCGGAGGGAATCGAACCCCCGACCTTGACGTTAGGACCGTCCTGCTCTATCCCCTGAGCTACGGGGGCGTGGACCTCCAGGAGTTTACCCGCCGGCGTTCATGGCGGCGCCGGGCCGCACGGGAGCCTCGCAGGAGTCTCTCAGCAAACTCCAAGGAATTAGCGGCAGCATTGCACACGTGAGCTCCGATTCGACGCGCCCTCAGGCTGGACCTGTAAATGGTCCGCGCGTGCTGGTCGTCGACGACGAGCCCAACATCACAGAGCTGCTGGCGATGGCGCTGCGATACGAGGGTTTTACGGTCAAGACCGCCGCCACCGGCCGTGCTGCCCTGAGCGCGGTCGGCCAGTTCTCGCCGGCCCTCGTGATCCTGGACATCATGCTGCCGGACATCGACGGGCTCGAGGTGCTCCGCCGGCTCAACAGCGCCGGGCATAAGGTGCCGATCATCTTCCTCACCGCAAAGGACGCGACCGAGGACAAGGTTCACGGCCTCACGATCGGAGGCGACGACTACGTCACCAAGCCCTTCAGCATCGAAGAGCTGATGGCCCGGGTGCGGGTCGTCCTTCGCCGGCACGGCGCCTCCGGGCCGGACGGAGCCAGGCTCGGCCTGGCCGACCTCGAGATGGACGACGACGCGCACGAGGTCCGCCGCGCTGGCAAAGTCGTGGAGCTGACGACCACCGAGTACCGCCTGCTCCGCTACCTGCTGATCAACGCCGGCCGGGTGCTGACGCGCAGCCAGATCCTCGACCATGTCTGGCACTACGACTTCGGCGGCGACGCCAGCGTGCTCGAGACCTATATCAGCTACCTGCGCCGCAAGGTGGACCGCTTCAAGCCACCTTTGATCCAGACCGTGCGCGGCGTCGGCTATGTCCTCCGTGCGCCCCGACCGTGACCCAGTCGCTGCGCGGGCGCCTTCTGATCGGTGTCATCTCACTGGTCGTCGTAGGCCTCCTGGTCTCGGACATCGCAACCTACTCGGCGCTGCAGAACTTCCTTGTGAGCCGGGTCGATGCTCAGCTCGGGACCGCCCGCAACACCGCCATCAGCGCTCTGGGCGGCCCCAACCAGGGCCCTGGACAACATGGCGTAGGCGGCCTGCCGGCCGACACCGTCGTCGAGCTCGTGGCACCCGGAGGCGCGGTCCTCGATGCGAAGCGGCTGGCCTTCCCCGGCCAGTCGACGTCCAGCGCCCTCCCGGTGTTGCCGAAACCATTACCGGCGTCGAGCGAGAGGAGCCCGGCCGTGCTCACCCTGGCCGGTACAGGTGGTGTCTCTCAGTACAGGGCGGCGATCTGGCCCGAGGACCTGTTTGGCGGCAACTACGTGGTGCTGGCCATCCCGCTCGGCGAAGTTTTCTCCACGCTCAGCCAGCTGGCGCTGCTCGAAGGCTTCATCAGCCTCCTTGTCGTGGCAGCGACCGTGATCGTGGCTGTGTTCATCATCAGCGTCGGGCTGAGGCCATTGGAGACGATGGGTGCGGTCGCGGCTGACATCGCGGCAGGCGACCTGACCCGGCGAGTCGAGCCGGCCACGACCAGGACCGAGATCGGCCGCCTGGGGCTTGCGCTCAACGGGATGCTGAGCCAGATCGAGGCCGCGTTTGCGCAGCGGACAGCTTCAGAGGGACGGCTACGCCGGTTCGTCGCCGATGCGTCGCACGAGCTGCGCACGCCGCTGACCTCCATCCGCGGGTACGCGGAGATGCTCCGTCGAGGCGCCGCCGAGTCACCAGCCGACTCAGAGCAGGCGAGGCGTCGAATCGAACTCGAGACCATCCGCATGACGGGCCTTGTCGACGACATGCTGATTCTGGCCCGCCTGGACGCGGGCCGGCCCATGAAGCAGGATCCGGTCGATCTACAGGCGATCGCCACCGACGCGGTCGCCGATGCCCGAGTCGTCGCTCCGCGGCGCGAGATCAACCTCGCGAGCCCCGGGCCGGTGATCATCACCGGCGATGACACCCGCCTTCGCCAGGTCGTGGGCAACCTTCTCCGCAACGCCATCGTCCACACCCCAGCCCAGACGCCGATCGACATCGCGGTCACCACCGAAGACGGCTTCGCGCGAATGTCGGTGGCCGACCACGGCCCAGGACTGCGGGCGGAGGAGCTGGACCGGATCTTCGAGCCCTTCTATCGAGCCGATCCGAGTCGCAGCCGCGACAGCGGCGGGGCGGGGTTGGGGCTGTCCATCGTCAGCGCCGTCGTCACGGCGCACGGGGGACGCGTGAAGGTCAGCGAGACGAGCGGCGGCGGCGCCACGTTCGAGGTCCACCTGCCTCTCGCGCGCTGAGTTGAAAACTCTCAGCTAAATCCAAGCAGAGTCCAAGGCGCCGGCCGTAGCTTGCTCGACAAATGGCAAACATGATGGAAGTCTTCGCAAACGTCGGAGGAATGGGACCCCACGCCTTCCTTCCCTTCGGCCTTCTGGGAATCGTGGCGTGGCTGTTAGTGCTGGCAGGCGCCGCCCTGCTCATCGTTTGGGCCGCACGGTCGATGCCCATGTTTCGCCCGGCCACCGCTGCGCCGGCGGGCACCGAATCTCCGCTGGACATCCTCGCCCGCCGGTTCGCGGCCGGCGAGATCACCGCCGAGGATTACGAGAAAGCACGTAAGGTGCTCAAGCAGTGAGACAGCGAACCCTCGGCATCCTCGGGGCGGTGCTGCTGGCGGCTGGCCTCGTGTTGGGGGTCGGCACGAACATCGCAAGCCACTACACCCAGACGGCGAACGCGCCGCACGCTCCGTCGATGCGGCATATCGACGAGCATCAACGCTTGGCCGGCGGATCTGCCCACCACCCGGGCTTCCCCGGACGCCAGCACCCTTAGCGGTTCGTCAGCCCTTGACGCCTCCCAGCGCCAGGCCCTGGGCGAAGCGGTCGAGGAAGAAGTTGTAGGCGATCGCGACAGGGACGGCGACGAGGACGGTCGCCGCCATCAGCGACTGCCAGAAGAAGACGTCGCCACGGATCAGCTCGACGGGAACCCCTGCGCTGATCGTCATCTGCGACGAGGTCGAGATGAAGGCGATCGCGTAAATGAAGTCGTTCGTAGTCAGTGCGAACGTGAAGATGACGACGGTGAGCAGCCCGGGAACCGCCAGCGGAAGAACGGTACGCACCACTGCGCCGACGCGCGTGTACCCATCGACCATCGCCTGCTCTTCGATGTCACGAGGGATGGATCGGAAGAAACCGACCAGCAGCCACGTCGAGAACGGCGCGGTGAGCGTGGGGTAAACGAGAACCAGGGCCCAGATGGTGTCCTGCAGACCCAGGTCGGCGACCACCCTCGACAGCGGCAGGAAGAGCAGCGTGGGTGGGACCAAGTAGATGATGAAAACCGCCATCGCAATCCGCGGACCCCAGCGCCCTGTCAGCCGGGCGATCGCGTACGCGGCGGGAACGCTGACCAGAAGCGTGAGGCAGACCACGATCACCCCGATCTCGACGCTGTTGCGCACGAAGGTGCCGAAGTTCGTCTCGTTGAAAAGCACCTTCACGTGGTCGAGGGTCGGCGGGGAGTTGTAGAGGAACGGCGTGTGCCCGACCGTGTAAAGGTCGTCGTTCGACTTGAACATCGTGAACGCGGCCCACCCGAAGGGAAACGCACAGACGAGCGCGAACAGGAAAAGCACCATCCAGCGCGAGACCGTGACCAGCGGCCGCCGAGTCCCGATCATGTGACCTCGACCGAGCTGGCTCGGCGCAGCATCAGGATGCAAACCCCCAGCAGCACCGGGAACATGAAGATGCCGATCGCGGCGCCCTGGGCGAGGCTGCCGCCCTGGATGCCGGTGTAGAACGACCAGCTGGCAAGCACCTGCGTGGCGTCGCCCGGCCCTCCTCGGGTGAGGATGAAAACCACCGCCATGTCGGTGAACGTGGCCACGATCCCGAAGAGGATGGCGACCATCATGATCGGGGCCAGGAGCGGGAAGGTGATGTCGAACAGGCGGCGCCAGAACCCCGCGCCGTCGACCTCGGCCTGCTCGTTTAGCTCAGGCGGTATCGAGGTGAGTCCGGCCATCAGGATCACGGCCGCCAGGGGTAGGGTGCGCCACGCCTGGAGCGCGATCACCGATCCCACGGCGAGCCCCGTTTCGCCGAGCCAGGCGACAGGCGTGCCGACCGGCACGACGTGCAGCTCCCCGAGTATCCAGTTGAACGGGCTGAACAGCGAATCCAGCATCCACAGCCACGCCAGCGAGCTGAGCGCCACGGGTGTCGTCCAGGGCAGGAGGACAAGGAACCGGACGATCCATTTGCCCTTGAAGTTCGCCGTCATGACATACCCGAGGATCGTGGCGAGGACGATGACGATCACCTGCGCGATCAGGGTGAACGCGATCGTGTTGCGTATCGCTTGCTGAAACACGGGATCGGCCACAGTGCGCTGGAACGTCTCGAGGCCGACGAAGGAGAAGCCCTCCGATCCGGTCGTGGCGTCGCTGAACGCATAGATGAAAACGGTCACCAGCGGCACGCCGACGAGCGCCGCCAGGTAGATCAGCAATGGTGCAAGCAGGACCGGACCGAGGACCCGCTCGCGATCCAGCAGGTGATGCACGTGGACCGATTCGTCGAAGATCACCGTCCGCCGGGTGGCAAGCGGCTCGGTCACGCGTCCGTTCTTCTATCGCCGGTCTCGCGATCGAAGAAGCGAAGGTATCGCCTCTCGACTACCAGATCGGCGTCATCGTTCGCGCTCACGTCGATTTGCTCGGACATCGCCAGCTTGGCGATGAGCTTTGCCTCTCCCCTATCGTCTTTCACCGACACGTACACGTAGCGGTCGGAACCCAGGTTCTCGATGCGGAGCAGATGGCAGGCGAAAACAGTGGAGCCGTCCCTGCCCGTGGACTTTTTCACGACCTTCACGTTCTCGGGGCGGAAGCCGACCAGCTTGCCGTCGCGCTGAAGCAGGTTCATTGGCGGCGAGCCGACGAAGGTTGCGACAAACGTGTTGGCAGGCTCGTTGTAGATCGAGTCCGGTGTTCCCACCTGCTGCAGCCGGCCTCGATTCAGGACCGCGATGCGATCGCCGAGTCCCATCGCCTCGACCTGGTCGTGGGTCACGTAGATGGTCGAGACGCCAACCCTTTGCTGGAACTGCTTGAGCTCGAGTCGAGCGGACGCCCTGAGCTTCGCGTCCAGGTTGGACAACGGCTCATCGAGAAGGAACACCCGCGGTTCGCGGACCAGGGCGCGGGCGAGTGCGACGCGCTGCCTCTCTCCGCCGGACAGCTGCCGCGGCTTGCGGTCAAGCAGGTGCCCGATCTCGAGCAGGCCCGCAGCCCAACGCACCCGCTCGTCCCGCTCCTCCCTGGGCATCCCCAGGGCCTCGAGCGGAAACGAGATGTTTTGCCCCACTTTCTTATGCGGGTAGAGGGCGTAGCTCTGAAAGACCATCGCGATCTTTCGCGCGCGAGGCGGGAGCGCCTTGACCGACTTTCCGCCGATCAGGATATCCCCGCCGGTGGGCTCCTCCAGTCCAGCGATGATCCGGAGCAGAGTCGTCTTGCCGCACCCGGACGGCCCCAACAGAACCAGGTACTCGCCGTCTTTGCAGACGAGGCTGACACCGTCAAGCGCCGACGTGACCCCGAAGGTCTTCCGGATCTCCCGGACTTCTACTTCGGCCATCAGGCCCGCAGCGAACGCGTCAGCCTATTTGGTCCCGCCGACCAACCCCTTCTGGCGCCACTTGGCGAAGATCGCCTTGATGGCGGTCTCGGCATCGGCGACGGCCTGCTTTGGCGTCTTCTGGCCCTTGGCCGCAGCGGCCATCATCGTGGGCAGCAGGTTGGTGTCGAAGATCTCGCCGATGGCGGGGCTGGCGGGCCCTGGATAGCCGACGTTCACGCTCCATTGGGTGGCGTCCTTCAGCACCTGCAGCTTGCCCGAGGGGTTGGATTTGTAGGGGTCGTTGTCGAGCCAACCGCCGGGGCCGAAAAGCTTGCCCTGGGCGTCGGTGTTGGGATTGACAGGCAGCTCGTAAAGCTCCGACTGATAGACGTAGTCGGTTGCATGGTCGGCGAGGTAGAGCAGGAACTCCTTGGCCACGTCCTGGTTCTTGGAGAACTTGGGGATGATGTAGGTCTGGATCACGTGCTCGCTGGCGAGCGGCTTGACGCCGGCGCTCCCCTGGAGAGGCTTGCTGAAGAATATGTCGTTGGCAACTTCGGGCTTTGTCTTCTGAGCGGTCCGATACGCCGAGATGGAATTGAGTATGTACGAGAGGCTGCCGGCGACCAGGCCCTGGTTGTTGGAGGCTGCGTTCCAGCTGAATACCTCAGCGGTCTCCGCCTGCTTGAACAGCTTCACCATGTACGTGACCGCGGCCACCACCTCGTCTGAGTTGATGGTGACGTTCTGGTCTTTGTCTTGCTCCGAGCCGCCGAACGACCAGATCAAAGCCCGCGCGGCCATGTTCGAGTCCGGCTCGGGCGAAAACCCGATGCCGGCACGCACCGCGCCCTTGCTGTTGGTCTTGATCTTGGTTGTCGCGGTCAGCATCTCGTCCCAGCTCGTCGGGCCATTCGGCAAGCCGACCTTTTCGAACAGGCTCTTGCGGTAGTCCCCCGGGTCTGGCGCGAAGCTGTACGTGAACCCGAAGTAGCGATTCGTGTGCGGGTTGAAGTTGGTCAAGCGCGCGAAGTCGTACTGGTTGCCGTACTTCTTCTCGACCGCCTTCACTACGTCCGACATGTCCACCACGCTCGGCTCGTACTGTGATGGCGGGACGATCCACATGATCAGGTCGTGGCCCGAACCGGCGTTGATCTCCGCGGCGGTCCGCGTCGGGATGTCGGAGTAGGTGATGTGATCGACTGTCACGGTCACATCGTTCTTCGCGCCCCAGTCCATGACCCACGGGTCGAACCACTTGTCGTAGGCCGGCACGAAATGGCTCCACTGCAGGATCTTGAGGGTCTTCGGGCCCTTCTTGGTGGTCGTGCCGCCGCCGGTGCTGCACGCCAGCAGGATCGTCGGCAGGCTGCTCGCGCTGAGGGTGAAAAGCCCGGCCTTCTTGACGAAGTCACGTCTGGTGACGTTGGCGGCGAGAAGCCCCTCGCCGGGCGAGGAATCGCGAGCTTTACGGGGCCTGAGAACCCTTGTCATCTATACCTCCACACCCAATCAGTAATTGGGATTGGCCAGCAATGAGCAATTATGGCCCGCCGGTTCGGCAGGTGCTCCTGACTCACTCGCCAGGAGCTTCCCATGCGGTGGGAAGCCCAGGCTGGTGGGAGATCCGCATGTGCAGCGCCCTGAGGCGGGCGGGAGCCCACCAGTTGGCACGGCCCAGGATCCGCATCACCGACGGCACAACCAGGATTCGGACCACCGTGGCGTCGAGGGCGACCGCGATCGCGAGGCCGACACCGATGGCCTTGATAATCACGACCTCGGCGAGGCCGAACGCCGTGAAGACGGCGAACATGATGGCCGCGGCGCCGGTGATCAGGCGCCCGCTCTTCTCGAGCCCCAGCGCGACCCCTGCCTGGTTGTCGCCTGTGCGCCTGTATTCCTCCTGGATACGGCTGATCAGCAACACCTCATAGTCCATCGACATCCCGAAGACGATGGAGAAGAGGAGCACCGGGACGCTGGGATCGATGGACTGTGGCGTGAAGGCAAGCTGCTGGCTGAAGTGGCCCTGCTGGAAGAGCCAGACCATGGCCCCGAACGAAGCCGAGATCGAGAAGAGGTTGGTGATGACTGCCTTGAGAGGCAGGACCACCGACCCCGTGAGCAGGAAGAGCACCGCGTACGTGACCAGCATCACGGTCGCGACCGCGATCGGCACCCGCTCCAGGATGAAGTTGACGATGTCGAGGTCGAAGGCTGTCCCATTGGTGGCCAGCACCTGGCCGTCGGGCACGTGGTCCGCGCGCACCGCGCGCACGATCGCGCGCGCCTCGTCGCTGGTGTATTGCTTGTTGGTCACGATGCCGAGGGTCGCGATGTGCGGTCCGGTGCTGGCGCCGATCGCCTGTTGCATCGCCGCCGGGAGCTCGGAGCTCGGCCCGGAGTAGAGGCGCTGATAGTCGGCTCTCGACAGGCTTGGGTCCAGGTCGACGAGGCTGTCGACGCGAAGCACGTTCGGCAGCGCAGCGAAGCGCCGGCTGAGGTCGTAGACGTCGCCGACGTGGGCGGCCGTCAGCGGACTCCCATCCGGGTAGTGGACCACCGCCTCCACGATGGTCTGGTCGCGGCCGGGAAAGTCGCTGACGAGGATGTCATAACCCTGGCGAGCCTGGTTGCTGGGTGGCAGCTGGTCGACATCTCCGTTGGCCATGCGGAGCTGAAGGAAGGGCGTGCCCGCCACGAGCAGGAGCGCGAGCGCGGGCACCAAGACCAGGACCGGCCGGCGCATCACCCACAGGGCCATCGCGTGCCACGCGCCGGTGCCCGCCGGCTTGCGGCGGCCGATGACGGGAAGGCGGAGGCGATCGCTCCATGGACCCAACACCGACAGCAGCGCCGGCAGAAACGTGAGCCCGTACAGAACCGCGATCAGGACGACGAGCGTGCCCGCCGCCCCCATCGAGGCGAGGAACGTGCCCTGGAAGAACAGCATCGCAGAGAGCCCGATCGCCACAGTGATCCCCGAGAACGTGATCGCACGCCCGGCGGTCGACATCGCCTTCGCGATGGCGTCTTCGCGCGAGGCGCCGGCGGCGAGCTCGTCGGTGAAGCGGTTGACCACGAAGAGTGAATAGTCGATCGCCAGCGCGAGTCCGATCAGGGTGACTATGTTCAGCGCGTACTGCGAGACGTCAGTGAATCGGGCAAGGAGCAGCGTCGCGGCGACGCCACCCGCTATGGCCAACCCTCCGACCATGAGCGGCATCCACATGGCCACGAACGACAGGAAGATGATCAGCAGCAGGGGCGCCGTGATGAACAGGGTTGCGATCTCCGCTCGCTGAAGGTCGCGCTCCAGCGTGGTGTCGAACGCGAGGCTGATCGGCAGCTGGCCGGTGGCGAGCATGGTCAGCGGTTCGGGGTGGATCTCAGCCAGGATCGAGGACAGGTAAACCTTGGATTCGGGCGAGTTGTCCCTAACGTTCACGATGGCGAGGATTCGGTGCTGGTCCTTGGAGATCAGCCCCGCCCTCTGGGATTCGGGAAGGGTGTAGGGGGTGATGACCTCCCTCACGCGTGCGTCGCTCGAAAGAGGCGCCAGCGCGCGCTCGACGGCCGCCTTGAATTCGGGATCGCTTGCGGTAAGAGAGGTGCTGCTCAGGACGAGGCTGAATTGCGAACCGGTCTTGGCCTCTTGCTGAGGACGGATCTCGGACTGGACCAGCTTTGCGGCCTTGCCGGCCGGCAGGTCGGCGCCAAAGCCACCGTTGCCGGCGAGCTCGCCGCCGGTCAGGATGCCCGCGATGGAGAGTCCGAGCAGCACGGCTGAGCCGGCGAGCACCGCCCATCGGCGCCGGTAAACGAAGCGCCCCCAGCGCTCGAACATGGCCACACACCATACAAGTGGAGGCGACTCGGGGTTCCGGACGTCAGGTTATTTCAGCTTCCACACGATGCTGAGCAGCAGCGGCCGCGCTGCGGTTGCGAAGTTGCCCATGTTGTCTGCGGTCGTCAACAGGACCACGGCGTAGAACACGCTGCCGTTGGAATTGGCCCCCGCGAAAATGGGCGCGCCCGCCTGAATGCTCTGCCCCCCCGCGGTGAGGGTGAAGCAAAGCTCCCAGAAGATCCCCTGTACCCCATTGAGGCTCCCGGTCGTGGTCTTGCTGTTGGGACAGCTCCTGGTGTCGGGGTAATGGCTCTGGAAGGCCTTGGTCAACGTGTCCTTGTTTTGCTGCGCGGTCTGTGGCGGGTTCGACGAGCCACTCGCGATCGTCACCGAGCCGGTGCTGTTTGGATCCGTCAGGCTGATGGATTCATCGTCCTTGTTGACCACGGCCCAGCCGGCCGGAACCGTGATCGAGAGCGCGGCGTTCGAGACGACGTTGGTGCCGCCGGGACCCGGGCTCGGCGACGGGATTGGGCTTTGGACCGGGCTCGGTGAGCCGGCCGGCGTCGGGCTCGGCAGCTGGGAGCCGATGCCGCCCGAGTTGCCCTGGCTCGCCGCCCGCGACCCGAGCATCGCAATCGCGGTCCCGCACCCGGCCATGACTAGAACCAGCACCACGACGGCGCTGACGATCAGCACCCATGGCGTACGGTGGACCGCGGGCTGGCCGGCACCGGCTGCCGAGTAGTAGGGGCTCTGATACGTCGGTGGAGGAGCGCCTGGCGGTGGGCCCGGAATCGGACCCGCGGGAGGGGATTGGGGCGCCGTTGCGGCCGGTGCCAGCGGCGCTCCGCACGCCTGGCAGAACTGGTTGTCGTCCGGGTTCTGCGTCCCGCACCGCGCGCAGGTGAGGGCCATCAGGTTTTCGCAGCGCCCTTAGGGGCGGGTTCAGCGCGTTTGCGGCGGCCGGCCTTGACGTGTGATGGCGCCGCCGTGAGCGCCATGCCGCAGTTCGGGCAGAATCCCGAGGCGAAGATGTGCATGTGGCAGTTGGGGCACACCGTCTCGGCGAACCCCATGTGCGCCGCCTCTTCGAGCAGCGAGTGGTGGAGCAGGTAGCGGATGTAGATCAGTAGCGCGCCGACGACTGCCGCCTGCCAAACGAGCACGAAGAGCGGGCTCACCGCCACGTCCTGCAGCACCTGCGTGCCGGTCGAGTAGGCGACGTGCGCGACCAGCGCCATGACCACGCCGCCGATCTCGCGTCCAGCCAGGCGCCCGCGGCGGTAACGCCATATGGTGGCGACGATCATGCCGGTCGCGCTGCCTTGCAGAAGGGGTTGGAACACGGCGAGTGTGGCCAGCGTGTAGATCCAGTTCGCGGGCGTCACCTGAGCCGGCATCGTCGCCAGGGTGCCCGAGAAGCCGACCAGTGTTTCCGCCAGGCTGAAGCCGAGCCCGGCCGCGACGCCGAAAACAAGGCCATCCACCGTCTCTGGGAAGTCGGCGCGATTCGGTAGCAAGAGCGCCGGCAAGGGCTTGACGACTTCCTGGACCAGGGGCCAGATCAACCCCAGGATCAAGAGTGCCCCGATGCTTACAGTTGCGCCGCCGAATGGGTTGCCGGCGAAGTTGAAGGGGTTGTAAACGGCGCGCTCGACGAGGGTCACGACGATCCCGGCCACAATGCCGCCGCCGATCGTGAATCCGAGCACCATCGCAGGCGCATCTCGATACACCTGCGCCTCGTAGAGGTAGATGAGGTAGAGGACGGGGACGAGGAACGCGGAGACGAGGATCGAGGCGGTGATCAGGCCGGCGAGGTAAAGGATGAGGACCCCGGCGAGGCCCACGATGAAGGCCCAGCGGAACTCGTGGATCTTGTGATGACCAAGGTGGGGAAACAGCGTCGTGAAGACGGAAGGCTGCGCTACATGCTCGCCGGGATGGGCGGCATAGCGGTGCTCGCGAGTTTTGGCGTTCCCGGACTCTCCCGTCGTGCCCTGGTGGGCACCACAGCGGGTGCAGAAGACGCCGTCAGGGACGTCATGCGCGCAATGGTCACACCGCACGGTGCGTAACGATAGTTGTTCGTCCCCGCCGGCCCGCGCCCTATCGGGCGAGTTTTACCTCCCCGCTATGCGGGGAGGTGGCCCTAGCTCGAACCGCTCGGCGCTTGAGCCTGCTCTTCCTCCGCCGGCACCCACCCGCGGATGAAGTGGCACGAGTAGTGCCCAGGGTGCTTTTCGAAGTAGCGCTGGTGGTACTCCTCGGCGCGCCAGAAATGAGTGGCCGGGACGATCTCGGTCACGATCGCCTGCTTGAAGTAGCGCTGGGCCTCGACCTCTGACCTTCGCGCAGCCGCCTCCTGCTCGGGATTGTGGAAGAAGATCGCCGAGCGGTACTGGTGCCCATGGTCAGGGCCCTGGTAGTTGAGCGTGGTCGGATCGTGCATGTTCCAGAACGCGTTCAGGAGCTCTTCGTACGTGACCTTGGCGGGGTCGTATGTGACCTCAACCGCCTCCGCGTGACCAGTCCGGCCCGAGCAGACCTGCTCGTATGTCGGGTTGTCGCGACTGCCGCCCGTGTAGCCGGAGACGGCCTCGATCACGCCCGGGATTTGGTTGAAGAGGTGCTCTACGCCCCAGAAGCATCCACCTGCGAAAGTCGCCTTTTCCATCACCAATCACAATACCCAGATCGCGGCCGGCTCATTCCTACCATCCCCGAGCGAGGCGCGCCCTAGTCGAGCCCTCCGGGCAACATCGCGGCGACGATGCCGTGGGCGTTTACTGCGCTGACAACCATCGAGTTGATGTCGAGGACTGCCGGGGTGCCGTCGTTTCGCTGATAGAAGCCGGTGATCAGATGGCTGTTGTCGAACCATCCGACCCAGTCAGTCGAGACCGCCAACACCGGCAGCGCCGTCGAGGATCCGCCGGGATACCAGAGCACAAGACGTCCGGCCCCACCCGGTTGATCGCAGCATGCGGCGATCACGGTGCCGTCTGGACTCAATGATCCGGCTGCGCTGTATGACCCGTAGTCTCCAGGCGAGTTCCACGGCATCCACTGGCCATTCCAGCTGGTCGCGTCGCCCTGCACCACCGCGACCCCGGCTTTGGAGAGCAGGCCGCTGGCCCCGCCGCCGCTGATGATGGCTTGACGGACGGCAGTGGTCGGGTTGATGACGTGGAAGTTGATCCCGCCGTACGCGCTAGGACCATACGGGTACCTGATCAGGTCGCCGTTGCCGTAAAGCACGGCCTTGCTCTTGAATGGCACGGCGTTCGGGCCCAGGTATGCGACCACCAGCTGCCCGGCATGCCACGCAACAGGCCAGACATAGTGATTTGTGGAGGTGAAGATTACCCGGTGATGAGCGCCACCGACGTCCTCGACATAGAGCGTGAGCTTCACCGGAGTCGTCGAGTAATCGAGCAGCGCGACGGCGATCCTCCGGTCGTCGGGGGTGACGGCAAAGGCAGCATGTACTGTGGGGGAGGCTGGTACGGCTGCGGTTCGTCCCGTGGTGCCGTCCGCCTTCAGGTAACGGACGTCACCGTCGCCATCCAGGTAGTAGACGCGCGAGTTCGATGCGCTGACGTACGGCAGCTCGAGGGCGTCTGAGATCGCCGAGCGCTGCTTGGGATGCGCGCGAGCGGCCACTGCTCCGCTCGAGCTGACCACCGCGATGTCGTAAGCACCGCTGCCGGCGAAGAGGTCGACGAGCACCGCGTAGCTCGAGGCTGAGGCTGACGGCAAGCCGGCGACTGGGGACGGAGCCGGAGTGCTCTCAGGCGGAATCCCTTCAGGCTGGGTCGGGGTGGGCTCGGTGCGGGCGCCGCTGGCCTGGGAGCCATGAAAGCTGACGGGCTCGGCCGAGCAACCGGCGACCAGCAGCGCAAGCACGACCAGCCAACGCATGCCCGTTGAACGAGTCGACCGGGCTGAGGTTACGATTCATCGCCAGATCGCCCGTGGGCGGGCGTCATGCGTGTGGAGGCCATGGATTCACAGCTTCTGGTCGGGCTGGCAGCGGCGGTCTTCGCGCTGTGGGCGGCGGTGTTCGCCACTCGCGCCGACCTGGCGACCCGGCACGCGAAGGCTCTGGCTGACCGCCGCTGGGACGACACCATCCGTCCTGTCCCCCACTTCAGCTTCACGTCCGCGCCAAGCGTGGGCCAGCCGATCGAGGTCGAGGTCGAGAACCTCGGCGGCGCGCTGGCCGCGGGGGCGGTGATCGTGCAGCATGGCGACGACCTGTTCGCCGGCGAGCTGACGCTGCCGGACAAGGCGCCGCCTCGACGGATCCTCCTGACCCCGGTCCTCAAGGCATGGCAGCGCTCCAACCAGCCCCGCTGCCTGCTGCTGGCGGGTCGAGACATCAGCGGCAGGACCTGGGATTGCCTCGACGGCGCCAAGGTCATCAAGGACCCTCGCCGGTGGATCGCGGGTCAGCTGAAGGAGCTGCGCCTCCAGGGGATCGTCGACTTCCCGGGCATCGCCGGCACCGGCAAGTAGGCGCCGGCCTACTCCAGGGTCGCGTCCAGCTTGAGGTCGACGTTGCCGTGAAGCGCCTTCGACACCGGGCAGCCTTCCTTGGCCGCTTCCGCCTGCTTGGCGAATTCGTCTTTCGTGATGCCGGGGACACGACCGCGCACCGTCAGGGTGATCGTGGTGATGCCCGTGCCCGGCACGAACTCGACCTCCGCCCTCGTGTTGAGGCGCTCGGGTTTGTGCCCGGCCTTGGCGAGGCCGTTTGAAAACGCCATGTTGAAGCACGCCGAGTGAGCTGCGGCGATCAGCTCCTCGGGACTTGTCTTTCCATGCATCCGCTCCGCGCGGCTGTCCCATGAGACAGGCAGTGCGCCGAACGCTCCGCTCTCGGGCGTGACGGTGCCGCTGCCGCTAGTGAGATCTCCCGTCCAGGTCGCGTCCGCTCGACTTATCGCAGCCATCCACAAACCTCCTTGGTTGCTCGAACCATTACCGCCAGTCTGGGACATCCCGATTTCACGCGTGTGCATGCACTGGCGGGTTTCGAGCGACCGTCATACCCGCGTGTGCATGCACTGGCGGGAAATACCTCGCCGAGCTAAGTTCCGCCCGCGCGCCGCAGGCTCACGCCGAGCATCGCGATCACGATGGTCGGCATCAGCCACCAGGCGTTGACGCCCCACGCGACCAGCAATGCGGTGATGACCAGGCCGGCGGCAATGGCAGCCGCCACCGTCCAGTCGTCGCCGATGATGAAGTGGTACCAGAAGCGGCCAAAGCCGGCGATCCACGACCACATCAGCTTCATCGCTATGTCCCCGGATTGAACCCCAGCACGCGGCGCCGCTCAAAAGTCATGTAGATCGCGGCGGCGACGACGTACAGCGCGAGCAGACCGAGGATGGCGCCGTCGCCCGCCGGCCACTCGACCCCAAGACCCTCCAGCGCCCAGAACGAGCCGAACGTCGTCAGCAAGATGCCCACCACCAGCTGCAGCAGGCTGCGCGGGATCCGGGTCACCACGCCGCGCAGGGCAAGCCCGATCGCGCCGATGACCAGCACCGCCGTGACCCCGCCGATGACCGCCACGCCAAGCTGGTTGGTGTTGGCCCCGAACGAGACCACGATGAAAGCCACCTCCAGCCCTTCGAGCACCACGCCTTTGAACGAGACCACGAACGCGATCCAGTCCAGCCCTTCACCGGTCCACTCCAGCGGCTCGTCGATCTGCTTCATGCGGATTCCCGCAAGGCCGTGCGCCGCGACGCGGATGACGCCCTTGCGGAACCACTGCAGCCCAAACACGAGCAGAAGCGCGCCGATGACAAGCCGCAGCGGACCGATTGGGACCGCGCTCAGCGCAAGGCCGAGCGCGGCCACCACCACGGCCAGCACCGCAAAGCCGGCGGCAGCCCCGATCACTGTCGACCGCCACCCGCGCGTCGCCCCGACTCCGAGCACGATGGTCACCATCTCGATGGCCTCCACCGATGAGGCCAGGAACGTCGTCGTCAGGACGACGGCCGCGGTCGCGCTCAACGCTTCGAGGCCACGAACCCCATGGCTTCCTTCGCGAGAGCCAGCCAATCCTGATTGGATGCCGGCTTGAGGGTCAGCCACTCCCTCATCACGCGACCGCTGCCGGTGTCAAAACGTTCTCCTTCGCCCGACGTGACCAGCGCATCCACGCGGTCGCGAGGGATCTTGACCACGAGGTTGCCCCTGACGAGCATGGCGAAGATCTTGTCGTTGACCCTGAGCTCGTCAGACTTTCCGAACTTCTTCTTCGACTGGGTTTCTTGGGACAGGCGCGTCACAGCTCGATTGCGCAGCAGCTCAACGGCCATCGCCGCGTAGCGCTCTTCCGGCGACGAGGCCGGGCTCACGAGGCGGCCAGCACCACGCCTATCCATCGCCTCATCGCCGAATATTGTCGGCGGTGGCTGTGATCGCCGCATGAAGGTCGCCGTGATCGGGGCCGGCGTCAGCGGGCTCACTTTCGCAGCAGCCATGAGAAAAGCCGCTCCTGATGTCGAGATCGCTCTGTACGAACGTGATCCGTCCCCGACCCACCGGCCACAGGGTTATGCGATCGGCCTGCGCAACGGGACCGGCCTCGCCGCCCTCGGCGAGCTTGGGCTTCGCGATGCAGTCGTCGGCAGCGACTCGATTCGGGTCACCAACCTCGTGTTCACGAACCAGGCTGGGCAGACACTCCTGTCCCTGAAGTCGAGCCCCGACGATCCCAACACCACCTACCGCGTGCAGCGCCTGCACCTCAAGCAGGTCCTGCTCGAGGCCGCGGAGCCAAGGCGCGTGCAGTTTGGCGCCCGCTGCCTTGGCTACGTGCACGCGAACGGACGCGTGATCGCGGCCTTCGAGGACAAGAGCCAGGTCGATGCTGACTACCTGATCGCCTGCGACGGCGCCGCCTCAGCGATCCGCCAGCAGCTCGTCGGCGACCACAAACGGTACCTGGGGCTGGTCTCCATCCACGCCGAGGCTCCGATCGAGGTCGAGCATCCCCTGCTCGACGGAGGTTACTTCCTGACCATGGGCAAGAACGGCTGCTCGTTCTTTTGTTACCGCCAGCCAGGCGGCGTGTACTGGTCGTATGTCGTGCACGCCGACTCCGAGGCCTCCATCGCCGAGCAACCCAAGGACGTCCTGCTGCAGCGGGTGCAGAGTGAGACGCGTGATTGGCACGACCTGGTGCCGAGGTTCGTCGCCGCAGCGAAAGTCGACACCATCGGCGTTAGGGGCTACTACGACAAGGAGCCCATCAAGCGCGTCCACGAAGTACGCGTCTGGGTGATCGGCGACGCCGCCCACCCCATGTGCCCCTTCCAGGGTCAGGGCGCGAACATGGCCCTCGTGGATGCAGTCAGGCTGGCGCGGCTGTTGGCGACGCCGCGGGATCCGCAGGAGACGGAGAAGGTCGACGCCGATATCGCCAAGCGGGGGCGCGACGCGGTCCTGCAGTCACGCAGCAACGCTCGCCGTTTCCACGAGACGCGTGCGTTCGCACGCGTTCAGCGTGACCTTGCCTTCCGGACCGCAAGCTTCTTCATCGGCCTCTTCCGCAGCCGGACCTAGTGGACTGTAACGGTCGGATGGGGACCAGGCCGAAGGCCCGAAGGCCGGCGTCCCAGGCGGCCGGTGCGAAGGCGCGGGTGGCGCAACGACGACCCCATCTGAAGATGGGTGAGGAGGCGCGCCGGGTCCCGCAACGCACGCATCA
>DASXTG010000005.1:0-2473 GCA_036505515.1 Candidatus Dormiibacterota bacterium | reverse complement strand
GCCTTTGAGTCCCATCTGCCGGCCGCGTTAAGTGTGCGCCAGAAGATCCAGGTTTGGGCAAGCTGGTGCGCCTGGCAAGAATCGAACTTGCTGCCTCTTGCTCCGCAGGCAAGCGCTCTATCCGGTGAGCTACAGGCGCAGAAAAGGAAAACTCAGTTTAGGCGAGGGTCGATCGTCGCCGTCGCGGCGTTGAACGTATCCAGGTCAAAGTTGCTGACGGCTACCAACGCCACGTAGACCGAGCGCCGCCAGCAGGCCAATCGTACCGACGGACGGTCGTACGTAAACGAGCTCAGGCCGAGCCCCGTGCCCGATCCACGAACCAGTCCGGGCTGGAGCTCGCCTGCCGCCGGCGGGATGAACCCGAACACCCCGGCCTGCCACGCGCGGTCGGCCTGCCCTTCATCGTCGAACTGGATCACCACGCTCGCCACCGCCTTCACGTTCGTGGTCGCACCAAGCTCGGCCTTGCACGCGGATGGATTGGCCGCGTACACGGAGATCGCTCCCGCCCGCGCACCATGGCTCCTCAGGTCGACCCACTGCGCGCTCCACTGCGCCGCGAGCTTAGGATCCGCACTATCCAACACCGACAGGTACACGTCGAGCGGACCCGATCCGACGCAGACGTTGACCGTGGCGGGGACATCGCCCGACTGCAGGATCGCGGCGGTCGGCGCGAGGTGTGGCGTGGGGCTGGGAACCGGGCTGGAGGCGGGGTGGGTTTCGTTCTGACAGGCAACCAGCAGCACGATCAGGGCCAGGCAACGGCGGAGCCGGGTCACGCGGCCCGGAGTTTAGACTGGGAAAGACCTATCGCGCCTGTAGCTCACCGGACAGAGCGTTCGGCTCCGGACCGAAAGGCAGCAGGTTCGATTCCTGCCAGGCGCACTTCGACCTTCCGCCGACGAAGAGGTGAATCTAGGCCGCCATTCGCTCTGGCGCTCGACCAGGGACTGCCGTGCGGACGAACACGAGGGCGATCCCGAGCGCGATCGCCCATAGTGGAATCCAGCCCGGAACGCCGGCCAGGATCCAGGTCGGGACCGGTCCGGCCCAGCTCGCGAAACCGAGCGCGGAAAGATCCGCAGAACGTGCAGCTGCGCCCACGGCTCCGAAAGCCAGAGTTGCCCAACCGGCCCAATTCGCGACGCCGCTTCGCACCAACGCGACGCCGAAGAGGGCGATGGAGATGTACGCGAGCGACATGAAGGTGACGAACAACACGCCGGAGAGGCTAACAAGGCCGAGATAGGCGGTCGAAGGCGAACCGCGCTTCAGTTCGTCGCCGGCCCACACAGGTAGGGTGCTTTCAAGGCCGAGCCACACGATGAAGATGACCGCTCCGATCAAGAAAACGGTGAATGCGGCCGGAGCCGTGAGATGAGAGCCTTTCTCGAAGAGCGTTGTGGTCAGAAGAGCCAGGCCGACACATATCAGCACGATGCCGGCCATGAAGGCGGTCATCGCCCTCGACCAACTCGCGCCGAGCACCGCGATCGCTTCGAGGTTCCCCGGGTACGAGTCACTCACCGCGCGGCCGTAAGCGGAACTGTCGCTGACGCTGGCCACTCCGACGAGGAGAACGGGCAACGTGGCAGCGAGGATCGCTCCGGCGACCTGGGTGTCGGTGGGGCGACGCACGGTGCAATAGTACACCCGGCGATATATCGTCAAGCGGAGTAATATGCTGACGCCGATGACCAAAGACGCCAAGGCCACACGTCACTCCGACGAGGCGCTGCTTGTGATGGTGAGCCTTGCCAATGGCCCAAAGCACGGCTACGCGATGATCAAGGACATTGCCAACCTCGCTGGGCGGCGTCTTGGACCGGGCACACTCTATGGTGCCATCACGCGGCTGGAGCGCCAGGGATGCATCGAACCGCTTCCGAGCGATGACCGGCGCAGGGTGTACCGCCTTACCCAGGCCGGCGCGCAGATCCTGCGTTCGGAGCTGGACCGGCACAAGCGCGTGGCGAGGGTGGGCCTGTTGAGGCTCGCGCGATGAAATGGCTCGTGCGCTGCTACCCGCCGACGTGGCGCCGCCGCTACGAAGCCGAGTTCGTCGCCCTGCTCGAGGACTGTGGGCTGAACCCGTCGATGACGTTTGACGTTGTCCGGGGTGCACTGAGCATGCATCTCGAGTCGCATCTGTTCGCGCGGGGTCGCGATGCGTGGCAATCGTGGCTGATCGTGGCCGGCCTGGGAATTGCCCTCGCGACGGTCATCCTCGGGGTCCTAGTCCCGAGCGTCGCCTATTCCTATGGCTTCGTCGCGCTGATCGGCGTCGGATTCCTCATCGGACGATGGTGGTCGGCTCTCTTATGGCTTGCGATCGTTTGGATCGCCGCGCCTTTTTCGGCCCTCGGCATCATGCCTGGGCCATTCGACCTGGGCATGTGGCTGCTGTTCTCGGGCTTGTCTATCTCGCTGACCTGGCTCGGGGTCGGCGGCCGTGTAGCGGTCCGCT
>DASXTG010000004.1:0-6583 GCA_036505515.1 Candidatus Dormiibacterota bacterium | reverse complement strand
GTTCCGCATGGAAGGCCGGCCGTTGAGCCGCGAGGTGGTCGGCGAGCCGGCGTGCGAGTGCCACTCCGGTCAGCATCGGATTCGGTGAGCCAACCGTGGGAAAGACTGCCGGGCCGACAGCATAGGCGTTCGTCACGGCGTGGAACCGTCCGGTCGCATCTACCGCGGACGTGGCCGCCGCGTCGCCCATCGCCAGCGTCCCGGCCTCGTGATGTGTGGTGCCGCGGCCATCGCGGCGACCGCCGGCCGCCTTTGGCACGTAGGGCAGGATCGTGCTGAGATCACTTGCGGGGGTCGCCGTGATCCACGTTCGGTCGTCAGCGGCCAGGACCTCGAAGTTGCCACCGCCCGTGAACGCCCGAGCGACTTGGTCAGAGGCGTGATCCATCGCCTGCCAGAGGTCCAGATCGTCCGCGCTTGGCTCGAGCGTGACCCAGGCCCGCGGAAGGCTGTATTCGTCGTTCTCGAGGGCCAGACCAACCGCCGACGCGGGATTCCTCGGGCGCATCTCACCGATTCCGCGGATGGTGAGGACAATGTGGTTGTCGGTGATGTGGCGGAACGAGTCGAGGGTGTCGAAGTCCGGGATCACTTTGAACAGCTCCGCCTCCGAGTTGGTACCCGGCTGCGCCAACCCGGCCGCGGTGATCTGGAGATGGAAGTGACCGAACTGGTGATCGGCGTGATCGTGGCGGCCCTTGACGAACAAAGCCGACGCCTGGAGCTCCTGGACTGCCGGGCTGAGCGCGCCGATCGCGGATCGGGGGATGCGAATCGTGAGGTTCGACCGCAGGTGCCCGATGAGGTTTGAGCCGACATTCGGCACCCCGGGAAACGAGATGAGTGCGAGCCGGGCGCTCTCGATGGTACCCAGGGCAAGGATGACCGCACCGTTGTCGGGTACCGTGATCGGGCCCTGGTTGGTATCGACTGCGACCACGCGACGGGGTGATCCCGATCCGTCGGTGATGAGACGCGTGACGTGACAGTCGGGCACGACCATCAGGCGCTTCTTGACGTCGTCGCCGTATTCGTCCTGGGCGGCACGTGATGCCTGCATGAGGAGCGGAACGCTCGAAAACTTCCCGACATCGAAGACGCCCGAGCGCGGAGAGATGCCCTGGACCGCGAGGGGAGCCTCCAGCTTGAAGAGGTCCTTCTGATTGTTTGGGACGCCATCGAGATGTAGGGGAAGCTGGTTCAGTGGGATCGCGTCGGCGACGGCACCACCATCGATCGCGGTCTTCAGCTGGCCGCGCAGCGCTTCATGCATTGGTCCCCAGATGAAGTCGTTTGTGACGCTCGTGCCGATCTGCTGGCTGGCCTGGTCGAAATAGCCCGGGGAACCACCGGCGACGCCGTCGAGATCGCTGGTGACTGCCGCTGGCCACGCCGGCGGGAGCTCCGATGCGAGCAGACGCGGCGACCAACCACCGAAGAACACGCTGCGCCCGCCGACGCAGTAGGCAAGGCCCGGAAACCCCCCGGGCACGTTGCTCCGCCACGGGAGTCCCCAGACCTCGGCCCGAGGTGTGCCGGGATCGACCGTGACGGGACCAGCCGGACCGAGCCCGGTGAGCGGCAAGTCCTGCACATGATTGGGGAGGAGGAACCGACCAGCCTCCAGGACCAGGATGCGATAGCTGCGGGTCTTGTCCGCGGCGAAGAGGTGTTGCGCGAAGACTGGACCGAACGAGCCACCGCCGATGACGATCACGTCGAAGTCCCGCGCGTCCGGTCGCATCGCGCGATTGGCGCTGCCCCGCGCCTCGTCCAGGCCATTGAGGACGTATCGCCCGAGCACGTCGTGGGTGAATGAAGTGTTTTCGGCCTTTGCGCTTGTGACCACGACTGCCCCCCACTTCTGCTCGGCGTTCGCGAGGCTCCCGCC
Source organism: Candidatus Dormiibacterota bacterium (assembly GCA_036505515.1). Taxonomy (GTDB): domain Bacteria; phylum Chloroflexota; class Dormibacteria; order Dormibacterales; family Dormibacteraceae; genus DASXTG01. The sequence goes on along the minus strand of DASXTG010000004.1, from coordinate 4,692 downwards.
TCTCGACGCCTTATACGACGCCTCCTAAGCTCGCTAGCCCAGCTTGGCGGTCTCCTTCTTCTGTTCGTCCTTCTTGTAGCCGAGGTACTTGAGGATCGAATTCGCGCCCTCGGTTCCTGCGCTCACGACGAGGGCCGTCACGACCACGTCCCAGGCGTCAACGCCTGTCGCGCCCAGCGGCTGGAGCACCCGGACGCCGGTGCCAATCGCCAAGGCGAACCCCGCCACGATTGACAGGATCATCAGGACGAACGTCTTCAGGTTTGGCCTATTGGCCCAAGCCGCGGCGAACACGAACGCGAGGACCGCGTCCACGATTTCAAGCAGGCGCTGGACGGCGAATCCCGCCGCGAATCCCGGAGCCAGAGCTAGAACGAGCTTGTCCAGCGTTGTCACCCCCTCAACCTTGCGGACCGCGAGAGCGGCTGGACGGGTCCAGCACGGGACCAAAGGCCAACGGTACTCGCCACGTGTCTCGTAGGCGTCTCGGAATCGTCGTCCGGCACGTTTTCCAGTTGGACCTTCGCGCCGGAGCCGGCAGCCAACGCCGTCAGCGCACACACTGGACGCGGATGGCCGCGGGTCGGGTGGTGGCTCGACAGGCCACCTGAGCTGTGGGCCCTTGCCCTGGACACGATGGCAATATGCTGGTCGACTCTCCAAGAACTCGGCCGCGCACCCGTTGGTTCGCTGAGGTACTTGACGATTGTTTTCAAGAGAGGAGACTGAACACTGATCTGGCTGTGGGACTTGGGCTCTTCATACGTCAAGCCCGCACTGGACGCCGTCGGTTGGGGGGTCGTCATGAGCGAAGGTGATCAGCCCAGTCCCGTTTCGAACAGGGCAGATGCCGACAAAGTCAATGCCGTCCTCGAGGGATTGAGGCTGTCCGCTCAGACGCGAAGCCTCGCTCAGCAGATTGCGGCGGATCGCACCGGCAGCCTCAACCGAAGGCTTGGTTCGATCGCTACCGTGCTGGCGGCGATTGGCGGTACGAGTGCATTCGTCAGCCTTTCGCAGTCGACGAACTCGCTGTGGGTGGGCGCCGCGGCCGCCTTCAGCATCTTGGCCGCGGTCGTCAGCGGTCTCCAAACCTATTTCAACTATGGGGCGGTCTCCGGCGAACACCGGAAATGGGCGGCTCAGTTCGGGGAACTTGCCCGTCGGATCGCATTCGCGCAGGCAACCCCGGTTGGCGGCGAGCTGACGCAGAAACGATTCGACAGATTCAACGGCGATCTCGCTCAGTTCGACAAGGACTCGTTGAACGTGCCCGATCGAGACTATCAGCGCGCCAGGCGACAAATCATGCAAGGCACCGATACGGGATAGGCCCGAAGGCGCGTTTTCCGTGGGGCACCGACGCCACACGATGAGCCCATCGTGACAACGGAGATGACGCAGCGGCAGCGAAAGTCTCCGCCGATGAGGAAGCCGAAAGCAACCTCTTGTGGACGGAGCCCGTGCGACATTGATCAGCGGCAGCGCGAGGGCGCCTGGCGATTGCGGCGGCGACGACTGCCGCTCACCTCGCCCCAATGTATTCCTTGGACCAGTCCAGCAAGAAGCGCTCTTCGATGCCTGGGACGGCCACCTCGACCTGGCGATCAAAGGCGTCCGGCGGATTACTTGGAAAGGAGACGCCCGACCGAGTGCTCTGACGCGTTCACAGGCCCTGGTGGACCACGACATCGAAGGCGCCGACGTACTTGGCGGGTTTCGCCGCGATCGACTCGTCGGCGGCCTGTCGCAGCATCTCGGCACCGTCATAGGAGCGCGGGCGGAAGCCGAGATCCTTGCCTTGAGACGCAATGAGGCCGTTGCATGCGTAGCCGTAGCCGACCAGGCGGAGCCAGAAGATCGGATTCTCGAGCAGGCTTCGTTTGCATCGGCCGAAGATCGAGAAGAGATCTTCGAGAGGGGGTGAAATGCCCTCGCGCCCCAACCGCTCAGCGAACTCGGCGAAGTCCAGGATGCGCGCCTGCTGGCCGGCTTCGTGGACCATGAGGCTGGCGGCTGCCACGCGAAGGTTGTCACGAAAGAGATGATCGGTCTGGAGACTCCAGTCGGCGGCTTCGTGTCCGAGCACGATCTCGTCGCCCGACAGCATTCGACCGGCGACTTGATCGAATCGCAGGAGCTCGAGTGCACTGTCGTCGACTGCGAAGTCGGCGATGGACATCTGGCGCTCAATGAGTTGGCCGATTGCGAGCGGCCTCAGGATGCGATATACGAAGCTCTGGACGTAGTACGCCTTTACGTCCATGTTCCAGCCCCGCCCGGCAGGAACGGCGTCGCGGAGGTGGCCGGTCACGCGGTCGACGACGTCCCGTGCGGCGAAGAGGAGCTGGAGCCGCAACGGGCCAATCGCCTCATACAAACGCTTCCGTGCATTGGACCGGTAGTCAACGTCTGCCTTGCGGTCGAGAATCTGGCGCTCCTGGACATACGAGATGAGGCCGCTCACGACGGCAGCGACGATGGCCGATGACAGGATGGCCTGTGGGTCCACGACATCCTCCTGCCGCGATGATCTGTCGGCTACGTCTCCATGATGTCTCGGCGGCCGGCACCAGCTGGCTCATGCGGGAACGGCGGTAATTACGGGGCCTGCTCGCTGAGACCACCCATTTCGCTCACGAGTGCCATCGTAGGCGACGCCGCGCGGGCCGTAATCTCGGGCGATGAGGAAGCCCGATCCCCAGCGGATCTACTTGGCTCGACGGTCCGCCACCTTCCGCGGCACCGTCGACGAGCACCATCTCGACGAGCTGCGCGCCGAGCACTGGATCGCAGCTTGGGAGCGTGAAGCCGAGACCCGTGGCATTGACCGCCGTACCGACGCGTTCTGGCATGCAGCCTCGGCGTGGATCGCCGAGCAACGTCGGAGCAAGTGACCTCGTCGCCGTCGCTCGAGCTGGCCGGCAGAGCCGGGATCGTCGGCGACGCGCGGAGCGGGGCATCAGTGAGGCTAGGCGGCGCCGCTCAGCTGCCGCCTATCTCGGGTCCCTCGGGGCCGACACGATGGGTGGATCGTGGTCATGATCCATGCTCTCGAGGCGGCGGTGGAAGATTTGGTCATATCGACGATGTAGGTGCGGTGGCGTTGACTCCATCGTCTGGTCGATGTCCGCGACAGCTCACAGCAACGTCCGCGGACCAAACGCGACCCGGCGTGCATGATGCTCATCAAGCTTTAAGCTCGTGTCCTCAAGCGGGTGGGTTGGCGCGAGTGGCAGCGCGGCCGTGAAGCTGAGAGCGAGTCATTGGCCTACTCGCTCAAGGCCCGAGCCTGACATCACAATGTGAACTCCCTCTGGAGTTATCAAACGCCAGTACTCGGGATCGTCATCGAAGGATCGATCCGGAAAGAGCTCGAGAATGCAGCCGTCGTTCAGGATCAGCCGGACGTCGCCGGTGGTTCGAGCCTCGCAGGCGTCAACGGTTCTTGGCTTCGTTGCTTGAGCATAATAGCTCGCGAGCAACTCGTCTCGCCGCGTCACCTGGGCTTCGTTGGGGTTGAAGTCGTCCTCGGAGACGCCTGTGGGCGGGTTCCTGACGTCCCGGTAGCCGACGACGAGCCTGTCGGAGCACACAATTCGCCAGGGACACTGCACATGGAGCTGGTACGGGCTCTTGGTGCGTTCCCGCCCGTGACGATCGATGAACGGTTCCTCCGTACCGAAGAAGAACATCTCCATGTCAAGGGCTCGCCTACTGCCGGCGAACGCCTGGCCGATCAAGATGTCAAGTTCCCGCTCGATAGGCTGCTTCAACATCTAGGGACCCCTCGCGCAGGACCAAACATCGGCCTATTCGCACGACGTCGTTTGGGGCTGGGCGACGCAGAGAAATACCGAGGTGGGAAACGTCTCCGTTTGTGGCGCTCCGTCTCCCACGGAGAAACGGAGTGTCACACCGCTCGCCGAGATTCTTCCCGACCGGGTGGGCTTGAGTCGAAGTACAACCTGGGCGATGCCTGTGTCGGTGCCCAGACCGCGTTCGCCAGCGGTCGCGAGTGGCCCTCGAGGTCGAAATCGGCGGGAAGTTCGGCCTCTCGAATAATCCCGATACCCCCGCCGTCGGGTTTTGACATCAACAAGCCGTCCACTTCCAGAGGGCCACTTGGAGCGACGAGCGTGGCCTCGAGCAGCGTGACAGGCTCGGTGCCTTCTGCCTTGATATGTACGGTACCGAAGTCCACCCACTCGCCTGGCAGCGCTGGCGAACCTGCCGTTGTCGGTTGGGGCTGCGGGAAGAGGGTGCTCGGTGGCGAAGGGTTCTACGTATCACTCGCATAGATCCGGTGGGAATAGAGCGGATAGTTGTCGTTCCCGTACAGGTAATGCCTGGTGCGCCCCGTACCGAACGACCAGTGAACCTTGACGCAGGCGCTCGCGCCACTCCTCGCGGTGAGGCTGGCGCCCCAGATCGAGACGGCCCCTGAGTATTTCAAGAAGGCGGTCGTCGATCGATCAAAGACGGTGCCGGCCCCGAAGATATTCCACCAACTGTTGCGGTTGTTGTCCAAGCTTCGCCAGTCGTAAGAGGAGGTGATGCTGCCACGCCACGTGTCAACCTCGACCGATCGGTGCCCCATGTACAGGCCCCATCCCTCGAAGCAGTCGGCCACCAGCCAGAGCTGCGCGTAGTTGAACTGACTGATCAGCCTGTAGCCGAAGTGGGCGCCCG
>DASXTG010000003.1:0-2658 GCA_036505515.1 Candidatus Dormiibacterota bacterium | reverse complement strand
GGCCGCCAGATCGTCAGGGCGCACGTCCTTCAGCTGGCCGCCGTACTTCCCCATCGGCGTGCGGGCCGTGGCGACAATGACAGCCTCCCTCAGAAGCATGTAGCGATCACCCTCCCCCTGTGGGGGAGGGCAAGGGGTGGGGGCAGCAGTAGCCGATTACTTCTTAGCACGGCGAGCGAGAAACGCCTGGACGCCCTCGGCGAACTCGCTGCTCGCGGCCTGCGCCTCCTGCAGATAGGACTCGAACTCCAGCGCCTCCTCGTAGCTCGACTCCAGGGCGTGATTGACCGCGCGCTTGGCAGCCGCCAGCGCCTGGCGAGGCTGCGAGGCCAGCTGCGTCGCGAGCTCACGTACCTCCTCCTCGAGCCGCTCCTGCGGAACCACGCGGTTGATGACACCGAGGCGGTGAGCGTCCTCGGCGAGCAGGGGCTTGCCGGTGAAGAACATCTCGTACGCGACCCCAGTGCCGGCGAGCCGCGGCAGCAGCCAGCTCACGCCGCCATCCGGCGCCAGCCCGATGTTGATGAACGCCTCCATCAGGTACGCCTCGGGCACCGCGATGCGGATGTCGCATGCGAGCGCGTAGCTCGCGCCGATGCCAACTGCCGGACCATTCATCGCGGCGATCACGGGTTTGGGCATGGTGCGCAGGCGGGTGAGCATCGGCATGTACTCGGTGCGCAGGACGTTGCCGACATCCTCCGGCGTCCTCATCCCCGCATCCGGCGAGGCCATCTCGGTGACGTCTGCGCCCGAGCAGAACGCGCGGCCGGTCCCGGTCAGCACCACCACGCGCACGTTGTCGTCGCGCTCGGCCTGCTTGATCGCCTCGGCCAGCTGCTGGCGCGTCACCGCGCCGATGGCGTTCATCTTCTCCGGCCGGTTGAGCTGGATCAAACCGACTCCGTCATGCGTGTGGACCCGCACGTGCTGCTCGACCTCTGTCGCCATCTCCTACCTCCCTTTGAAGTTCGCCTTGCGCTTTTCGAGGAAGGCGCGCATGCCTTCCTTCTGATCTTCAGTCGAGAACAGGAAATAGAAGCTCTTGCGCTCGGCCGCCATGCCCTCGGTGAGCGGCGCCTCGAACGACTTGAGCACGGCCTCCTTCGCCATGCGGAGCGCGAGCGGAGCTTTCTCCGCCAGCTGGCGCGCGACGCGCCTGGCGACCTCCACAGTCATCTCCGCCGGCACCACCTTGTTGACGAGACCGAGCTCATGGGCTCGGCGTGCGGTGACGGGCGTCCCCGTGAGGACCGCCTCCATCGCCGCGTACTTGCCCGCCGTCCGCGGCCAGCGCTGCGTGCCGCCGGCGCCCGGGATGATGCCGAGGTTGATCTCGGGCTGGCCCAGGCGCGCGGTGTCGCCGGCGATGATCATGTCGCACATCAGGGCGAGCTCACAGCCACCGCCAAGCGCGTAGCCATTGACCGCCGCGATGAGCGGCTTGGTGAAGGAGGCGATGCCGGCCCAGCGGCCGGTCTGGTCGCGGTGGAGCTGCTCGACTGCTGTGCGCTCGGCCATGTCGCCGATGTCCGCGCCGGCGGCGAACACCTTGGGGCCGCCAGTGAGAACCACGGCTTTGACGCGCTCGTCGGCGTCGAGCTCGCGCAGGGCTTCGTTGACCTCGCGGATCAGCTCCGGGCTGAGGGCGTTCAGGACCTTGGGCCGGTTCAGTGTGACGGTGGCAATCGGGGGTTCGACGTCGACCTGGATGTGCTCGTACCCCATCCTGGCTATCATCGGCCATGTGGGGACGGGACCGTTAAGAGACTCCTTTGGGCGGGTCGCGGACGACCTCCGAATCTCGATCACGGATCGCTGCAACTTCCGCTGCATCTACTGCATGCCCGCGGAGGGTTTGAAGTGGTTGAAGCGCGAAGACGTTTTGCGGTTCGAAGAGATCGTGCGCCTCGCGCGCATCTTCGTGGAGCGCTACGGAGTACGCACGATCCGCATCACCGGCGGCGAGCCGCTGGTGCGCATACAGGTCGAGGAGCTGGTCGGGATGATCAACGCCATCGACCCCACGCTCGACATCACGATGACCACCAACGGCGTGCTGCTGCGCGACAAGGCCCAACTCCTGAAGGAGGCGGGACTGAAGCGGATCAACATCTCCCTCGACACGCTCAGCATGGAGCGCTTCCACGAGATCGCGCGCAGCGACCAGTTCAAGCGAACGATGGACGGCATCGAAGCCGCCAAGGAAGCGGGACTGTGGCCGATCAAGCTGAACATGGTGGTCATGAAAGGCCGCAACGACGACGAGGTCGTGGACTTCGCGCGCCTCGCCCGTGAGCGCGGCTACGAGGTGAGGTTCATCGAGTTCATGCCGCTGGACGGCGACAACATCTGGACCAACGAGCAGGTCGTCCCGAGCAGGCGAATCCAGGAGCAGATCGAGGACCTTTTCCCGCTGGTGCCGGTCGCGGATCCGCGCCCGGGGCCGGCGACGCGCTTCAAGTTTGCTGACGGAGCGCCGGGCGGGGTCGGCTTCATCTCGTCGGTGAGCCAGGCGTTCTGCACGACGTGCAACCGCATCCGGCTGACCGCGGAGGGCGGCCTGCGCACGTGCCTCTTCTCGCTGCAGGAGACGCCGCTGCGCGACCTCATGCGCTCGGGCGTCTCGGACGATCACATCGGGCGCGTGATCGAGTC
>DASXTG010000002.1:0-16693 GCA_036505515.1 Candidatus Dormiibacterota bacterium | reverse complement strand
AGGCGCTCGGTCGAAACCTCCTTCCGTCCCCTCTCCACCTCGGACAGGTGGGCTGGAGACAGGCCCGCCTCTCCAGCGACCTCGGTCAGGGTGCGGTGGACCGCCTCGCGGCGCTGCCGGAGCACAGCGCCGAGGGCCTCACGAACCACCCGAGCAGATTCGCTGTAGGCGAATGGCATTCCTCTGTGGCAAAAGCATACATAGACTCCACCGGGAGCGCCAGGTGGAGCCTCAGGCCGGATTTATTCCGGCCGTCACCTATGCGCGCCACCTTTCAAAGCGCCGCTAGGCGTTCTAAAAAACGGAGGGGGCACCGCGGGGGAGGCGTGCTTCCCCCGCGCCTTGTTTGAGCGCAGCATTGGATCGACGCGATGTCGCTGCAACCCGTCCCGGCGGGTCGGCTTGCCTTACGCGAAACCAGGGCGATCGCCCTGATCGCGCTGGCGGTGGCTGTGGTCGCCGCTGCAGGCTTCGCGTTTCTGCAATCGACGTCTGGAAAGATCCCTGAAGCTTCACAGCAGGCGACTTTCGATCGGATCATCTACTACTTCGCCACCCCGGCTGTGGGGTGGGCCGTTGAGAACCCGACACCCGGTGGACGGTTTGCGGTTTTCGTCACGACTGACGGCGCGAGGCATTGGACAAAGCAGCTGGTGCTGCCGAGCAGCGTCGTGAGCTTCGATGAGGCCGCCACGCAGTTCATCGACGCCAGGCATGCATACATCGCCGCCGGTGATCCCTTCCAGCGGCTCTACCGCACCTCTGACGGCGGTCGCAGCTGGATTTCAACTGCGCTGCCGCCGGGCAGCGCCCGGGTTGTCAAGATCGCGTTCAGCGACGAGGCCTCGGGATGGCTGCTGGTCGAAGGTCGCACGTCTGCTTTCTACGCGACGCGGAACTCCGGCGAGACCTGGGATCGCTTGCCCGATCCACCGGCGGATGCCGACGGCCTCGTGCTGCGCGGTCCGACCGAAGCCTGGACGGGCAGCGCTGCGGCCGGCACGCCTCATGTCTACCTGTCGACAGACGCCGGCAAGACGTGGCAGAGAATTGATCTGCCCGCGCCGTTCGGCCGTTCTCCGGAGGTTAGCGTCCCGGCAGGGGTCGAACTCCTGCCGGATAGAGGTGTGCGTGTCTTTCTCCCGCCCACTGACCAACCAGTGGCCGTGAAGCTGGGACTTTCACTGACCCTGGTGTCGCTCGACCAGGGAGCGACCTGGCGCTACGTGCCGCCGCCTCCGGGTACGGTCGCGTACCAGGACGCCCTCAATTGGTGGGCGATGAGCGAGACGTCACTCTTCAAGTCGTCGGACTCGGGTCAGACATGGACTGCCATCACCCACGCGTTGTCCGATATGCAGTACGTGCCTCACGTCATCGACTCGAAGCACGCTTGGGCGGTGACCACCACGGTCGCGGGAGCGAGCGGGCTGGTGTTGACCGACGACGGAGGGCTCCACTGGAGGCGGGCCAACGTGCCGGCGCTGGCTGAAGCGTGAGGGAGGTCTGCCTTACCGGCTGCTGACGAAGGTCGGCCCAGGTGGCGCCGGCACAGAGTCGCGTTCGGTGTCGGTCTTCGCCCGGCGCCGGCGCAGCTCGAGCTTCAGGCTCTCTTCCCCTCGCGCCATCGCCCAGCGATGGTTGGCGCTGAAGATGGGCCTGAAGACGAAAGTACCGTAGCGAAGCAGCGGTTTGTCGGCCCTTATGCGCCAGTCGTAGGTGACGTCCACGATATCGCCGCGCTGCTCGATGGTCCAGACCCCGGTCCCGACGAAGTCGCCCTCGGCAACGAGCGTGAATCCACGATCGCCGCGCGACTCCGTGACCCTGAATCGCCATCGCAGCGTGTAGGGCAACCATCCCTTTGTGTAGAGCTCGATGAGCCGACCTACACCGGTCGCGGGATCGCCCGGCTTGAGCTCCTTTACGTCCAGGTAGACCGAAGGCCACCAGCGCGCAAGCTGCGTCGCGTCGCCAAGCACCTCGGCGACCTCGCGGGCCGTCGCCTGCAGCGTCCAGCGCGTGATGAAGTGATACTCGGCCACCGATCAGTCCTTGAGGTTCGCCGGATCCAGCAGCTCTTGCTTCGGGCGCTCGATCTTCTGGCGCGACCGCATGATCTCGATCAGCTTCTTGCGGCCCTTGGGGGGACCGATCATGATCGCGCCGACAAGGCGATCGTCCTTGAAGAACAGCTTGCGATAGAACTTCTCTTCGAAGCTGTAGGTGCGCACCGACTCGAGGTTGGGCTGCACGTCAGGCGTCACGCCCATGACGGCCAGCGTCGATCCGAACATGGTGGTGGTGTACGTGGGCACATCGAAGAAGTCTTCATCTGCGCCCGCCATGTTCTGTGCCGCCACCTTGCCATGCGCCTCGGCGTTGTCCCAGGTGCCCATCTGGTTGTGGCGTTCCACCATCAGGTCGAAGAAGACGGCGATGTCCCCCGCCGCGTACACGTCCGGCGCCGACGCCCGCAGCTTGGCATCGGTGACGATTCCCTTGTCCAGGTCGACGGCGGCGCTGCGCACCGGCTCGGTGTAGTAGTCGAGCCCAACGCCGTAGGTGAGGAGGTCGAACTCGACCTTCTTTCCATTGACCGTCTCGGCGAGGAAGCGCCCGTTCGTGCGGCTGAACTTCTGCACCTCATCGCTTGCGATGAACTCCACGCCCTGGGCCTCGCCCAGCTGCCTGCACAGCTGACCGCCCTCCTCGTCGAGGACGTACCGCAGGAACCATGGCCCGCGCATGATCCAGGTGAGCTTCGCCTTCTTGCGGAAGCTGACGCCTTCCGCCAGCTCATAGCCGATGAAGCTTCCGCCCATGACAAGCACTCGCTCGGATGCGTCCGACTTTTCGATGATGGCGTCTGTGTCGTCCAGGGTCTGAAAACCGATGACCGATGACACCTCGTCAGAGCCTGCCCATGGCGGCGGCTTGGGGCGGCCGCCGGTGGCGATGAGCAGGGCGTCATAAGGAAACTCCTGCTCGCGATTGGTGTGAACAACCTTCTTGCTGACATCGACCTCGGTCGCCCAGGTCTCGAAGTGGATCTCGAGGTTCTTGGTTGCGTAGTCCTCGACAGTGCGCATGAAGACCTTCTCTCTACGCACCTGTCCACGCAGGTACCGCGGGAGGGCGACGCGGTTGTAGAGCGGGTGGCGCTCCGCAGCGATCATCACGATCGACGCCTCAGAGTCGGCCTTGCGCAGCTCTTCGGCGCAGGTCTGGCCGGCGATGCCGTTGCCGAGGATGACGTACCGACGAGTCAACTAGAGCAGCAAAGCGTAGATGTACGCGTGGTCCTCGGCATTCGCGAAATCGTATCCGGAAGCCTGAATGTCATCGGCCGCGGGGTGGTCGCGGGGCAGCGCGATCTTCACGTCCTGGAGGCCGTCCGCATCCGCTTCGAATCGCAGCGCCAGCAGCAGCTCGCGCAGCGCCCCTCCGGCGCCGGCGATAAAGCCGACGGAGATGTTGTCGCCCCAGGCATCTCGCAGCCCGGCTACGGCCCTGCCCCCAGGACCGGCGCGCAGCATCCCGATGCCGGCCAGCCGCGAAAGCTCGGCGGCATCGAGGTCTCGCGCCCCGTTGAAGTCTGCGGTCATGCCGTTGTACATGTCGAGGCCACGACTCTGGGCAATCGCCGGCCACAGCTTCTCGGCCTGGGCGGGATCTGGGATGCGCGCCGAGTCGCCGCCCTCGATACGAGTGCCCTTCCACCAGCGAATGTCCTGCCGGCGCTCGAAGCCGGCGGACTCGAACAGCGCGACCGGCTCGATGGCGCCGGTCGCCAGGCGCATCTCTTTGAACCCCTGCTCGCGCGACTCGGTGATCGCCGAGGCCAGCATCGCCCGCGCCACGCCCTGGCGGCGGTACGGGGTGGCAACCCGCAGGCCTTCGTACCACACGAGGCCCGGCGCATAGGGCCGCAGCCGCTGCACACCCACCACCACGCCCTCGACCTCGGCCGCCTGGAACTCGGCGCCGGCGTCCGACACCCAGTCGTCGAACACCTTCGGGATGTAGTCGCGGCCGCGCCATACGTCCTTGGTGAGCTCGACGATGCGCTCGCGATCGGCCGGCCTCACCGGACGGATCAGGATTTCTGCGGTTGCCAATGCGCGATCCCGGCCAGGGCGATGCCGCTGTCGAACACGAGCTCATCGCCGTCGCGGACCAGCATCTCTTCGAGCAGCGCTCGGACCCGCGCCTCGTCCCACGCCTCGCCGAGCAGCATGCGATTGTCGCTGAGCGCCTCATCGAGATCGGAATAGCGGTTGACTACCGGGTATCGGATGAACGTGACGTCCGGCGCGATCCTCATCTGCACGAGCAGGAGGAAGAGGTCGCTAAAGCCAGGTGTGCGTGGACCGGGTTCGCCCGCCAGCCGTTCGCGCAGAGCCGTGGACGGGTGCGGGACCGGCCCCTCTCGCAGCATGATGAACACGCGCTCCCGCGCCGAGCGCTCCATCTTTTGGATGAAGGGGATCGGATCTTCGACTCCATACAGGACATGGCAGCAGATGAGCAGGTCGGCGGGCGCCACCTCCGCGTCCTCCCAGGTGCTCGCGACGACGGTCATGTTGTCTCGAGGGGAGATCTGCGCCCGCATGCCCTCGGACGGTTCAACCGCTGTCACCCATTCCAGCCGCTCAGCGAGTGGTGTGGCGTGGCGGCCTGCGCCGGCGCCGACATCGATCAGGGTTTTCCGAGGCGACAGGTATGGGCTGATGACCTCGGTGAAGTCGTCGGCGCGCCCGCGAGTGATGCGCGCGTAAGAGGGCGCCCGCCGGTCCCAGTACCCGGCGCCGGCATGCCGGTCGGAGCCGCCTGCACGCTCGCGGACGAGGCTGCGCCAGTGAGCGATCCAGTCGACCCCGGCGACCTCCCCGATCCCGATTTCCATCTCGCCGAGGCTAGCTTGTTAACACGTGTGTGTACAACTGGGGGACAACTTCACGGCTCTGAGCCTAGATGATGGGGTCCAAACGACCTGAGCCCCCAGATATAGTGCGGCGGCTAGGATAGGTGGCGAACGTGGCAGGCAGTCCATCGTCGGAATTCAACTCGTCCGAGGCCTCTGTCTTGGCGCGCTACTTCACCAACATGGACCGGCCGGTGTTTGCGCTCCGCAACCTGCCCGAAGTCGTCAAGGGCGCACTTTTCTCGCGGTACTCGCGCACGGAGAAGAGCCTGCGCCGGGTCCTCCTCGATGAGTTCATCAACGCGCCCGAATCCGGTTTTGACGCCCTCGCCGGCCCGGCCGCCGGCACCGACGACATGGTCGCGGTCCGGCGAGCCGAGGAGTTCTACGAACGAGTCCTGGTCGGCTACGGCGATGACTCGGTCGCGGAGCTGGCGGGCGCCCACGTAGCAGTCGAGCGCGTGTCCACGCTGGCGGCCAAGGCACTCGAGGACAGCCGCATCGGCATCTCCCCACTCGAGAAGTCGACGCGGTATGTCAGGTTTGACCGCCCGGGCCGCGATGGTCGCAGGCTGTATCGCAGGGGTCCCGAGCTCATGCATCGGGCGTATGAGCCGGCGGCCGACGCCCTTTTCGACGTCTACAGCGACCTGATCGAGCCGCTGACGCAGTCGATACGGGAACGCTTCCCGCTCGACGAAGGAGAAACGGACCGGGCGTGGAAGGCCGCCACCCGAGCGAAGGCGCTGGACATGTTGCGCGGGCTGCTGCCCGCGGGAACGCTCACCAACCTCGGCCTGTTCGGCAACGGGCGCGCTTTCGAATACCTGATCACCAAGCTCGCCGCCCACGAGCTGCCCGAATGCCAGAGCCTGGCCACCGATCTCCACCGCGAGCTCGCGCTGGTCATACCTTCCTTCGTGAAGCGGGCCCTCGACGACCGGTACGGCAAACCCGCAGCAGAACGAATGAGGCGAGTCAGAGAGTCCGTGGGAGCAGTTGCGTTGCGTAGTGCCTCCCCCCTCTGGGGGGAGGGTCAGGGTGGGGGGACCCAGGGCCCAACAGTGCGGTTGCTGGAACACGACCCAGACGCCGAGCGCAAGGTCGTGGCTGCGGCGCTCTTCCCGTACTCCGACCAGCCATGGGGCGGAGTGCCGGCCGACGTGCCCGGCCTGCTCGAAGCAATCCTCGGCGACCGCGCGAACCGTCGCCACCGGCCTCCCCGCGCGCTCGAGCACGCCCAGTACGCCTTCGAGATCGTGGCCAACTTCGCCGCCTACCGCGACCTGCACCGCCATCGCATGCTCACCCAGGATCGCCAGCTGCTCGGCACCAGCCTGGGCTACGACCTCCCGGCCGGACTGGTGGAGCTCGGCATGGACGGCAGGTTCCGCACAGCGGTGGAAGCCGCGGCCGAGGCGCACGCAGGCATGGCCCGCGACCTCGGCCCGGCGCTGGCGCAGTACGTGGTGCCGCTTGCGTTCCGGATGAGGTGGTATTTCCGGGTCAACCTGCGTGAGATCTATCACCTCTGCGAGCTGCGGACCTCACCCCAGGGACACCCCGACTATCGCTGGGTCGCCCAGGAGATGTTCCGGCTGGTGGCACAGGTGCATCCGCGCCTGGCGCAGTATGCGAAGTTCGTCGACATGGGCCCTGGCGACGAGCTCGAGCGCCGGCGGTCGGAGCGGCGGCTTGACGAGAAGCTCAACGCACTTGACCGTCGAGTGCTATAGCATCGGCTTGGGTCAGAAGGTTAGGAGGGTGAGATGCAGATGGACGAAAGCTCGATGCCAGTAGAGGGTGAACGGCGAGTGGCGATCCGGCGGTTGAACAACGAGCGCCGGTTCGGTGAGCGCCGCGCGCCGGAGCGCGCCTCGGCGGGACGCCGGGTTGACTTCGTCCCTGACCGGCGGACTATCGAGCGCCGATCCTTGTCGCCTGAGCTCGCCGTTTAGCGAGCCTTCGGCGCGCGGCGCCGGCCTCAGCGCTTGAGCAAGCCCGCGCTCATAGTCCACGGCGGAGCGGGCTCGGTGCCGGTCGCAGAGCGTGCATTGCGCCAGGCGTCGGTTGAACGGGCGCTGGCCGCCGGGTGGGCCCTTATCAGGGATGGAGCGTTGGCTTCGGCGGTCGCCGCGGTCCGTCTTATGGAGGATGAGCCCTATCTCAACGCAGGCATCGGTGCGTGCCTGAACATCGAGGGCGAGGTCGAGCTGGATGCCGGCGTCATGGAAGGGGCCGAGCGACGTGCAGGTGGTGTGACCGGGTTGAAGGACGTGCGGCACCCGATCGAGGCGGCGGTGGCCGTGATGCGTGATGGAAGGCACGTGCTCCTGGCCGGCGACGGCGCGTCCCGCTTCGCGCGCATCCAGGGCGTGGAGATGTGCGACCCCTCTATCTTCGTCATCGACCGAGACCGGCAGACGCGCGGCGACGCGGATACGGTGGGCGCGATCGCTCGAGATTCGGACGGGCGGCTGGCGGTGGCGGTGTCCACCGGCGGCATCGCCAACAAGTGGCCCGGTCGCGTCGGCGACTCTCCGATCCCTGGCGCCGGCTTCTTTGCCGACGACAGGGTGGGCGCCGCGTGCGGGACGGGCGAGGGTGAGGCTTTCATCCGGCTCGCGCTCTGCCGCCTGATGGTGGTCGAGCTGGAGCACGGCATGGACGCTGCGGCGGTTGCCAACGGCGCGGTGGGCATGCTTCAGCGAACGTTGAACGCCCGGGGCGGCGTCCTCGTTCTCGCACGTGAGGGCCCCCCGGTGGCGGCGTTCAACACCGCGGCCATGCCCTGGGCTCTCGCCGAGTAGCGAGTGAGCGACTCCGCCAACACAGGCGAGCTCATCGTGCTCGCCCTGAAGCGCGCCGGGGTCAGCCACCTCTTCACGCTCAACGGGGGGCATATCTGGCCGATCTTGACGGCGGCCGCGGAGCACGGCATCCGCATCATCGACGTCCGCCACGAGCAGTCCGCGGCTTTCGCGGCCGAGGGCTGGGCAAAGGTGACGCGCGAGTGCGGCGTGGCCGCGGTCACAGCCGGTCCTGGGGTCACCAACTCCGCATCCGCGCTCGCCCAGGCGCAGTCCGCAGACAGCCCGATCTTCGTCATCGGCGGACGCGCACCGGTTGCGCGCTGGGGCATGGGCTCGCTCCAAGAGATGGATCACGTCGCGGTGGTGCGGAGCCTCACGAAGGAGGCGCTGACGCTGGGCTCGGCCGAGGAGGCCTACGGCACCGCGGCGCGATGCATTCGAACTGCCCTGAGCCGGCGGACCGGGCCGGTTTTCATGGACGTCCCACTCGACGTCTTCTTCGCCGCCGCGGACGTGCCGGAGGCGACCGAGCACCTCACCGTAGACCTCGGGCCGCTGCCTGACCCGGGCGCTGTCGAGCGCGCCGCGCGCCTGATCCGCGATGCGGAGCGGCCGGCCATCATCGCAGGAGGAAGCGTGTGGTGGTCCCGCGCCGAGGCGGACCTCGGCGCCCTCGTTGAAGGTGCGCAGCTACCGCTCTGCGTCAACGGCATGGCCCGCGGGATGCTGCCGCCAGGCCATCCGCTGCTTTTCGCGCGCGCACGCGCAAAGGCGCTTGGCGAGGCTGACGTCATCCTTGTCGTCGGTGTGCCTCTCGACTTCCGGCTGAACTTCGGCCAGCCGCCGGTATTCGCTGAGGACGCACGGCTTGTCGTCCTCGACGTCGATGCGCACCGCAAGCACCGTACCGCGGAGGTCTCGCTGTATGGCGACCTGAAAGCAGCCCTGGCCTCTCTCGCGGCCGCGGCCTCGGGTGGACGCGAGCGCTCTGCCTGGCTCGAGAGCCTGCGCGCGGCGGAGGTGGCCTCCCGGCACGGCGATCTGGCAATGACGCAGTCCGGCTCGTCGCCAGTCCATCCGGCCCGGCTGATCTCCGAGGTGGACCGCTTCAGCGATCCAGACGCGATCCTCGTCGGTGATGGCGGCGACTTCGTGTCGTTCGCCGGCCGCCTGATCGAGCGACCGAAGCCCGGGCTGTGGATTGATCCCGGCCCGTTCGGCTGCTTGGGCTCTGGGCCGGCTTATGCGATGGCCGCCAAGCTTGCTCACCCTGACCGGCAGGTCATCCTTCTTTCGGGCGATGGCGCCTTCGGCTTCGCCGCGATGGAGTTCGACACCATGGTCCGACACCGCATCCCCGTCGTATGCGTTGTCGGCAACAACGGGATCTGGGCGCTCGAGAAGCACCCGATGCAGAGCCTGCTCGGCGCCAGCGTCGCGACAGACCTCGCGCCGCGCACCCGCTACGACAGGGTGGTGGAATCGCTCGGCGGCCACGGCGAGCTGGTCGACCGGCCGGACCAGATAAGACCCGCGCTGGAACGGGCATTCAAGTCCGGCCTGCCGGCGTGCGTCAACGTAATCTGTGACCCCGATGCCGAATATCCGCGATCATCGGTCCTGATGTGAGCACGGCCGAGCTGCACCCGGTGGTCGAGGCGGACGAGTGGCGCACGGCGCAGGCGCAGTTCGACACGGCGGCCGAGATCATCAAGCTCGAGCCCTGGCTGCGCGAGGTGCTCCGCGAGGTGCAGCGAGAGTTCACGTGCCACTTCCCGGTCAAGTTGGACGACGACAGCCTGCGCATGTTCACCGGCTATCGAGTGCAGCACAACATCAATCGCGGGCCGGCCAAGGGCGGCATCAGGTACCACCCCGACGTCTCCCTCAACGAGGTCAAGGCGCTGGCGATGTGGATGACCTGGAAGTGCGCAGTCGTAAGCATCCCGTTCGGGGGCGCGAAGGGCGGGATCATCGTCAATCCGCGAGAGCTTTCGTTGAATGAGCTCGAGCACATGACGCGCCGATTCGCGACCGAGATCTCTGTGCTCATCGGCAGCGATCGCGACATCCCCGCGCCAGACGTCAACACAGACGGGCAGGTGATGGCGTGGATCATGGATACGCTGTCGATGCACCTCGGCTATTCGGTTCCGGCGTCGGTCACCGGCAAGCCGATCGAGGTAGGGGGTTCGCTGGGCAGGATCGAGGCCACGGGTCGCGGGGTGACGATCTGCTCGATGGCGGCGCTCGATCATCTCGGCCGCCACCCGCACCAGACGCGCGTGTCGGTGCAGGGGTTTGGCAACGTGGGCAGCGTCAGCGCCAAGCTGCTCGAAGAGGCCGGCTGCTCGATCGTGGCGGTCAGCGAGGACTACGGCGGCATCTACAACCCGCTAGGGCTGTCGATCAAACGCGTGCTCGAGTACCGCGCGCGCGAGAAGACGCTGCGCGGTTTTCCGGGGGCGCAGGAGATCGGCAACCAGGACGTGCTGACCGTCGATTGCGACTTGCTCGTCCCCGCCGCGATCGGCAACCAGCTCACGTCGCAGAACGCGCGCGATGTGAAGGCAACCCTCATCGTCGAAGGCGCCAACGGGCCGACGACGCCGGAGGCGGACGCCATCTTCCGCGAGCGCGACATCTTCCTGGTCCCGGACATCCTCGCCAACGCAGGGGGCGTGACGGTGTCGTATTTCGAGTGGGTCCAGGACCTGCAGTCGTTCTTCTGGTCCGAGCACGAGGTCAACCAGAAGCTGAAGGCGATCATGTCGAGGGCTTTCTCCGAGGTCTTGAAGACCAAGCTCGAGCGCAAGCTGGACATGCGCATGGCCGCGTACGTGCAGGCGGTTTCGCGAGTGGCGGGCGCCACCCGCGAGCGAGGCCTCTACCCCTGAAAGAGTCGCCGCTGGCGGCGATGCCTTTCGCGACCCTGATCGGCGCGGAGCTGGTGTCGGCCGAGCCGCAAGAGGTGCGCGGGCGGCTCGAGTGGTCGCTCGAAAGGTGCACGATCGGGGGGGTGCTCCACGGTGGCGCGCTGATGACTCTCGCCGACAGCGTGGGCGCGTACTGCGCCGTGCTCAACCTGCCGCCCGGCGCCGGCACGGCGACCATCGAGTCCAAGACCAACTTCTTTCGCGCCGTGCGAGAGGGTTTCGTGGTTGCGGTCAGCACGCCGCTCCACGTCGGCCGGACCACGATTGTGATCCAGACCGATCTTCTTGATCCGGAAGGGCGCCGCGTGGCGCGGGTCACGCAAACGCAGGCGGTCCTACCGCCGCCCTGATTTCCCCGCCCTAAAAGCGAAAAGGTGGGGCGTTGATGGCAGCGCTAGGGGCGTTGTGTGCGCACTCGCGGGTTTGCGACGCCTCCGATTCCCGCTTGTGTGCGCACTCGCGGGGCTCACGGCTGGGGGGCTTCAGGCCGGGCCGTCTAGATCTCTCTGGTGCGGAAGCTCCAGATGCTGAGCCCCAGCACGAGCGCGAACCAGACCACGACCCAGGCCAGGTAAGCAAAGGGCGGTGGGTCCACCGCGCTGAATGGATTGGCGCGCGTGGCCACGCCGCCCGCTCGAAGGGCGGCGATCACGGCATCCGGCTCCATGGCGTAGATGGCGCCGCGCCACAGGCCGTCGGTGGGAAGGATCAGGTGGCTGATGGTGCCGATGTTCTGGACCGCCTCGTTTTGCAGCGCGGTTCCGATGTCACCGACGACGCCCGCGATCCAGGCCATGAGCCAGGCGACGAGCGCGATCACGCCTCCGGTGATTCCTGACAGGCGCGTCGAGAGCAGCATGCCCAGAGAGAGGAGGATCAATCCCTCGGCGGCAACATAAAAGACGAGCTGGAACGGGTGCGGCGGCACATATCCCGTCGCCCAGTCGACAGCGGTCAGCTCCAGGAATGCGGACCCGGCGGCGTAGAGGGCGACCAGCACCCCCAGCCCGAGCCATTTGCCGATGACGACCTCGCTGCGGCGAACGGGGCGCGCAAGCATCGAAAGCAGAAGGCCGCTCTCGACCTCGCTGGAGATGAGGGGACCCGCCACGACGGCGGCGCTGAGCGCGAGCACTCCGCTGTACATGAACGTGACGACGATCAGCAGCTGCGATGTGACGAGGATCACCTGGTCGTGCGGAAGCACTTTGCCGTCTGATCGAGTCACGGTCGTGATCTTCTGGAAACCCCAGGCGGAGAAGCCGACGACGAGCAGCGTGAGGATGACGAGCGCGAGGAGAAGGCGCCGGCGCGACGCCTCCTGGACCGTCAGCCGCGCGAATACCAGGACCGGCATCACTTGTCGTCCTCGTTGAGGAGCTGCAGGAAGCGGTCCTCGAGCGTCTGGTGGCGAGGCGTGACCTCGTAGATGCGGCCGCCGAGCGCCACGATGGCGGACACCAGCTCCGGTACGCGTTTGACGTCGAACTTGGTGAAGGTGAGCTGATCGCCCTCGTCGTCGAGCGGCCCGAAGCCGAGAAGACTGGTCTTCTGATCGGTGCCCAGGCCCCTGACCCGAACGCGAACCGCGGTCCCGCTGAGCAGGTCGTCCATCGTCCCCGACGCGATCACGCGGCCGTGGTCGACGACAGCCACGCGATCGCACACCTGCTCGACCTCGCTGAGCAGGTGCGAGTTGAGAAACACCGCGGTCCCGCGCGCGGCCAGCCCGCGGATGATCTCGCGCACGTCATGGCGCCCGACCGGATCGAGCGCCGAAGTGGGTTCATCGAGGAAGACAAGCTCCGGCTTTCCCAGCAACGCCGCGCCCAGACCGAGGCGCTGCTGCATGCCTTTCGAGAAGGTGCTCACGCGATCGTCGGCCCGATCCGTCAGGCCCACCGTGTCGAGGGCTCGGGCGATCTCCTCCTTCCAGGTCGATCGCGGCAGCGGCGCCAGCTCGCAGTGGAGCGCAAGGACCTCACGCGCATTGAGCCAGCTCTGGTATCGGAAGAGCTCCGGCAGGTAGCCGATGCGCCTGCGGGTGGCCAGGTCGCCGATCGGCTCGCCCAGCAGCCAGGCCTCGCCCGCGCTGGGTCTGAGCAGGCCGAGCAGCAGCTTGACCGAGGTGGTCTTGCCCGCGCCATTGGGTCCGAGGAAACCGAAGATCTCGCCTCGCGGCACCGTCATCGACAGGCCGGCGAGGGCGACAGTGCTGCCGAATCGCTTCGACAGGTCGACCGTGTGGATGGCGGGCGCGGAAGCGGCCACCCCCGCGGGGGCGGCCGCTGTCATCGTCGGTGCTGCCTCAGCCACGTCTGCAGGCTATACGGTCAGCTCAGTTGGTTGGCGACGCTCAACACCTGGGACTGCTTCAAGAGTCCAAGGACTCCGTAGACGGTCCCGTTCTTGATCCAGATCACCGCGGAGCCGGCGCCTGTGTTGTCGCCGAGCGCGACGCCCTGGACGCCCTGCACCTGCACCTTCGTGGAGGTCGCGTACTGGATGGGCACCGGGATGAGCAATGTGGTCGTGGGGTCTTCGATCGATCGAAGGGTCGCCGCCAGCTGGGGCGACAGGCCAGGAACAGAAAGCAGGTAGTTCTCGAGCTGCTTTGCGGTGACCTGCGTGGAAGTGACGTTCGGCGCGGTCGACGCCGCCACGACCAGCTGCGGCAGGTTGATCTCAGAGGCGCTGGACGCGCCATTCTGCAGGTTCCCGAAGACCTCGAGCACCGCCGGCCCGACAGTCACAGTCAGCGTGGCGCCGTTCATGTTGGCGGGCAGAGCCGGGAGCGCTTTGCCGCTCTTGACGGCGGCAGCCGCCGCCTTGTCGGCGTCGAACGTGAACACGGCTACCGCCTGGGGCATCGCCGCGTAGGTGACCGTGGTGGAAACGCCTGCGGGCAGGGTGCCGACAACTGGAACGTGTAGGCCGGACACCTTCTCGGCTTCGGCGGCCGACAGGACGATTTCGGGCTTCGGCTGCTTGGACCAGGTCAGGGTGCCGTACTCGCTCAGCTGGGAGAGGGTCTCAAGGTCGCCCACGGTGATAGGCACGGGCTCGACCGTCTTGGGCTGAAAGACCGGGAGGATGTTCGCAAACGCGGTCACGACCAGGGCGGCGATTGCCACCGTGGCCACAACACCGGCGAACATCGGACGGGAAACGGGACGGAAGATCGGCAGGCTGAAGCCAAACCGCGGCCGCGCTTCCGGCGCCGACTGCACCCGCGTGAACGCGGCCCCGACGTCTACCTTGAGGTCCGGCACGGCCAGCATGGTCGCGGTGGCGCGGGCGTCATCGGCCAGACCGGCATATCGGGCCCGGCAGTCCTCGCACGTGGCGTAGTGCCGGCGGTCCGAGCCCCCAAGGGCATCCGGGTCGTCGACCATCCGGCGCAAAGTTCCTTCAGAGAGATGTGCCACGGGTGACCTCCTTACGCAGCGCGGCTTCTGCGCGTCGCAATAACGTTCCAATCTGTCCGGTTCCGACTCCGAGCGCCTGGCCGACCTCGGCGTAGCTGAGGCCGCTGGCGCGCAAGACCAGCACAGCCGCCGGTTTGGGCGCCAGCCGTGCCAGCGCCTCCCGTACGAGCCGGCGGTCCTCGTTGACTTCGAGCATTCGCTGGGGATCGACCGTGCGCGCGCCCTCGTCCGGCGTCTGCGCCAGCTCGCGTATCTCGCGCCGTCGCCGGCCGCGAAGGCGGTTCAACGCGGTGTGCGCCGCGGCTCGGTAAAGCCATGCAGGCGCGTACTGGGCGCTGGCCGAGTGCAGGCGGTGGAAGCTGATGAAAACCTCCTGGGCCACGTCCTCGGCTTCGTGTGGGTCGGCCAGCACACGGTTGGCGATGCCGACGACGCGCGCATATTCGCTTGTGAAGAGGGCTTCGAAGGCCTCCTCGCGAGACTTCACCATCCGGGTTCCGGCCTCAGCGGCCAGATCGAGATTTGCGCCCACCAGTAATCAAGCACCGGCGGGCCTCGGGATGTGACGCCTGCGCGATCAGCCGGCGAGGGATCGCCGGTGCCGCGAGGTGCGGGCGATCTCATCCTCGACCATGCCGAAGTCGTTTCGCGGTAAGGCGTGGATGTGGCCCTGGAACGCAAGCGTCCAGTGCTCAGGCGGCCATTTCCGCACGTAATCGAGGCGATACGCCAGCTCCTTGGCGGGCACCCAATCCGGGTCCTCCAATGCGATGTCGGCGCGGATGTGGACGCGCCACGGGTAGTCCTCGTCGCGGCGCGCCGAGCGCCAGATGGGGGTGTGATCTTCGTACATGGGCGAAGCGACCGTCACAGTGGCCGCGAACGCCATGCGCCCGGTCACGTAGTAGAGCACCCGGTCGCCGACGCGCATGGTCTCCACACGGCGTCGGTGGCGGCTCTTGAGGCCCTGGATCGTAAAGCCGAGCTCGCGCGTCTTGCGGAAGTTCTCCGGTGAGCTGACCACCATCCAGTACTGGGCCGATCGGCCCTCCGAACGCCCCGACTTGCGCTTGCGCCTCGAGCGCCCCGGCTTGCGTGCCGCTTCGCCGGAGGGCTCCTGCGCCTCGGAGCTTCCGGACGCGTCGGGTTCGCTACTGGCCATCGGCCGGGGATCGCACGGGCTGCATCGGGCCCAGGTCTTCGGGCTCGGGCAGCAGGGCGGTGAGGTTGCGGATCTGGGCAATGTGTGCCATCTCGTGGCGCGTCACCATCCGGCAGATCTCGAGCAGGCTGAACGACCCGCCGCGTGGATCTGAGATGGTGCGGTCCCACTCGTTCTTGCCCCAGCCATGAAGGAGGTCGACCGTCCTCCGCCGCACTCGTGCGAAATCCTCGAGCGCTTCCTGCAGCGACCGGTCGAGGTCGTGGTCGGGTGTGGGGTCGATCGTCGCCCTCACGTCAGCGGTCGCCAGGCCATCAAGGTGAGCGTGCCTGAGCAGCCCGTCGACGCGGGCTCCCGAGTCGAGCAGGTGCCCGATCAGGCCGCCCAGCGTCGGAAAGGCAGGCCCGTGGCGGTAGCGGAGCTTTGCCTCGTCGAGGCCGTACACGAGGTCGCCGATGCGCTCGGGCACCGAGCTCATGAGGAGCACGGCATCCGACGGCGTCAGCTCCTCGTCTAGTTCCATTTCGCCAACGATACATACTCAATGGGATGGCTCAGGCTCAGCTCGCGTGCGACAGCTGCGGGGCGGAATTGGTGCCGGGCGCGGCCTACTGCGAGCGCTGCGGGGCGCGGACGCGACGCGCCCGGCGGTTGGTCCGCGTCGCGATCAGGGTCGAGCTGCTGTTCTTTCTGCTGGTGGTCGGGCTCGTGATCGCGTTCACCTGGATCTACACGCAGCAGTAGGCATTCCGAACTTTTGGCGCCAAACGTGCGCATCGCACACCCTCGAACCGCGGTTTTGGCACGCCAAACGCGCGGAATTGATGCTTCCGGGAGACGGGATCAGCGGCGGTAGACCGCTCTGCCTTCGACCTCGTCTTTGTTGAGCCGCTTGTTCAGGTGCAGGCCCTCGAGCAGGAACTCGATGACCGACGCCCGGACTTCGGGCCGGTCGGGCAGGCCCAGCTTCTTCAGCGCGATCGCCAGCTCCGGCAGGTCGCCGATGGTGCGCGTGTAAGTGCGCGCCGGGATGGCCTCGCCGACCTCGAGCATCGCCCCGTCCTCGAAACGCGCCACCAGACCATCGAACTGCGCGGCGGAGAAGTGTCGGCTGAACACTGCGCTGACGGCGCCGCGTTCCAGCCGCGACAGCACCTGCTCCTCCTTGCCCTCGTCGAGGGCTTCGATCTCCACACGGCCGGCTGTCGAGGAAGTCCGGAAGGCGAGGTCTGTGATTCGCGGCACCGCCAGCGACTCACCCTGGCGTGCAGCGCGCCGGACGGCGTTGCTCGCGAGGTTCTCGAAGTTCGCGATCGACATTCGCACCGACACTCCCGAGGACTGCGAGATGTGCGGACTGCGACGCGCGAGGTGCGTGAACTCGGCCACGACCTCTTTCATGAAGGTTGGAAAGATCACCTCGAAGT
>DASXTG010000001.1:0-1736 GCA_036505515.1 Candidatus Dormiibacterota bacterium | reverse complement strand
AGAAGCCCTGGCTTTGGCCGACCGCTGGCTCACGTTCGACTGCTTCGGCACGCTGATCGACTGGCGCCATGGGATTCGGACGACCGGCGAGCTGCTGTTTCCGGGACGTGGCGAAGAGTTTCTAAACGCCTACATCGCGCTTGAACCCGAGGTGGAAGAAGGTCCCTTCAAGCGTTATCGGGCGGTGCTCACGGAGACGGCGCGGCGTGCGGCGAAGCAACTGTCGCTCGACCTGAAGGCGGACGACGCGAGCGCGCTCGTCTCGACGATCCCGCACTGGCCGCCGTTCGCCGACGTGGGTCCGGCGCTGGCCGGGCTGCGCAAGCTGGGATGGAAGTTCGCCCTCCTGACCAACTGCGACCGCGACATCATCGCCTTGACCCAGCGGCGCCTGCCGGCGTCGTTTGACGCGGTCGTCACCGCGGAAGACGTCTCCGCTTACAAACCGAATCCGGCTCATTTCAAGTTGTTCCAATCGACTTTCGGCTCGTCTGCGGCTGCGTGGACCCACGTCGCGCAGAGCTACTTCCACGACATCAGGCCCACGCACGAACTCGGGATCACGCGGATCTGGGTCAATCGCCAGGGCGAGAAGGGTGACTCAGCCCTTGCTGACGCTGTGATCAGCAACCTGAAGGAGTTGCCAGAGGCCGTCTCACGGCTGAGCAAAGTCGGCTAGGTCGACCACCGCGCGGTAGACGCGCTTTGCCGGTCCGGACTGGACCAGGTTGCCGTTCGCCTCGCGGCGCAGCGCCAGGTCGCCGCCCGGCATCGACACCGTGACGTGGTCGTCGACCAGGCCGCGGCGCATGCACGCGGCAGCGACCGCGCTGGCGCTCGTGCCGGAGGCGAGCGTGTAGCCGGCGCCGCGCTCCCAGATCTCCGCGCGCACGCGCGTCCGATCCACCACCTCGCACAGCTGGACGTTCGTCCGCTCGGGGAAGGCCGGATGCCGCTCCAGGTGCGGCCCGAGCTCCAGGCACCGCTCCTTGTTGACGGGCTGGCCGAAGACCACGCAGTGGGGATTGCCAACCGAGACGAGCACCGCCTCGACCTGGCCCGCAGGCGTCTCGAGGTCGACGTGTTCCGGCTCGCCGTCGAAGTTCGCAGGTAGATCGGCGGCGCGGAACGATGGCCTGCCGATGTCCAGCTCGGTGACGATCTCGACGCCGTCTTTCGCAAGCACCCGGACCGAGTTGGCGCGATCGAGAGTACGCAGCTCGAAGGTCTCGGGCGCACCGTGCTCCAGGACCGCGTGGGCTGCGGTGATGCGCAGGCCGTTGCCGCTTTTCTGCGCCTCCGAGCGGTCAGGGTTGAAGATGCGCACGCTCCACCGCTTGGGGTCGAACGCCAGCAGGCCGTCCGAGCCGAGCCCCAGGTGGCGGTCACAGAGCGCGGGCAGGATCGCGATCAACTCTGCCAGCGGTCCTGGCAGGTCCACGACGAGGTAGTCGTTGCCAAGGGCCTGGTATTTGAGGAGGGTTACTTGCGACACTGTCGCAAATTCTCAGGAATCCGCCACAGCGTTTGGTGGTTGCCTACAATTGATGTCTCCGATGCGGGACTTCGTGTGGCCTGCCCAGCGTTTGACCCATATCCCGGCCTGCTTCTGTAGCTAGCACCGGTCGTCTGCTCGCGTCCTGACCGGACGCGCCCACTCGACCGCTCTCGTATCCGAACCGTCAATTCGGCATACCCATTTTCTGGAGGAGTTGGATTTGAGCTCACAGACACAG